>NZ_JBSSDA010000001.1:0-319294 GCF_054060305.1 Thermostichus sp. OS-CIW-31 | reverse complement strand
CAGCGCAAAGACGGCTCCTACTCCATCCAGATTTGTGTCGAGGCAGAGCCCCCCAAGCAACAGAACACCGACAAGGTGATTGGTGTTGACCTGGGACGGCGAGACATTGCACATACCTCCGAAGGAGACAACTGGAATGGACAGCAGCTGAACAAAGTCCGAGATCACTACTGTCGGTTAAGAGCGTCTCTTCAGCGCAAGGCCAGTAAGGGCACCCGCAGTTGCAGGCGGCGATGCCGTCAACTGCTGCAACGGCTGTCTGGCAAAGAGAGACGCTTTCAAGCTTGGGTGAACCACAGTATCGCTAAGCGCATCGTTAAAGCAGCTCAATCTCTTTCTGCCTGCATTGCAATTGAGGACTTAAGCGGCATTCGAGAACGCACCAATCAACACCCCCGCAGTCGTGAGGAGCGGCGGCGTAGCAATAGCTGGGCGTTCTACCAGCTGCGGCGGTTTATCGAATACAAGGCTGTGAGGGCGGGTGTCAAAGTGGTAGCTGTCCCTGCGGCCTATACCTCGCAGATCTGCCACAAGTGCCTGCGTATTCATCCCGACTCCGCTCAATCCTATCGCAAGGGTAAGCAGTTCAAATGCGGGCACTGCGGTTGGGAAGGGGATGCGGATTTTAACGGTGCGAAGGTGATTGCGCTTTTGGGGGCTGCCGTAAACCAGCCTAGAGGTTCGTGGTTGGCTTGCCAACTGCAGGGCTGCCGAAAGCCCGCCCTGTACTGCGAAGCAGTCAGGGTCGGGTAGTTTACAGAGGGAACTGCTGCCGGAGTGGCAGGGATCGTTGGACTCACAGATGGGTTATCGCCGCCGGGATTGGTTGGCCTACTGGCTGCTCAAGTGGCTGGTGGTCAACCCCTTGTTTCGGGGACTGTATTTTGGGCGCACCTATGGGCAGGAAAACGTGCCTCGCCAGGGATCCCTCATCGTCGTCAGCAACCACGCCAGCCATTTGGATCCGCCGCTGGTGGCCAATGCGGTGCGCCGCCCGGTGGCCTTCATGGCCAAGGAAGAGCTGTTTCGGGTGCCGGGGCTGAAGCAGGTGATCCAGCTCTACGGCGCCTACCCGGTCAAAAGAGGCGGCTCCGACCGCGCTGCCTTGCGAGCCACAGAAGCAGCCTTGGCGCGGGGATGGGCGGTGGGGATCTTTTTGAATGGCACCCGTACCCCCGATGGCCGCATTCCTCACCCCCACTTGGGAGCGGCTCTGGTTGCAGCGCGAACGCAAACCCCTCTGTTGCCTGTGGCTCTCTGGGGTACCGAGAAAGTGCTGCCCAAGGGATCCCGGTGGCCGCGTTTGTTCTGCCCCATCACGGTGCGCATTGGCAACGTGATTCCCCCCCCCGCTTCCAGCGATAAGGCCGATTTGCAGCAGGTGACGGCAGAGTGCGTGCAGGCTATCCATGCCCTTTTGGATCAGGGGCGCTGAGGGTATCTTGGGCTACCAGATACTCAACAACAGGGATCCCTCCCAAGATGTGCTTTTGAAGAATCTCCTCCACCACCTCCGGCGTGACCGAGTGGTACCAAAACCCACCGGGATAGACCAGCAGCACAGGGCCAGGAACAGCATAGTCGCATGCCCGCAGGCAGTTGGCTTTGGTGCGGTGTACCCGCAGGGATCCCCCGCTCCCGATTTCCAGGTTCAATTCCTTGATCCGCGATTTCAAATAGTCCCAGGCTTCCAATCCCACGGCTTTCTCACAACATTTGGGCTTGGTTTGATCTGCACAAAGGAACAAATGCCACTGGTAGGGCGGAATGGGAGCCGGCTGAGGCGCTTGGCCTGGGGATCCGGTTGCCGAGGAGGGATCCAGGATAGGGGAAGAAGCGACAGGACGCGACATAACAAGATGTTTGGGCTTGGCTACAGTTGCATTATCCCCTGTTCTCTAGGTTCTTACCGATGCTGGTGGATAACCCCAAGCAGCGACTGTTTCTTGCTCTGCTCCCCCCTCCAGCACTGCAAGAGCAGGTGACAGCCATCAAACAGCAGTTTGCCGAGCAATTTGCCAGCCAAGCGGCCCTGCGCTCGCCTCCCCACATCACTCTGGTGCCGCCGTTCGAGTGGCCCAGTTCCGATCTGCCGGCCTTGACGGGATCCCTAGAGGCCTTTGCCAAGCAGCAAACTCCCGTCGCCATCCAGCTATCCGGCTTTGGGGCCTTCGCGCCGCGTGTCATTTTTATTCACGTCGTGCCCTCCCCAGAACTGCAGCAGCTACAAGCTCAAGCCCATCACCACATGGGGCTCCTTCTCAACCAGAAAGAGACAACCGCTCAAGCCCGTCCGTTTGTGCCCCACATAACCGTGGCCTTCCGAGACCTAACCCCCGCCCACTTTCGCGCCGCCTGGCCAGAGTTCAAGACGCGTTCTTTCCAGAGTGCGTTTGTAGCGTCAGCTTTGACGCTCCTCCTCCACGACGGCAAACGTTGGCAGGTTTTTGCCCAGTTCTCGATGGGGGAATAATGGGGAACAGAAGAGGGTTGCCAACCGAAGCAGCCTACTCCACCCAGTGAGCGGCCATGTATTCCGCCAAGTCCAACACCCGCTGGGAGTAGCCCCACTCGTTGTCGTACCAAGCCATGACCTTGACCAGATCCCCATCCAGCACACTGGTCATCTCCGCATCCACAATGGCCGAGCAGTCGTGGCCGCGGTAGTCGATGGAGACCAAGGGAATATCCGAGTAGGCGATGATCCCTTTCATCGTGGTTTCCGAGGCTTCCTTCAGGGCAGCGTTTACCTCCTCGGCAATCACGCGCCGCTCCGTCTGCACCACCAAGTCCACCAGAGACACATTGGGCGTGGGAACCCGTACCGCCACCCCATTCAGCTTGCCTTTCAGCTCCGGGATCACCAAAGCCACCGCCTTGGCAGCCCCCGTGGTGGTGGGCACCATGCTCAATGCTGCTGCCCGGGCCCGCCGCAGATCGCGGTGACCACCATCTAAGATCCGCTGGTCGCCGGTGTAACTGTGGGTGGTGGTCATGGTGGCACGGAGGACGCCGAACTTGTCCAGCAACACCTTGATGATCGGGGCAAGGCAGTTGGTGGTGCAGCTGGCGTTGCTGACAATGTTGTGCCGCACCGGGTCGTAGGTGTGTTGATTAACACCGTAGACAAACGTGGGAATGTCTCCCCCCTTGGCCGGGGCGGTGATCACCACCTTTTTGGCCCCCGCTTCTATGTGCTTAGAGGCACCCTGGTAGTCGACAAAAACACCTGTAGCTTCAATAACAAGATCCACCTTCCACTCTTTCCAGGGCAGGTTGCTGGGGTTGCGGTCGGAAACGGCATAGATATGCTTGCCGTTCACCACCAAACCGTTTTCTGCAGGCTCAACGTCTGCTCCCTGCAACGGCCCAAGGATGGAATCATACTTGAGCAGGTGGGCAGCCGTGCGAGCATCTGAGGTGTCGTTGATGGCAACAATGTCCAGGTTGGACTGGGAGCGACCCAGCCAACAGCGCAAAAAGTTGCGACCAATGCGACCAAACCCGTTGATGGCTACCCTAACCACTGCTCCTGACCTCGCTGCTTGAAATCTCTTGGGGGCTGCTGCTTAGCACATGATATCGCAACCCCTGAACATTCTGAAGACAAAATTTGGGATCCAAGGGGTTGTCTTCGTGGACGTTGACCTGCAAACCTATGCGGAGCAGGGATTGAGCCTCTTTCAAGCGGGATAGCGCTGGTGCAGCAGAGCCATAGCCGAGGCTACATTTTCTACCCCTCGCTGCTCCAGAAGATCCGTGAACATACTATCCAGCCAGTAAAGGTGCTCGCTGATGATCTGGCTCCAGGCGCGGTAGAGTTTCACCTGGACTTCCAGAGGCAACAGGATCAGCCCTTCGGTGGAAAGGCGTAGGGTCTGCACCTCGGTTATGGTCACTGCTGTAAAGGAGCGCCGCCGTCCCGTCAGCAGAGAAAGTTCCCCAAACAAACGCCCGGCGTGCAGCGTAGCCAGCCAATAATCTCCCGGATGTCGCACATATTGGCGACGCAGCTCCACCACTCCACTGAGGATCATGTACAGGTCACTGCTGGGATCCCCCTCTTGAAAGATCACCTGGCCAGGAGAGAAGCGGCTGGGCAACAGGGCTGCCGTCAGCGCCTTCCACTCGGCATCTTCCAAAGATTGGAAGAGCAAGTGCTCGCGAACACGCTCAAACGGATAACGGGGGCTGCTCATGATGTCGGTGGGCCAGAGGGGTACCTGAGGCCGGCTCCGTTTCATCCTACCGCTGCCGGCAGGGTATTGGGAGATGGGAGAGAGTTGTCCCCAAAGAGTATCTAAGATGCAATGGAAAAGGTAGGTCGCTCCCAGGGATCCCATGCAGCCTGGCTCAATTGTCCGCTGCCGCAACCGCGAGTGGGTGGTGCTCCCCGCTGATTCAGAAGAAATTGTGGTGCTGCGGCCCCTCACCGGCACCCCAGAAGATGCGGTTTGCATTCACCGACACCTGATGAACCTTGTGGGCGGCACCTTGCCCTTCGAGCGAGTGGAGCCTACCGCCTTTCCTTGGCCCTCTGGGGATCATCCTGCCGATGCCACCAGTACCCTTCTCCTCTGGCAGGCGGCCCGGCTGATTTTACGGGAGGGCGCAACTCCCTTTCGCTCTCTGGGGCGCCTCTCGATTCGGCCACGGGTATACCAGTTTGTGCCCTTGCTCATGGCGCTGCGCCTCGATCCGGTGCGGCTATTGATTGCCGACGACGTAGGGGTGGGCAAGACCATCGAGGCGCTGCTGATAGCCAGGGAGCTTTTGGATCGCGGCGAGATCCGACGCCTTTGTGTCCTGTGCCCTCCCTATTTGTGCGAGCAGTGGGCCAGCGAGCTGGCCGAGAAGTTTAACCTGGAGCCAGTGGTCATCCGCTCGGGAACGGTGGGGCAATTGGAGCGAAAAACCCCTGTTGGGCGCAGCCTCTACGAGTACTTTCCTGTCCAGGTGGCCAGCATTGACTTCGTCAAGACCGAGCGCAACCGCCACCCATTTCTGCAATTTTGTCCTGAGCTGGTCATTGCCGACGAAGTCCATGGGGCAGCGGCGGCCCATGGCAAAAACCAGCAGGAGCGCCACAGTCTGCTCAAAGCGGTGGCCCAAAACCCCAACCGCCACCTGATCCTGCTGACGGCAACTCCCCACAGCGGTGTCGAAGAGGCCTTCCGCTCGCTGCTGGGGCTGCTGCGGCCCGAGTTCGAGACATGGGATCTCCAGGATCTCAACGAAGACCAACGCGTCCAGCTAGCCCGTCATTTTGTCCAGCGCACGCGGCGAGATATTCGGGAAACTTGGCAGGAGCTCACCTGTTTTCCAACCCGGGAAGCTGAAGATGAAACCTACACCCTTTCTGAGGGGCAGCGCAAGCTGTTCGAGGACACCTATGGGTTTTGCTCGGAATTGGTGTGCACAGGGCAGCAACTAGAGAAGCGCCAGCAGCGAGTGCGCTACTGGGGAGCGCTGGCCCTTTTGCGCTGCGTAATGTCCAGCCCGGCGGCAGCAGTAGCGGCATTGCACAATCGCAGCGGAGCAACCCTGGAGGCAGAAGAAGAGGTTGAGGCAGAACTGAGCCGCTGGGTGTTCGAGTCGGCAGAAGAGCGTACCGACGATGAGCTGCCAACGCCAGCTCTTGAAGCCGCAGACCCAACCCTGCCGGATAGCGACCGCCGCCGGTTGCAGGCCCTGGCCCGTCTGGCCAAACAGCTCCAGGGCCCAGAGCACGACACCAAACTGGCGCGGGCCATCGAGCTGGTGAAAAAGTTGCTTCAGGAAGGTTTTCATCCCATCCTCTGGTGCCGCTACGTTGCCACTGCGGAGTATCTGGACAGTTACCTTCGGCAACAGCTGGGATCCCCAGCCCAAGTAGCCTGTGTAACGGGCAGGATGGGAGACGAGGAGCGGGAGGCCAGGATCGCGAACCTGGAAGTTGACCGACCACGGGTGCTGGTGGCCACCGACTGCCTCTCGGAAGGGATCAACCTGCAGGAAAAGTTTACAGCCGTCATCCACTACGACCTGCCCTGGAACCCCAATCGGCTGGAGCAGCGGGAGGGCCGGGTGGATCGCTACGGCCAAAAGGCCAGCCGGGTCAAGGTCATCCGCTTTTTTGGCCGCGACAACCCCGTAGATGGCGTGGTACTGGAGGTGTTGCTCAACAAAGCGCGGGAGATCCACCGCACCCTGGGCACCCACGTGCCTGTGCCGGAGGCTAGCGAAAGCGTTACCCAGGCTGTGCTCGAAGCCCTCTTCCTGCGCAAGGGACACTGGTCCGCCGAGCGCCAGCTAACCCTCGATCTTGGCGTGCCGGAAGTGGATGAGTTTCACCGGCGCTGGGATCGCTCTGTCGAACAGGAGCGGCGCAACCGCACCCGTTTTGCCCAGCGGGCCCTCAAGCCTGAGGCAGTGCAGCGGGAGCTGGAGGCCACCGATGCCGTGCTAGGGGATCCCGAAGCTGTGCGCGAATTCTTCCTGGCTGCCGCCCAGCGCCTCAACCTAGCCATAACCCCAGGGAAGCGGTCGGGGGTCTACCAGGTTAGCGTCGGCTCCGAAGCCACTGCCACCTTGCCGGAAGCCATTCGCCTGGCCCTGCCCTCTCCCAAAGGCGGGCGTTGGCTAATCAGCTTCGACTCGCCCACGCCCGAAGGTGCCGAATACATTGGCCGCAACCACCGCGTCGTGGTTGCCCTGGCCCAGTTTTTGCTGGAGGAAGCCCTCGACAACCCAGAGAAAGGGGATGCTGTCGTCTCCCGCTGCGGCGCTCTACGCACCCGAGCGGTAGTTGATCTTACAACTCTACTGCTGCTGCGGGTGCGCTACCTGGTGGAGCAACCCCAGGGACAGCCTCTCTTGGCGGAAGAGGTGCTGGTGCTAGGCGGTGTTGGCCTGGAGAGCGGCGAGGCCCGCTGGCTGGAGACGGGCGCAGCTCTCCAACTGCTGGCCACGGCCAAGCCGGATGAGAACCTACCGCTAGCGGAAAAGCGGGAGCTGGTTCAGCATCTCCTGGCCTGTCTCGGCCCGTGGCAGGAGACAGAGGAAAACTGGGGAAGGGATCACCGGCTGCAGCAGGCGGCGCGGGAGCGGATTTTGCAGCGTGCTGCTGAGCTGGAGGCTGCCCATAGGCGCATCCGCCAAGCCGTGTCCCTACAGGGGCGGGGGCTGAAGGTGAAGCCGCAGCTTCCCCCCGATCTTTTAGGACTCCTTGTTCTCCAACCGGTGGTTTGCCGATGAGCGAGTTTTCTGGGGTACGCATCGAAGGAGGCCTGTTGGGGCCCGATATTCTCGAAAAGCTGCTGGCAGGGGATCTGCCAGGACAGAAGCCAGAAGACTTCGGCTTTAACAGCAAGCGCAGCCCAGTCGAAGAGATTGCCGCGGTCTTTGCCGATTGTCGAAAGTACTGGGAGGCCTTCCAGAGCCGCCTGCAGCGCCTGCCCGAAAGCGATCTCGCCACCAGCATCACCCGCGATGCCTGGGCGATCCCCTTCTTCAGTTTGCTGGGGATCGAGGTGCGCTATCAACCGCGCGCCTGCGAGGTGGACGGAATGAACTTCCCCATCTCGCATCGCATGGGCGAGGCGGAAGACGCGCCACCGGTGCACATCGTCGGCGCGCGCCAGGAGCTGGGCCGCGTGCCGGCTTCTGGCCGGCCTCGCCTGGCACCCCACTCGCTGCTGCAGGAGTATCTCAACCGCAGCGAGCACCTCTGGGGCATTGTTACCAACGGATTGACCCTGCGCCTCCTGCGGGACTCCACCTATGTGCGTCGGCAGGCCTATGTGGAGTTTGACCTGAAGCAGATCCTAGAGGAGCAGCGGTTTAACGACTTTGCCATCCTCTTTCGGCTGCTGCACCGCAGCCGCTTGCCCCAAACGGCAGAGCTAGCAGGGGATTGTCTGCTGGAAAAGTACTACCAACAGGCCCTGGAGCAGGGTGGCCGGGTACGGGAACGGCTGCGGGAGGGGGTTGAGGAGTGCATCAGGTTGCTGGCAAATGGGTTCCTGGCCCATCCCAAGAACCAGAGGCTGAGAGCGCGGCTCTTGTCGGATCCCAGGGAGCTCTACCGCCAACTGCTGCGCTTGGTCTACCGGTTCCTGTTCCTCTTGGTTTCCGAAGAGCGGGGGTTGATGAGCAGCGCGGCGCTCTATCGCGAGCACTACAGCGTGACGCGGCTGCGGCGGTTTTTGGATCGGCAAAGTGCCCAAGACGAACACGAGGATCTCTGGTGCAGCTTGCGGGTGCTCTGGAGGGTGCTTTCCCAAGAGGAGCTGGCGGAGCTGCTGGGGGCTGCTCCTCTCAACGGAGAGCTGTTTGCCCCTCTGGAGCTGGATGAGTGCAGCCTGAGCAACCGGGATCTGCTGCAAGCCTTTTCGCACCTAGCCTACTACCGAGAAAACCCCACCTCTCCCCTTCGGCGGGTCAACTACGCGGCGCTGGATGTAGAAGAACTGGGATCCGTCTACGAAAGCTTGCTCGACTACCAGCCTCAGATTGTAACTGGGCAAGGGGCGCCTCGCTTTGAGTTGAGCTACGGCTCAGAGCGCAAGAGCACAGGCTCCTACTACACCCCGCCGGAGCTAGTGGCCGAACTCATCCGCTCGGCGCTGGAGCCAGTGATTGAAGAACGGCTGAAAGCCGCTCGCCCACCTGAGGAAAAAGAGCAAGCGATTTTGTCCATCCGTGTGTGTGATCCCGCCTGCGGATCCGGTCACTTCCTGCTTGCTGCCGCCCGCAGGTTGGGCAAGGAACTGGCAAAGATCCGCACCGGCGAAGAGGAACCCGCCCCCGAGCGTGTCCGCGAGGCCATCCGCGATGTGGTGGCGCACTGCATCTACGGCGTGGACAAAAACCCGCTGGCGGTGGAACTCTGCCGCGTGGCCCTGTGGCTGGAGGCCCACTGCGCCGGCAAGCCCCTCACCTTCCTGGATCACCACATCAAGTGCGGCGATTCGCTGGTGGGTGTCTTGGATTTGGCGATTTTGGAAAAGGGCATCCCCGATGAAGCCTTTACCCCGGTTAGCGCTGACTCCAAGGAGGCTGCCCGCTCGCTAAAGCAGCGCAATCGCACCGAGTGCCAGAGTTTGCAAACAGGGCAGCTTTCCCTTGCTTTTGACACTGACCAGGTGGTGGCTGAGCTTAGCCAGGAGCGACAGAAGCTAGAAGCCATTCCAGACAACTCCCCGGCAGAGGTTAGCCGCAAGCAGCAGCTCTACAGCCGCTACTGCCAAGACCCGCAACACCAAAAGCTAGTGGAAGCCTGCAACCTGTGGACAGCCGCTTTTTTCCAGCCCTTGATCCCTGACTTCTCTAGGGCCATTACCACCCAAGCCGTGGCTGATCGACTGCAGGAGAGAACCCCCTCCCAGGCCCTTGCCACTGCTCAGGCCCTCGCCGTCGAGAACCGGTTTTTCCACTGGCCGCTGGAGTTTCCAGAGGTGTTTGAAAGTGGCGGCTTTGATGTGATCCTCTCCAACCCGCCCTGGGAGCAAATCCAACTGGAGGAAGAAGAATTCTTCGCCAGCCGCGATACCGCCATTGCCCGCGCGCCCAACGCCGCCGCCCGCAAACGCCTGATTGCTGACCTGCCCCAGACCAACCCCGCCCTCTGGCACGACTACCAGCGCGCCCTGCACAACGCCGAAAGCGCCAGCCGCTTCCTGCGCGCGAGCGGACAGTACCCCCTGACCGGCCGCGGGCGCATCAACACCTACTCCGTCTTCGCCGAGCGCGTGCGTCACCTGCTGAGGGGACGGGCGGGCATCATCGTCCCCACCGGCATTGCCACCGACGCCACCAATCAGTTCTTCTTCGCCGATCTGGTGGAAAAAGGACATCTGCTCAGCCTGTTCGACTTCGAAAATCGTGAAAAACTCTTCCCGGCGGTCGACAGCCGCATGAAATTCTGCCTGCTCACCCTTTGTGGAGAGCAGGAGAGCAAGAGAGCAGGAGAACACGAGACCTCTCCCGCTCTCACGTTCTCATTTTTCGCCACCCGCCCTGAACACCTGCGCGACCCGCGTCGCGTTCTCACCCTCACAGCGGACGACATTGCCCGCATCAACCCCAACACCCGCACCCTGCCCGTCTTCCGCACTCGCCAGGATGCCGACCTGACCCGCGCCATCTATCAGCGCGTGCCGGTGTTGGTTAACGAACACACGGGAGAAAACTCTTGGGGCGTGCGCTTCATGGCGATGTTCCAAATGTCCAACGACTCGCACCTCTTCCGCACCCGTGCAGAGCTGGAAAAGCAAGGTTACCGGCTGGTGGGGAATGTGTTTGTGCCCTCACCCCCTAGCCCCCTCTCTCACGCTGCGGGAGAGGGGGGAAGGATCGCAGCCCCCGACCTCTCTTCTCGCGCTGCGGGAGAAGGAGGGTACGAATTACCCAAGGCCAGCCAGGAACTGATTGCCAGGGCGCGGCAGTTGCGTCGCGAGGCGACGACCGCCGAAAGCCTGCTCTGGGAATTGTTGCGTGACCGTCGGCTGCTAGGCCGAAAATTCCGGCGTCAACATCCGATTGGACAATTCATCGCCGACTTCTTCTGTGACGATGCCCGCCTGATCATTGAGATAGATGGCGCCGTGCACCGTGAACCCACTCAGCAGGAACGCGACCGTTTGCGGGAGGAAATCCTGCGCGAACATGGCTTTGCCATGCTGCGCTTTACCAATGAGCAGATATTCGACCACACAGAACAAGTCCTCCAAGAGATTGCTGCCTATGTCACTGCCCATTCCTACGAGCATCCTTCTCCCCTCTCCCAAAGCCTTGGGAGAGGGGCCGGGGGTGAGGGCTACCTCCCCCTCTACGAAGCCAAGATGATCTGGCACTATGACCACCGCTACGGGACGTACGAGGGCGTGCGCGACCGCGCCAGCACCCAACTGCCCACGCCAGACGAAGCCCGGCACGCCGACCCGCACTTCCTCGTCCAGCCCTGGTACTGGGTATCGGCAGAAGAAGTGCAAGCCCGCCTGGGCGCGTGGCAACGCGGCTGGCTGCTCGGCTTCCGCGATGTGACCAACGCCACCAACGAGCGCACTGCCATCTTCAGCCTGCTGCCCAGAGTTGGGGTAGGACATACGATGCCCATAGTCCTTACGGGTGAGATTTCGGCTATTCATCTCTCGTGTTTTCTAGCCAATCTAAATGTCCTGATTTTTGATTGGGCATTGCGCCAGAAAATTGGTGGGACGCATCTTAGTTCCTTCATCCTCCGCCAACTCCCTATTTTTCCCCCCACTGCCTACACCCCCGCCGATCTCGCCTTCATTGTGCCGCGCGCACTGGAACTGACCTATACTGCCTGGGATCTCAAGCCCTTCGCCGACGATGTGTGGAACGAAGCTGATGACGGGCTGCGGGCAGCCATCCATGTTGCGTGGGATGCAAACCGTATTGCTGTCGGCAGGCATGAATGGCGCCTGCCATCCTGGATCAGCGCTTACCCGGAGATCGAAACCAACCCGCAGAAGGGCATCCCCTTTCCGCCCTTTCGCTGGGACGAAGACCGCCGCGCGGTGCTGCGTGCCGAACTCGATGCGTACTACGCCCAGCTCTACGGCCTGACGCGCAAGCAACTGCGCTACATCCTCGACCCGGCGGATTTGACCGAACGCGAACTTGCCGACATCCTCGATCCGTGGGAAGAGGTGCGCGACCTGCTCGACCCGGCGGGGTATGCTGCCCGTGTTGCCGCTAGCACCTTCCCCGGCGAAACCTTTCGCGTGCTGAAGGAGAAGGAGATACGTCAATACGGCGAATACTGCACCCGGCGGCTGGTACTGGAGGCGTGGGAGAAGCTGGCGCAGCACTCAATAAAAGCTTAGAATACACATAGATCTGCATTTCTATACACACAAGTGGCTCCTCATGCGCACCAACATCGTCCTGGATGACGACCTGATCGAGCGTGCCCGCCAGGTAACCGGCCTCAAGACCAAGCGCGAGGTGATTCACGAAGCGCTGCGTGTCCTGATTCGCCTACACGAGCAAGCTGAGATCCGCAACTTACGCGGCAAGTTGAAATGGGAGGGCAATTTGCAGCAGCAACGCCTGTCGTGCCTGCAGGACTGAGGATGATCCTGGTGGACAGCACCATCTGGATTGATTACTTCAACGGCATTTCATCGCTTCACACCGACTATCTGGATTGGGCCCTGGATCAAACTCTTATCCTGGTGGGCGACCTGATTTTGGCAGAAGTCTTGCAGGGCTTTCGCAAAGATGCCGATTTCGAGCAGGCTCGCTGTGCTCTGGTGAAATTGCATCAGGTGCAAATGGTTAACCCCTCCCTGGCGGTGAAAAGTGCGCAGAACTTTCGCTTGTTGCGTCGCAAAGGCGTGACGGTGCGCAAAACAATAGATAGTTTGATTGCCACTTGGTGCATTGAGAACAATGTTCCGCTCCTCCACCACGACAGTGACTTCGATGGCTACGAGGCGCATCTAGGATTGCGGGTTATTCGTCCATGAGGCAGAGGTGGCCTTCTGCAGACCAGTTTTCTCTTGACATACCCCCTGCCTAAAGGCAAGGGATTCTGGTTCCTGCATTCGGAGAACGCTGCAGCCGTCGGCGGGTACTGGAGGTGTGGGGGAAGCTGGCGCATTGCCGATCCCACTTCGGAGATATCTTTTTGCCGTTCAGCGGGCCGTAGATCTTGGCGAGTGGGGTTGCAAACACCACTTGCGGCATCTTCAAGCTAGGCTTGAGCTAACCAAGCGGGCCTTGAGGGCAGATTCGATGTCCACCATCTTTGATCTCCACGCCACTGTTCTGGACGACTATTGCGATTTTGTCCGCTCCTTTTTTCTCATTGGCGACCAACGGGCGCAAGCCTTTGTGAATCAAGCTCTAGAGGAAGGGATCCACCTCTGGCCAGAAACCCTCCTCCAGCTCAGCCCTAGTTATGTATCTGGTCCAACCGTTGACGAGTTGGCCGAGGCGGGGCGCATTGCCCAAGAAACAGCCCGCATTTTCCGCTTTGAGGATGGCAGACCCTTCCGCCTCTACCGCCACCAGGAGGAAGCTGTTGCCAAGGCCCTAGCAGGCAAGAGTTTTGTCGTTACCAGCGGCACCGGCTCTGGCAAAAGCCTTTGCTACTTCTTGCCCATCATTGACAACTGGATTCGCCAGGGGGGATCCCGTCATCAGGTGGTGGCCATTGTGGTCTACCCCATGAATGCCTTGGTGAACTCTCAATACCAGTCTTTGCAAGCCCTGTGCGAGCGGTACGAGCGCAACTACCATCGCCCTTTTCCGCTGCGCTTTGCCAAGTACACCGGGGAAACTGCAGAAAGCGACCGGGAAGATCTGCGCCGGGATCCGCCCCAAATTCTGCTTACTAACTACGTGATGGCGGAGCTGCTTTTGGTGCGCCCCGAAGATCAGCGCTTTTTAAGTTCCAACGGGCTGCGCTTCCTGGTCTTTGACGAGCTGCACACCTACCGGGGTCGGCAAGGGGCGGATGTGGCCATGCTGGTTCGCCGCCTAAAAGGACGCTGTGGGGCCAAGAACTTGGTGCATATTGGCACCAGCGCCACCATGATCTCCCGACCAGAAGCCGACGCCCAGGAGCGCCGCCAGACTGTAGCCGCCTTTGCCAGCCGCTTTTTCGGCCATCCCTTTGGGCCGGAGCACGTCATTGAGGAAACCCTGGCCCCCCTCACCGAGGGCGGCCCACCCACGGTGGCAGAGCTGAAGAGCGCCCTGGACTTGCCTTGGCCTACAAACCAGGCCGATCTGCGCCGCCATCCCCTGATGCGCTGGCTAGAGTATGAGCTGGGCCTGGAGCAAAGTCCCGATGGCAGCTTCAGGCGCCGCGTGCCCAGGGAGCTTTCCGAAGTTGCTGCCCAACTGGCAGAGCTGACCAGCACTACCCCTGAGAGCTGCACCGAGTCCCTACGCCAGTTTCTGGCCCACGCCAGCAGCCTGCGGGAGGGCTCTAGCCGCGGCCCGGCCTTGAAGTTGCACCAGTTTATCTCCCAGGGCCGCACCCTCTATGCCACCCTGGAAAGTCGGGACAAGCGGCAGTTTTCCCTGGAAGGACAAGTGCAAGCAGGGGAAGGAAAGCTGTTTTTCCCCGTCAAGTTCTGCCGCCACTGTGGCCAGGACTACTACCACGTCCTCAGGTCAAAGACTCACTTCCTGCCCTATCCTCTGGGGGAAGAGGTTGAGGAAGGCGAAGACCAGCAGGCCGGCTACCTCAGCTTGGATCCCATTGACAACGAGTGGTCGCCAGAGCAGATCCCGGAAGATTGGTACACCCCTGAAAACCGGCTCAAACCCCACTGGAAAAAGCGCGTCCCCCAAGCAGTTTGGGTGCGCCCGGATGGCTCCTTTTCCGAGGTGCCTCAGGCAGAGGCCCAGAAGCTGTGGTGGCAGCCCCAGCCCTTTTCTCTTTGCCTAGCTTGCGGCGAGTACTACAGTGGGCGGGAGCGGGAGTTCGCCAAGCTGGCTTCCCTCTCCAGCGAAGGCCGCTCCAGCGCCACCACCATTCTGGCCACTTCTCTGCTGCGCCATGCCGCTCAGACGGGTGCAGCCCGCGGCAAGCTGCTCACCTTTACCGACAACCGCCAGGATGCCTCCTTGCAGGCCGGCCACTTCAACGACTTTGTCCACGTGGCCCTTTTGCGGGCCGCGCTCTATGCTGCCCTGCAGGAGAAAAAAGAGCTGGACTTCTCAGAGGTAGCCCCGGCAGTGGTGCAGGCCTCAGGCTTGAGCCTTGCCGACATTACCCAAAACCCCGATTTGGATCCCCAGTCGCCGGCTGCCCAAGAGGTCTGGCAGGCTTTTACGGAGCTAACCGAATACCGGCTCTACGAGGATCTGCGGCGCGGCTGGCGGGTTACCCACCCCAACCTGGAACAGGTGGGCTTGTTGAAAATCGAATACCGCAGCCTCAGGGAGCTTTGCCAAGGCTCGGCCCTGGCCCCTCTCCACCCCTGGTTTGTCCAGGCCGAGGTTGAGGAGCGGGAACGCCTGCTGCGGGCTGTTTTGGATCAGTTTCGGCGCAAATTGGCCATCGATGTGCGCCTGCTCAAAGCCGAGTCCCAGAGAACGCTGCGCCGACGGGCCGAGCAACACCTCAACGAGTTTTGGGGCCTAGAAGAGTACGACGAGCTGCGGACGGCCACCTACTTTGTCCGCCAAAGCTGCGACGGAAAGGACATAACAACTTTCAGCCTGGGCCCCCGCAGCGCCCTCGGACGCTTTCTTGCCAAGCGCCTTGGGCTAACCTGGGAAACCTACGATGAGCTTTTGGGATCCCTGCTTTCTCTCCTAGTTAGCTACGACCTGCTGCGGCGCCACTCGGAGAATGGCCAGGAAGCCTACCAGCTCAACGCTGGCTGTCTGCGCTGGTGCCTGGGCGATGGCTCGCCGCCACCAGATCCTCTGTATTCCCGCCGGGCCGAGCAGAGCGGCTACTCCTCTGCCCGCCGCCCCGTTAATCTCTTTTTCCAGCGCCTCTACCAGGCCGGGGCAGCAGGGCTGGGATCCCTGGAGGCCAGAGAGCACACGGCTCAGGTGGTTCGCCTAGGGGAGCGGGAGCGGC
The DNA here is from genome assembly GCF_054060305.1 of Thermostichus sp. OS-CIW-31. Lineage (NCBI taxonomy): Bacteria > Bacillati > Cyanobacteriota > Cyanophyceae > Thermostichales > Thermostichaceae > Thermostichus > Thermostichus sp. OS-CIW-31. The sequence goes on along the minus strand of NZ_JBSSDA010000001.1, from coordinate 303,735 downwards.
GAGAAAAGCGCTTTCGCGGGGAGGATCAAGCTCGACGCCTTCCCTATTTGGTGTGCTCGCCAACCCTGGAGTTGGGGGTCGATATTGCCGATTTGGATCTGGTACATCTGCGCAACGTCCCTCCAACGCCGGCCAACTACGCTCAGCGCAGTGGACGCGCAGGCCGCCAGGGGCAACCGGGGCTAATCGTAACGTATTGCAGTGCTTTCAACAGCCACGACCAGTACTACTTCCGCCGCCGCCCCGAGATGGTGGCCGGTCGCGTGCGCCCTCCCCGCCTGGATCTAGCCAACGAATCGCTGCTGCGCGCTCACATCCACGCCGTTTGGTTGGCTCAGGTGCGCCTGCCCCTAGGCAATTCCATTGAAACCGTCATCGACGCGGATCGGGAAGAGCTGCCCCTCAGGGAGACAGTGGCCCAGCAAATCCAACTTGAGGAGTCTGCCCGCCAACAAGTGAAGGAGCAGGTGCAGAAGCTGCTGGCCGCCGATCGCCAACTCCTAGATAAAAGCGGCTGGTTTAGCGAGCGCTGGCTTCAGCAGGTCATTGAAGAGGCACCCCAGGCTTTTGACCGAGCTTTCGATCGCTGGCGAGAGCTCTATCGGGCTGCCACGCAGCAGTTGGAAGCCGCTAACCGCCAGCTCCAGACGACTCGCCAAAAGAAAGACCAACAGGAAGCCGAGCGCCGCCAGCAAGAAGCCCTGCGCCAGCGCAACTTGCTGCTGCAGATTGGAACCCAGCGGGAGGAAAGCGACTTCTATCCCTACCGCTATTTGGCTAGCGAAGGCTTCTTGCCCGGCTACAACTTCCCTGCCTTGCCGGTGCGGGCCTGGGTGCCCCGCGGCAGCGAGGGCGAGTTCATCGCCCGGCCTCGCTTTTTGGCTATCCGCGAGTTTGCTCCCCACAACTTCCTCTACCATGAGGGCTGCCAGTGGGAAGCAGTGGCGTTTCAGGCTCCGCCCGGCGGCCTGGAGGAGCGCAAAAGTAGCCACAAGCTCTGTTTTAGCTGTGGGGCCTTTGCCGATCCCCACCTGGATTGCTGCCCCGTCTGCGGCACCCAGTTCGATGGGCAAAACAGCCTCTTTACCCAGCTTCTGGAAATGCCCAATGTGCGCATGCGGCGGCGGAATCGCATCACAGCTGACGAAGAGGAGCGGCGGCGGCAAGGCTACGAGCTGCAGACCTTCTTCCAGTTTGCTCCCGAAAGCTCTGGCTACCGCGTCCAAGAAGCTGATGTGCTGAGCGGACAAACTCCCCTGCTGCAGTTGCGCTATGCCCCGGCGGCCACCCTGCTACGCATCAACCACGGCTGGCGGGGAAGTGGAGGGCGCGGCTTTTTGGTCAACTTTGAAAATGGGGAAGTTCCCTCGCGAGATCAGCTTGAGCGGAACAGGGCAGGCTCGTCCAACCCAGTCCCCCTGCAGTCCATTCGCCTGGCGGTGCGCAGTACCCAAAACCTGTTGCTGGTGCGCCTAGTTCAGCCAGGGGTGGAGAATCCGCAGGCCCTGGAGACCACCCTGCGCTATGCCCTCAAGCGAGGGATCGAAGAGACCTTTGAGCTAGAAGAGACAGAGCTGGCCGCCGAGTGCATCGGCCAGGGATCCCATCAGGCCATGCTCTTCTACGAAACAGCAGAAGGGGGCGCTGGCGTCCTGCGGCGCCTGGTGGAAGAGCCCCAGGCTCTGGCGGAAGTGGCCCAAGTGGCGCTGGAGATCTGTCACTTCCAGCTTTCAGAGGCCGGGATCCAAGACCTGCGGCCCGAATGCCGAGCAGCCTGCTACGAATGCCTGCTCAGCTATGCCAACCAACGGGAAGCGCTGCAGCTTGACCGCTATCAGATCCGGGATCTTTTGGGCCTGCTGGCCAACAGCCGCACCGAGCTGCGCTCCCTGGGTCGCTCCCGCCAAGAGCACCTGGAGTGGCTGCGCCAGCTCCTGGACCCTCGCTCTGAACTGGAGCGCCGCTTTCTCGAAACGCTGGCAGCAGGAGGGTATCGGCTGCCTGAGGATGCCCAGAAAGCCATTGCCGATCCCGACTGCGTCGTTGACTTCTTCTACAGCCCCAACATCTGCATCTTCTGCGATGGCCCAGTCCACGACCAGCCTGCCCAAGCGGAACGGGATCGCCAACTGCGCTCGCAGCTGCAGGGACGGGGCTACCGCGTGCTTGTTCTGCGCTACAACCAAGATTTGCAAGAGCAGCTGGCTCGCTACCCAGAAGTATTTGGCAAGGGCAGCTAGTCCTGCTGGTGGGAAAACAGATAAGCTCCCACAAAAGCCAGGATTACCGCCAAGCCGCCCAAAACTCCCACCGTGTACCAGGGAAACTCCGCAAGCGGCTGGTAGGCGGCTGCCCGCATGCCAATGCTGGCGTAGGAAAGGGGCAGGCAATAGACCAGCACCTGCAGGTAGGTCGGCAACTGGGCGGGATCGAAAAAGGTGGCCCCCAGAAAAGACATGGGCGTAATCAAAAAGTTGGTTAGCACGCCCACACTCTCCAGGCTGGGCACCTTCAAGCCAGCAATTACCCCAATGCCGGCAAAGACGGCGCAATCCAAAAGTAGAACCAACAGCGACAAGGGGTGAAGCAGGCCCCAGGCCCCCGTACCCAGCACCCCCACCGCCAACACCCCCAAGGCCGTCAGCAGGCCGCGGGCAATGCCCGCCAGCACCTTGCCCAGATGCAAAGACAAGGGGTGCACCGGCAACAGCAGCAGCTCTTCAAAGCTCTTGGTAAATAGCCGCGATCCACAAATGGAGAAGGTGGTGCCGGCAAAGCTGATGGTCATGGCTGAAAGAGCCACCATCCCCGGCAAAATAAAGCGCAAATAAGAACCTGCCGCCGTGGATCCGGCCACCTCGGCCAAAGCTTCGGCCCGCAGGGATCCCCCTAGGCCCACCCCAAAGGCAACAATGTAGATGAGGGGAGCCACCAGCCCCGAGGCCACCACCTGCCAAACTCGCCCCCGCAGATCCAGCCAGTCGCGCCAGAAGATGGTTAAACTGTCTTCCCAGATTCGCTGATAGGGTAGGGTCAGGGCACGGTTCACCATACGTTTTCCTCGCCGTTCACGGGTTTTGGGCTTGCCGTCTTGTGTCCGATTTTCTGCCACCACTCCGGTTGGGCACCGTTGGCTAATAGCCGTAGTAGTTGGAACGCCACCAAGCCACCGGCAGCGCCAATGCCTTGCTGAGAGTGGACACGTAAGCGCGGGTGCGAAAAACCTGGTAGTGGTTGCGCTCGATGGCGTTGAGAATCTGCCGGTAGAGCATCAAGGAAGCGGCTACCGGCCAGCGGGAGTCCGGCTGCAGGGTAGGGATCCCCCGTTCCGCTTGGGCATAGAGCTCCCTAGCCCGCCGGATCTCATAGTCCATCAAAGCCATCCAGCGCTCGTCAATAACATAGTTAAACAGGTCCCGCTCGGAGTAGTTGAAGCGGCGCAGATCTTCCAGGGGGATGTAGATCCGCCCGCGGCGGGCGTCCTCTCCCACATCCCGCAAGATGTTGGTTAGTTGCATGGCGATCCCCAGCGCCACCGCCTCCTCGCGGCCATCCCGGCCCGGCACAAACCCCATGATCTCCGAGCACATCAGCCCCACCACCCCGGCCACGCGGTAGCAGTAGACCCGCAGATCCTCCCAGGTGGCGTAGCGCCGCGTATCCAAGTCCATGCTCTGCCCCCGCAGCATCTCGCGAAACGGCTCGATGGAAAGGCGGTAGGTGCGGATGGTGTGGATCAAAGCGAGGTCCGTGGGGACTTGCGGCTCGCCTCCCTGGAAGAGCGACTCCAGATGGGATCCCCACTGCTCCAGCTTGCTGCGGGTGACCTCCACCTCTGCCTGGCTGGCTTCCAGTCCATCCAGCAACTCATCGGTTTGCCGCAGCCAAGCGTAGATGGCCCAGATGGCCCGCCGTTTGGACTGGGGCAAGAGCAGGGATCCCAGGTAGAAAGTCTTAGCGTGCTTGGCCGTAATCTGGCGACAGAGGGCAAAAGATTGCTCAAGCGGACTCATCTGGCTATCTCCAGGAGCACAGGGCCAGGATAGAGAAGGAAGAGGAACGGCGAGGGCACATATCAACACTACGGGAAAGCGGACGCCGCGGATAGCCTAGAAGAGGTTGTGGGGAAAAGAAAGATTCAAAAGGCATAGGAGGCGGACGGCGGAGAGCTAGACCCCCGCAGCTGCCAGAGTTGAGGCCGAGACAGAAGCGCGTTGAAATGGGATCCCCTTGTTGATGGCCTCCGCCGCCCACTTGCCGGAGAGGATGGCCCCCTCCATGCTGCCCAGGAAGGGCTGTAGGGTGTAGCTGCCCGCCAAGAAGAAGTTGGGAATAGGGGTAACTTGAGTGGGGCGATACTGCTGTCTGCCAGGGGTAGCCTTGTAGACCGAGCGCGGCGTTTTCACCACCACCCACTTGCGCACGCGGGCGGGGTTGGGGCCGGTAAGGTGCTGGGGAAAGAGTTTTTTCAGTTCCTCCAGCGTGGCGGCAAAGATCTCCTCATCGCCGCGATCAATCCACTCGGCAGCCGGAGCCAGCACCAGCTCCAACATGGACCGCTCCGGATCGGCATAGGCCCGGCAGGTGTTGCTCATGTCGGCATACACGCTCAATAGCGGCGAGCGGGAAAACAAGGAGTGATCGATGTGAGTAATCTTGCGGTCAAACCAGATCTGCAGGCTAATTACTGGCACCCCCTCCAGTTCACGCAGCTTTTGGAAAAAGGGGATCCCCCACCACTGCGCCGGCAGCAGCTCCTTGAGCGCGTCCACCGAAAGGGCCGAGACATAGGCATCGGCAGTCACCTCCACCGGCCCAGAGGGGGTGGCTAAGCAAAACCCGGCCACGCTGCCGTCAGGGTTGAGACGAATGTCCTGCAACGCCGCGTTTAGATGAACCTCCCCCCCACGGGCGACAATGTAGTCCACCATCGGCTGGCAGAGCCGCTCTGGGGGAGCGCCGTCTAGGTAGGCAATCCTAGAGCCATCTTTTTGCTGCAAAAAGCGGTTCAAGGCCGTCAGGGGCACCATGGCCGAGATCTCCTCCGGGTTGATGAAGGCCAGGGCCTTGGAGACGGCAATGAAAATATCGGTGTTGACCCGCTCGTCAATACCCTGCCGCCGCAGCCATTCCAAGAGGCTATAGCGATCCATCTGCTCCACATAGCGCTGGCCGCGAATCATGGCCGGCACCAGCCCCAGGGCAAACTTCACCTTTTCCCCCCAGGTGAGCATGTCGTTGTTGCGCAAGATGCCGACAATGGCGTTGAAAGGAGCGGGAATATCCGGCAGGTCAAAGCGGGAATAGGTGCCCGGCTTGTCCGGCTGGTTGAAAATCAAGCTGTGTTCCTTCCACTGCAGGCGATCGGAGATGCCCAGCTCCCGGAACAGCTGCAACGTGTTGGGGTAGGCGCCAAAAAAGTTGTGCAGCCCCGTCTCGATCCAGTCGCCGTCGGCATCTTTCCAGGCAGCCACCAGGCCACCCAAAACATCCCGCCGCTCAAAGAGGAGCGGTTGATGCCCGGCATCGCAGAGATACTTGGCACAGGCCAGCCCGGCCAGCCCGCCACCAGCAATGGCAACACGCATGAGGGTAACGACAAAGCAACATTTTTATTCTATTTGCAAACCGTTACAATTGCCGGGGCCAAGGGGCAGACGGAAGGCCGACCCAGCAAAAGCAGCGGAACAAGGGGATCCCGAAGCCCATCGGTCTCGCTGCCGGGATCCCAATCGCTGGTAGGATACATACGGAAGAAAAAATAAAGATTTTCTGCAGTCCGGGGGAAAACAACGATGGCCAAACAAACACTGGGATCCCTGCTGTCATCTGGCTTTGATTTAAACGGCAAGCGCGTGCTGGTGCGCGCCGACTTCAACGTCCCGTTGGATCCCCAGGGCAACATCACCGACGACACCCGCATTCGCGCCTCCCTGCCCACCATCCAGGCCCTCACCCAGGCAGGCGCCAAAGTGATCCTCACCAGCCACCTGGGCCGCCCCGTCAAGAAGGACAAAGAGACAGGCGCGGTTAAGGTCGCCCGCGAGGGCAATAGCCTGGCCCCCGTAGCCACCCGTCTTTCTCAATTGCTGGGCCAGCCGGTTGCCTTTGCCCCCGACTGCATCGGCCCTGAGGCCGAGGCGGTAGTGAACCGCCTGGAAAACGGCCAGGTGGCCCTGCTGGAAAACGTCCGCTTCTACCCAGAAGAGGAGGACAACGACCCGGAATTTGCCCGCAAGCTGGCCTCACTGGCCGACCTGTTTGTCAACGACGCCTTTGGCAGCGCCCACCGCGCCCACGCCTCTACTGCCGGCGTTACCGCCTATCTCCAGCCTGCTGTGGCTGGCTACCTGGTGGAAAGGGAGCTGCAATTCCTCTCCGGCGCCATTGAGGATCCCCGGCGGCCCTTGGCGGCCATCATCGGCGGCTCCAAAGTGTCCAGCAAAATCGGCGTCATTGAGCGGCTCCTGGAAAAAGTGGACAAGCTCCTGCTGGGCGGCGGCATGATCTTCACCTTTTACCAAGCCCAGGGCCTCAAGACCGGCAAATCCCTGGTAGAAACCGACAAGCTGGATCTCGCCCGCTCCCTGATGGAGAAAGCCAAAGCGCGAAGGGTGGAGCTGTTGCTGCCGGTGGACGTGGTGGTAGCGGATCGCTTTGACAAAGACGCCAACGCCCAGACGGTTTCCATCCACCAGATCCCCGACGACTGGATGGGTCTGGACATTGGCCCAGAATCGGTAAAAGCTTTTCAGTCCGCCCTGCAGGGGTGCCAAACCGTGGTCTGGAATGGGCCAATGGGCGTGTTCGAATTCGACCGCTTTGCCCTGGGCACAGAAGCCATCGCCCGCACCCTGGCCGATCTCACTCAAGCGGGAGCCACCACCATCATCGGCGGCGGCGACTCGGTGGCAGCTGTCGAGAAAGTTGGCCTCGCTGACAAGATGACCCACATCTCCACCGGCGGCGGGGCCAGCTTGGAGCTATTGGAAGGGAAGGTGCTGCCCGGCATTGCCGCTCTCACAGAAGCGTAGGTTCCTCCTTCGGGTCGCAGCCCCTCCAATCCAAAAACCAAGCCAAAAAGTAGGGGCTGGATTCAGCCCCTCCTAACTTTAGTCGGTGTAGATCGCTGCAGCGATGGCGAGACAGGATCCGGCTTAGTGCATCACCACTTTAACGTTGGCGTTGTTCAAGCCAGGACGCTTCACCTCGGCCAAGGTCTTGTTGACGGCGTACTTCTGGTTGATGGAGTTGATCAACTCGGTCTGGTTGTGCTTCTTGGCCACGCCCCACAGATCGGCGATCAGGTCGTAGGAACCGTCGGGATTCTTCGACCAGCCCAGATCGTAGTCGCCTTCCAACTGAGCCACGATGTCAGCGCGAACACGCTGGCCGTTGTAGCCACGCACGTCGGCGTTCAGCTTAACGGTGTAGCCGAGATCGCGCAGAGAGTTGATCAGGATTTGGCTATCGGTGATCTTGGTACGCAAGGTGCTAAAATGAGACATGGTGTTTCTCTCCTGTGTGTAGGGGTTGGAACATCAACACAAACAATGGGCACTGTTCTTTGGGGAAGGTTTGGGCCCTGCCGTCCCTGCTTTTGTCAAGGTAGCTTTGGATCCTCACCTCCTCCTAGAACTCCAGCCGCTGGTACTCGGCTACAGAGGCCGCTGCAGGCCGAGCCCGCTGCTGGGCCCATTCCCTCAACGCTACCACTTGCTCCGTCATGGTGCGAGATAGCGGTTGAGTTGCTTTCGTTGCTGCCAAAATGTCCAGTTGGGTAAATTCGCGGTTCTGGGCAAACGCTTCGTACATGGCAGCAATCAAAACTTGTTCGATCTCTGCGCCGGAGAAGCCTTCACAGGCGGCAGCTAGCTGGCGCAGGTTAAAGCGGCTGATATCGCGCCGCCGCTTCTGCAGGTGGATCCGAAAGATCTCGATGCGCTCGTTGATGTTGGGCAAGTCCACGAAGAAGATTTCGTCAAAACGGCCCTTGCGCAAGAATTCGCCCGGCAGACGGTCCACACGGTTGGCGGTGGCCATGACAAAGACCGGCGAGCGCTTCTCCTGCATCCAGGTTAGGAAAGAGCCAAAGATGCGGCTGGAGGTGCCCCCGTCAGAATCGCTGGAGCCTGCTGACCCGGCAAAGGCTTTGTCCAGCTCGTCGATGAAAAGGATGGCAGGGGCGAGAGATTCAGCAGTTCGCAGGGCACTGCGCAGATTCGCTTCCGATTTGCCCACCATGGAGCCATCATAAACGCGGCCCATGTCCAGACGCAGCAGGGGCAGGCCCCAGAGACGGGCAGTGGTCTTGGCGATCAGCGACTTACCGCAGCCAGGCACGCCCAGGATCAGCATACCCTTGGGTTGGGGCAGTCCATAGGCGCGGGCCCGCTCAGTGAAGGCCTCAGAACGTTGCAGCAGCCAGCGCTTCAGCTCTTCCAGACCGCCAACGGCGTCGATGGTCTCGTCCTCTTCGATAAACTCGAGAATGCCGTTGCGCCGGATCAGTTGCTTCTTCTCAGAGAGGATGATGTCTACTTCTGCCTCGGTGAGGCGACCATGCATCACCACAGCCTTGCGGTAGACTTTTTCTGCCTCGTCCTGCGTTAGGCCCAGGGCCGCCTTGAGCAACTTTTCGCGGGTATCAGGAGCCAAAGGCAGGGAGCGCGGGATCTGCTCCAGCTGGCGGTTGAGGGCGCGCTCCAATGTGGCCATGTCCGGCAGGGGGAAGTCCACTACGCAAATGTCTTTCTCCAGCTCGACCGGAATCACCTGCACCGGCGACATGAGCAGGATGGTTTTGTGGGATCCCTTCAGGCTGGCAATAGCATCCCGCAGCCAGCGCTTCACCTCGGTGTTGTCCAAGAAGTCATGTAGGTCTTTGAAGACGCAGATGGCGGGATCCTTTTGCTCCATTACCCACTGGATGGCGGGCTGGGGGGATTGGGTGTTGTGCTGGGTGAGGCTGCGGGGGTTGCCGTATTCGACGATGCCGTGGGTAACTGTCCAAATGAATAGGCGACGCTGAGGCTTAAGGGTGCGGGCAATTGCTGCCAGAGCCGCTTCTGCCCGTTCCTCCTCTGGAGTCAGCAGGTACAGCAGTGGGTATTGAGCTTGAATGAGGATGCTTAGCTCTTGCATGGGAAACACCAACTGCAGAGGGGAAATTTCAGGAGCCGCCAGAACGGTTGAAAAATGGGGTTCGAGTTGCCTAGGTATTGGATTGCACTTGGGAGTACGCCCTTGTTGGATGGATTTTGAGAGGATTTTAGAAGCTTTCTGTGTTGCTGTCTGCTCCTATCAGCTCAAGTTCCTGAAGGGGGCCCGCTTGGGAGCGTTCTAGCAGGGTACCAGAGCATCCTGCCGTTGCTCTTCCGAGCCAGCAGCCGATCCCCAGTATTCTGGCTCCACCTCTTCAAGGATGGCTTCGGCAGCCGATGTCTGGTGCAGGGAAACCACCTCTCCATCGCGGATAACAAATGGGTGACTACACTTGGGACATTGATGGACACGATAGGCGCTACCTTGTACCCCTTCAATGACCTCTGGGTGAAGCAGATAGAAGGTAATGGCCTTCTCTGCCACTGCCGACATCGGCTCCCGCTCCACGGCAGCCCGAATCTTCAGATTCCGGTGCAGCTCAGGTGAGAGATACAGGGTCACCTTCTGCTTGGACTCTGTGCCTTCCACTACCTCTGGCCGATGATTCATGGCTAACCGCTTTCTTTGAATTGCTTGCCAAACTTGGGGCCTATCATAGCCAGTCTGCCGGCTTGACGGCAAGTTTTTAACAATCTGTAACAAACAATTTTCTTGATGGCCCTCTGTGGATACCTGCGGCTGGGGGAGTAGGCTAGGTGGAAGACAAGGAGCGGAATGTCCAATCCCTATGGAACGCTTGATCAACACCCTCAGCAAAAATTTCTCTAGCTGGGGCCGCCGTGCCCTGGTGCAGGCCAGCGATGGTTTGGCCAGCTTGAGAGACACTGCCGTGGATAACGGCAATCTGTTACTCTGCAAGGCTCGCATCGCGTTCGCGGATGCCAGCTTCACCACCCTAAAGGCAATTCGGTCTCGCTTTGGCGCCAGTCGCTGACGGTTGGGCAGAAGCACCCTGCTAGCCGCCCAGATCTTGCAGCCGATAGAGGCTGGCATAGAGCCCGCTGAGGGCCATGAGCTCGGCATGGGATCCCTGCTCTTTGAGTTCCCCCCGCTGCAGAACCAAGATGCGATCCACATCGCGGATGGTGGAAAGGCGGTGGGCGATGATCAGGGCGGTGCGATCCCGCAGCAGGGTGTCTAGAGCGGATTGCAGGAGGGCTTCGGTGCCCACATCCAGGCTGGCGGTGGCTTCGTCCAAAACCAAGATTTTGGGATCCCGCCACATGGCCCGCACAAAGCTGATAAGCTGTTTCTGGCCGCTGGAGAGGTTGCTGCCCCGCTCTCGCACAGGGGTGGCGTAGCCTTGGGGCAAATTGCGGAGGAAGTCATGCAGGTTGAGTTGGCGGGCGACCTGCTCCACTGCCGCTAGATCTGCCTTCTCTCCTAGGGTGATGTTTTGCTGGATATCCCCGGAAAACAAAAATCCATCCTGCAGGATTACCCCTAGGTGGCGGTGCAGCTCAGCCTGGGGGAGATCCCGAATATCAACGCCGTCAATGCGAATAGATCCCTGGGTTACGTCGTAGAGACAGCAGAGCAAGCGAATGATGGAGCTTTTCCCGGCTCCCGTGGGCCCCACCAGGGCCACTTTTTCTCCGGGGCGGATGGTGAAGGTGAGGTCTTTGAGCACCCACTCCCCGGGGTTGTAGGCAAACCAGACGTGCTCGAACTGCACCTCTCCTCTGGCATTGGGGGGCAAGTGGCGGGGCTGAGCGGGATCCCGGATGGCGACCGGCAGGCTGAGGATGGCATCGATGCGCTCGACGGCGGTGAACCCCGCCTGCAGGGCGGTGAACTTTTCCGCCAACTGCCGCAGCGGGTTGAAAAACCGTTGCGAAAAGAGAATAAAGGCGTAGAGGCTGCCAAAGGTGAGGGGTTCCCCGGGCAGGGGCAGGGATCCCGTCCATCCCCCTCCAAGTGAGCCCCTACCGGCTGACATCACCTGCTGCCCGCCCACCCAGAGCAAAGCCGCCACGGCCAGCCAAGACACCCACTCCAAAACGGCAGAAAGGGCAGAATCATAAAGGATGGTTTGATCCACTTCCTGGATGTAGCGGCGGTTCATGGTTTGAAAAATCTCGCTATTGAGCCGCTCCCGGCGAAACAGTTGCACAACGACAATGCCCAAGATGTTCTCCTGGATCCAGGAGTTCAGTTTGGAGAGTTCTTCGCGCACGCGAAAGTTGGCATCCCGAAAGCGGCGCTGCAACTCGAGGACAACGGCGCTGATGGGCAGGACGATCAAGATCAGCAGCAAGCCCAGATCCCAGCGTTGGCTGAGCATGACCACCGCGATCACCCCCAGGGTAAACAGGTCGCTGACGATGCCGACGGCACCGGTGGAAAAGACATCTCCCAGGGCTTCCACATCGTTGGTGATGCGGGTGATCAGCTTACCCACCGGGGTGCGGTCGAAAAACTGAGCCGGCAAGGCCAGAATGTGGGCGAAGAGATCGTCGCGGATGTCGCGGGTCATCAACTGCCCCAGCTTTTGGCTGACATACCCTTCCAGGGCTTGGAAGAGCCAGCGAACCAGTACCGTTAGGATCAACAGCCCCACATAGGGCCAAAGGTCGGAGAGGATCCCGGCCTCACCCTGTTCCAGAGCCTGGGCAATGGGGCCATCCAGAGCCCGCTGTAGGATCAGAGGCTGCACCGCATCCGCCAGCGCCAAGGGAGGCAGAAAGGCCAAGGCGGCCAACAGTAGCTTCAGGTGCCGACGGGCGTAGGGCCAGAGGAGCCGCAGCAGCCGCCAATCGCTTTCTCGCCGAGGGCGGGGATCCCTACTTAAATCGGTATCGGGGGGAGAGGCGGCAAGGCTCACAGGCTTACACCCGAGAACAACAAAGACAACTCATAGAGAGCACTGATCTACTCTAAGCGCTCTCCCTGAGGGAGAGGGAGTTTGGGATCCGCAAGGGTTTCCTCGCCATTGGGAATGGCTATAGCTGCACCCCTAATGGCTCTGGGACGGACGGAAAACTGGCCGCTTCAGGAGCTTCTGGCCGCTCGGTTCGGGCAGGCTGTAGGCAGCTTGATGAGGAGAAACCGGCAATGTCTTACTCAACCTCTTACTCCGTGTCTTACTCGAAAATCTTTTTCCCAGTTTGGGTGGCGGGGCTGCTGTTGTTGATCGGCGGCGGGATCCTGTTTGGCCTGTTGCGGGCTTTTGGGCTACCTATTGGGGAGCTGGCCGATTGGGCCATTGGGATCGCCAGCTTTTGGTGGCTGGTGGTGATCGTCACCCTTCCCTGGAACCTCTACTTTCAGGCCAAGGCCGTTCAGCAGGAGGCGGTCGTGTCTCAGGAACGAGGGATCCCGGTGGAAGATTCGACGTTTGCCTTCCTGCAAAAGCTCAGCCGCTGGTCGTTGCGCATAGCCATTGCCCTGCATGGGCTGTCGGCTCTGGCTTTCTATGGCTTGGCCGTTGGGCAAGTCACCCCCATTGGCTACCCCAGCGCCGTGGCTGCGGTGTTGTTAACGGCTCTGCGCCCGGCCATCCGGGGCTACGAGTATTTGGCCGACCGCTTGGCCCAGTTGCAAGGGCAAATCCAGATCCCTCGCGAAGATGCCATCGAGTTGGCCGAGCGGATAAAGCAGTTGACACGCCAAGTCGAGCAGTTGCAGGAGCAATGGGATCCCGGCAAACCTGGCTCTTGGGCCCAACAAGAGGAAGAAACCCGGCGCTACCTACGGCAGGAGCTGGCCGCGCTCAAGGCCCAACTGGAACAGTTGCGGGCCAGCAACGAGCTAGACCACAGCCAACTGCGCCAAGAGACCCGCCAAGCTGTGGCTCAGCTCAGTGTGGATAGCCAATTTCTCGGCCATGTGCGGGAGATCCTGCGCTTCATCAAGGAAGCCTAGCGGGATCCGTTGTTCAGCCCTTCCAACTGGGCGGCAAATTGAGAAGGAACCAGCTTGGTGCCCACGCCGGCATCGGTCAGCAGCTCCAGCAATAGGGAATGAGGGGATCCCCCATCCAGAATGTGGGCTGCCCGTACCCCTTGTGCCAAGGCGCGAATGCAACACTGCACCTTCGGGATCATGCCGCCCTTGACGACACCGGCTTGGATCAACTGGCGAGCCGTCTCGATATCCAGCAACGTAATCAGAGAGCTGCGATCCTGAGGATCTTTGAGAATGCCAGGGGTGTCGGTGAGCAAAATCAGCTTTTCTGCCCCCAGAGAGGCCGCCAGTTCTCCCGCCACCGTATCGGCGTTGATGTTGTAGGCTTGGCCTGTCTCATCGGCAGCCACGCTGGAGATCACCGGAATCTGTCCACCTTCCAACAGGGTTTGCAGCAACTGGGGGTTGATGCTGCTCACTTCCCCAACAAAGCCGATCTCTGCCCGGCCCTGGGATCGCGCTTTGATCAAGTTGCCATCTCGCCCGCACAGCCCCACCGCCGATCCGCCGGCCAAGCTGATGAGCTGCACGATCTGCTTATTAACCTTGCCCACCAACACCATCTCCACTACTTCCATGGTGGCGGCATCGGTAACCCGCAAGCCATCCACAAACTTGAAGGGAATGTCCAGTTTTTGTAGCCAACTGTTGATCTCCGGCCCCCCCCCATGCACCAACACCGGGCGGATCCCCACACAGGCCAGAAAGACGATGTCTCGGAGCACCTCGGCCCGTCGCTCTTGATGCACCATGGCTGCGCCGCCATATTTGATGACAATGACGCGGCCCTGGTACTGCTGAATGTAGGGTAAAGCCTCGATGAGGATCTGCGCCCGCGTAAGGGGATCACACGCCGACCCGGTCGCCTCAGAAAGGGAAGAGTTGGTTTGCACTGCTGTAAGTCCCTAGAAGTCCAGAAAACCTGACCCAGAGTATCGCATTCTGCAAATCCTCAGGTATGGAACGGGATCGCCAGCAAAGGCAATAGGGACAACCCCAACCAGGCCCAACCCCGAATGGAAGAAGAATGGGGCGGGGGATCGACGGGCCCTGACTCTGCCTGCTGCAGCAGGGCATCGATACGCTCCTGCAGCCGTTGCCCTGAGTCTGAACTCACGGCCATTGCAAAGCCAACCCAGGCCGCCGCCGGTTGCTCCACCACGCCATAGCCCACCACCTGCAGCAGGGCCTCTCCCAACAGCAAGGGATCCACCCGTTGGGCCGCCCAGCGATCCGCCCGCAGTTCCCGCAGAGTGAGCAATTCCTGCCAGAGGGCCTCGGTGTTGGGCAGCCAGCCGGTGAGGCGTCGCAGCCAGCCCACCCCAAACATCCACAGGGTGTCGCGGTAGTGGCGATGGGCTTCTTCGTGAGCGATTACAGCCCGCAAGTGCTCATCATCCAACTGCTCCAGCAGGCCGCGGCTGACCACCAACTGGGCATTCCACACCCCCACTTGGGCAGCAAAAGGGATCTCCAAATCCAGCACATAGGCCGGAGAGCCATGCAAATCCACCTGGGCCAGAGCTTGCAGGTGGGCACGTCGATAGGAGCGCCAGTATTCCCAAATCCAGTGCAAGGCCACGCCGCCGGCCACGGCCAGCAACAGCAGAGCACAGCCGTAGCAGAACCAGCCCCCCACCCCGGCCATTTGTCCCCACGGCCCCATCCAGGCCAAGGCCAAAGCAGTGGTCAGCAACAGCAGCGGGGGCAGCAAGAAGTGGATCCAAGCCCGCTGCCAACGCCGGCTCCACCCGCCCCCCTTATCCAGGCGCAATTGCACCCGCCACAGCCAACTGAGGCCCAAGCCCAGCAATAACATGCCCAAGTGGCTCATCGCGGATCCCTCCTGGCTTGACGGGCTGCCCGCAGCCGTTCGGCAATCGCCTGCAACTGGGACACACTGGCCTGATCCAGGCTATCGGCAAAGGCTGCCACCGTATCGGGATCCCCTACAGCCAAAAACTGCTGCAGGTGGGTGAAGGCCCTGAGGCTGGCCGCTTCCTGACGCGAAAGACGAGGCCGCCACAGCATGGGCAGATTCCGCCCTTGGGGATCGGTGCGGCGCTCACAGCTCACCCAGCCCTTCTGGCTTAAGCGCTGCAAAACTGTAGTCACAGAGGCATAGGCCAGCTCCCGATCCGGATCGGCCAAGATGCGCTCGTGGATTTGACGGGTGCTGGCACTGCCCAGATCCCAGAGGATGTCCAAGATTTCCGACTCCAGAGGGCCCAGCGACAGTTGCTTGGGACGATGCTTGGGCAACATGAGCCTTTGCCAGTGTAGGAATTTCTATCTAGCTAGATTAACTGTTGGAGTCTCAAGCCCCGCTGCCATTTTAAGGATCCGCTAAGCTCGAAGATGGTGGTTCTTCGTACTGTTTCTTCCCATGGCTGCTCCCACCTACCACACCATCACCTTCGGCTGCCAAATGAACCGCGCCGATACCGAGCGCATGGCCGGGATCCTGGAGTCCCTGGGGTATGTGGCCACCGAAGATGAGTTGCAGGCGGACTTAGTTCTCTACAACACCTGCACCATCCGCGACAATGCTGAGCAAAAGGTCTATTCCTACCTGGGCATCCAGGCGCAGCGCAAGCGCAAAAACCCGGCCATCAAGCTCGTTGTGGCCGGCTGTGTGGCCCAGCAGGAAGGGGAAAAATTGTTGCGCCGCGTCCCTGAGCTGGATCTGGTCATGGGCCCCCAGTACGTGAACCGCCTTGGGGATCTGTTGGCGCAGGTGGAAGCCGGAAACCAGGTGGTGGCCACCGATCCGGTTGAGATCCCAGAAGACATCACCAAGCCCCGTCGCGACAGCCAGGTCACTGCTTGGATCAACGTTATCTACGGTTGCAACGAGCGCTGCACCTACTGCATCGTGCCGCGGGTGCGAGGGCAAGAGCAGTCCCGCCAGCCCCAGGCCATCCGCGCCGAAATCGAAGACGTGGCCAGAGCAGGCTATCGAGAGGTGACGTTGCTGGGGCAGAACATCGATGCCTACGGACGGGATCTGGATCCGAAAACCAACCTGGCCAGCTTGTTGCGCTTCGTCCATTCGGTGGAAGGTATTGAACGGATTCGCTTTGCCACCAGCCACCCGCGCTACTTTACCGAGGAGCTGATCGCCACCTGCGCCGAGCTGCCCAAAGTCTGCGAGCACTTCCACATTCCCTTCCAGGCGGGCAGCAACGAAGTGCTCAAGCGGATGCGGCGCGGCTACACCCACGAGCGCTATCGCCAGATCATCCAGCTCATCCGCCAATACATGCCCGAAGCCGCCATCAGCGCCGATGCCATTGTCGGCTTCCCGGGAGAGACCGAAGCTCAGTTCCAAGAAACCCTGCAACTGGTGCAGGACATTGGCTTTGACCAAGTGAACACCGCCGCCTACTCCCCTCGTCCCGGCACCCCCGCCGCCGAGTGGCCCGACCAGGTGCCTGAAGAGGAAAAAAGCGACCGCCTGCAACGGCTGAACCGACTGGTGGCCGAGGTGGCCGCCGCCCGCAGTGCCCGACTCCTAGGCCAGGTGCAAGAGGTGCTGGTGGAAGGCCCCAACCCGAAAAACCCCCGCCAGGCAATGGGGCGTACCCGCGGCAATCGCTTGGTGTTCTTTGAAGGGGATCCAGAGCAACTGCAGGGATCCCTGGTGCCGGTGCGCATTACCGCCACGCGAGCTTTTTCGCTGACCGGAGAGGCAGTTACCGTCCGCGCGAGCGGGCCATAGGATGAAGGCTCTCACAAACACAACTTTCCCCAGTTCCCTCTTGTCCGATTGCGCCGGCGGAGCGCCTCTCCAGGGAGCTGTTTCGCTGAGAAAAACCATGCCCTCCTGGGTGAACAGCTTTAAGGCAACCGCCAGGCAGTCACTGCCCTTTCCGCCACGCCGACCAGGGCACAACCACCGCCCTAGCTAGCTTTCTTCCGCGCAGCAGTAGAACGGAGCTTCATACACAACGTTTTGGCAACAGCAACAGGCCGGTGCTGGAACAGGCCCCGAATACCTGCCCTGCCTAGCGCAAGATTTCAAAATCCAAAACGGGCTCTGTCTGGGTCACGCGGTAGTACCCGGCCTGGGTACGAACCGAAGCCTGATAGGGACTGGGCAAATCTAGCGAGCGCAGGGGTGGGATGTTGGTGCGTTGGTTCAGCAGCGTGGTGAAGAAGGCGGTGGTCTGCCGGGCCTGGGAGCGCACCACCTCCTCAGGGAAAATGACCGGATCCACATTCCTGCCTGTATCCAACAGGATCCTATCCAGGGCATCTCCCACCGGATAGGAAGGATAGGCAATTTGGGCCAAGGCGGATCCAGCCGGGATCCCGACGGATAGACAACCCAGAAGAATGGCCAAAGTCAGACGCATGTGCTGGGATTCCTCCTGCGCTACAGCTTTTCCTCAACACCGGAAAAAAGCGGGGTTTGAACGTTGCCAATCAACCTTGATCCCCGTGCAGCCTACCTTTTGACCGGCAGCTAGAGCGGATTCTACTCGAAATGCCTCAATTGGCAACCGCCTGCAACCCAATGGAGGGCCAACATGACAAAGGATCTCGCCGCCGACTAGGATCAGGATGCTCTGCTTGGGATCCTTAGACCTGTGAGTGTTTGTGTTCGCCTTGCCCCCAGTCCAACTGGAAATCTGCACATCGGCACCGCCCGGACGGCAGTGTTCAACTGGCTGTATGCCCGTCGCCACGGTGGCCGGTTCATTTTGCGCATCGAGGACACCGACCGCGACCGCTCTTTGCCCCGCTACACCCGCAATATTTTGGCAGGCCTGGCCTGGTTGGGTCTGGACTGGGATGAAGGGCCGATCTACCAATCCAAGCGCATCGAGCGCTACCAAGCAGTGGTGCAGCAGCTTCTAGATCAAGGGCTGGCCTACCGCTGCTACGTCAGCGAGGCAGAGCTGGAGGAGATGCGCGCTGCCCAGAAGGCTGCCGGCAAAGCCCCCCGCTACGACAACCGCCACCGCTTTCTCACCGAAGCCCAGCGACGGGCCTACGAAGCCGAGGGTCGGCAGCCAGTGATCCGCTTCAAAATCGAGGAGCCCCTAGAGGTGTCTTGGGTGGATCTCATCCGCGGCCCCATTACCTGGAACACCCAGGATTTGGGAGGAGACATGGTCATTGCCCGAGCGGATGGCTACCCTCTCTACAACTTGGCGGTGGTGGTGGATGATATTGACATGGGCATCACCCATGTGATTCGCGGCGAAGATCACATCGGCAATACCCCCAAGCAGATTTTGCTCTACCGTGCTCTTGGCCACGAACCTCCCCAGTTTGCCCATTCTCCGCTAATCCTGAACCCGGAGGGGAAAAAGCTCTCCAAACGGGATGGGGCAACTTCGGTAGCAGAGTTCCAGCAACTGGGCTTTTTGCCGGAAGCTCTCAAGAACTATTTGGCCTTGCTCAGTTGGTCTCCTCCAGATGGAGAAGAGCTTTTCTCTCTGGAAAAGGCGGCTGCGCTGTTCGACTTTGACCGGGTTAACCGTGCGGCTGCCCGCTTTGACTGGGACAAGCTCAACTGGATCAACAGCCAGTACATCAAGCGGCTTTCCCCGCCAGAACTGGTGGAGCGGCTCACCCCCTTTTGGCAGGCGGCAGGGTTTGACCTTTCCGGAGTGCCGGATCCCACCTGGTTGGAAGATGTGGCCCGCCTGATTGCCGATGGTATCGACCGCCTGGCAGAGGCTCCTCCGCTCAGCCGCTTTTTGTTTCAGGAGCCCCTCAGCTACACGTTGCCAGCTCTGGAACAGTTGCGCCTGCCTGGGGTGGCAGAGGCTATGGCTGCTATGGCTGCCACGCTGGCTGCTGCCGAGCTGCCCCAGGTTTCGGCGGACAGCTTAAAACCGCTGGTGGATCAGGTGGCCAAGGGCCAGAACATGAAAAAGGGCCTGCTGATGAAGAGTTTGCGGGCCGCCCTGACAGGGGATCTGCAGGGGCCGGATTTGCTGGAATCTTTTGCCCTTCTCCAGCGGCGGGGCTGGGCCTTGGGGCGGTTAGAGGCTGTGCAGAAGTTGGTTTCTTGTTGATAGAAGTTTATCTCTTGCTGTTAAGCCTTCGGTTGCCTCTGTTGAAAGTGCTCCGCACCGCTGCCGCGATGGGATCCTATGCTGCTAGGCCAGCTACAGGCTGCAAACCAAATTGTCCAAGAACTGGTGCTGCTCTCTTCTCAGTTGTCTTCCCCATCCTCTTCGGACTCTGTAGAGACGAGGGAGCTGGAGCAGTGTGTGCTCAAGTTGGCCCAGACCTTGGTACGGCAGATGGTGGATCGTCTGGGTGCAGCCTCAGCTCGCCTTTGGTTTTTCGACCCGCAGGAAGGATGTTTTCAGTCGGTGGCCCATGCCGGCCTGCTCAGTCCTGCTCATGACCAAATTCAGCGGATCTACCCTGACGACAGCCCTTTGGGACGGGTGGCTCAGGAGGGTCTGCCGCTTTTGAGCAACAATCCCACCCAAGAAGCCTGGATGCCCGCCCCGGAGTGGGTGAAGGCCAATGGCTTGCGAGGCTTTGTTGCCTACCCGATTAACCGGGGGGAGGAGCGGCTGGGGGCTTTGGCTCTGCTGAGCCGGACACCTCTGGAAGCCAGCTTTCTGATTGTCAAACACGCGGGGGCAGGGCGCATCGATCTCATCATTCAGCCCAAGGCGCAACAGGACGCCGGTTCCTCTATCAACCCTCAGGCTCCCTACACCCACTTGGAGCTGAAGATCATCGACGATGGCTGCGGTATGCCGGCGTCCAAGAGTGGGGTGGATCCCGCCCAGCCGTCTGGCCATGGACACGGGTTGCTCAACATGCGCTACCGAGCCGAGTTGATCGGGGCAAGCATTGCTTGGCGTAATCGCCGCTTTGGCAGTGGCACAGTTGTAGAGCTGCGAGTCCCTCTGCCGCCGAGTCCCCGATCTTGCGGCTAGCCCCCCCTTTTCTGAGGTAGCAGACGCAGCATTTTCAGTCTCAACCTGTTCTATAGTCATTTAAGCTCAAGGGTTCCCGGTTCTCTAACCTGTCTGGTGGAGGGATCCTCTCACGCCGGCAGGACGGAGTTTTTGCGCTGTCGTTAACACTGCGAGGAGAAGCATCTGTGGCCTATCGTGTGACTTTGATCCCTGGGGATGGCATCGGCCCGGAAGTGGCCAAGGCGATGACCACGGTCTTGGAGGCTACCGGGGTTGGGTTGGAATGGATCCCGGTAGAGGCAGGGGTGGAGGTGATTGAAAAATACGGCACCCCCTTGCCGCCCCAGGTGTTGGAGTCCATTCGGGAAACCAAAGTGGCGATCAAAGGGCCGATTGGCACTCCCGTAGGTACTGGCTTTCGTTCGGTCAACGTAGCCATTCGCAAGGAGCTGGATCTCTACGCCAATCTGCGCCCGGCCAAATCCATGCTCGGTGTCAAAAGCCCTTTTCAAGACATCGACCTAGTGGTGGTGCGGGAAAATACCGAAGATCTCTATGCCGGGATCGAGTTTGAACGGGGCACGCCGGAAGCCATCCAGGCGCGGGAGGAAATGATGCGCCTTTCCGGCAAACCCATCCGCGAGGGATCCGCCATCGGCATCAAGCCCATTTCGGACTTCGGCAGCCGCCGCATTGTCAAATTTGCCTTTGAGTACGCCCGCCAGAATGGCCGCAAGAAGGTGACGGCAGTGCACAAAGCCAACATCATGAAATTCACCGATGGCTTGTTTCTGCAGGTGGCGCGGGAGGTGGCCCAGGAGTATCCCGACATCGAGTTTGAAGATCGCATCGTGGACAACATGTGCATGCAACTGATGCAAAAGCCGCAGCTCTACGATGTGCTGGTGCTCACCAACCTCTATGGGGACATCATTTCCGACTTGTGCGCGGGGATGATCGGCGGGCTGGGGGTGGCGCCGGGGGCCAACATCGGCGACGGCATTGCGGTTTTTGAGGCCATTCACGGCTCTGCTCCCAAGTACGCTGGCCAAAACAAAGTCAACCCCTGCGCTCTGATCCTCTCCGGGGCGATGATGCTGCGCTACCTAGGAGAGCGAGAGGCTGCCGCAAGGGTGGAGGCGGCGGTGCAGGCGGTGATCGCCGAGGGCAAGCAGGTCACCTATGACCTGGCCACAGGGGATCCCGTCGGCACTCAGGAAATGGCCAAGGCCATTGCTGCCCGCGTGCGGGAGATGGCTTCGCAGTAGGGTTTGGCGCCAAATGTTCTGATCCCAGGCTCCCCAAGGGAGGGGGGCTAGAGGACTCAATACCCCAAAACCGGATCCACCACCCCTAGCAAGGGATCCCCGGCCCGGAAGCGCCGCACATTTTCTCGCACCCGCTTAGAGAGGGCTGGGACAATCATGGCATCGGTAAGAGCAGTGTGGGGGGTAATCAGGCAGTTGGGCAAGCTCCAGAGGGGATGCCCATCCGGTAGGGGCTCGGGATCCGTGACATCCAAGGCGGCCCCGCGAATGACCCTCTGCTGCAGGGCGGCCACCAAGTCGGGGGTCACGATGTGCTTGCCTCGCGCCACATTCACCAGCCAGCACTGGGATCCCATCTGCTCCAACTCAGCTTGGGCGATGATCCCCTCGGTTTCCGGCGTGAGGGCCAAAGCCAGGATCACCACATCTGCCCCTGCCAACACCGTTTGCCGTTCCGCGAGTGTCACCACCCGCGTGGCCCCCGGCAAGGGATCCGCCTTGCGACGCACCACGTCGATGGAGCACTGAAAAGGCTGCAACAGCTTGATCAACTCTTGGGCGATGCCCCCGGCCCCAAAAATGACCACACGGCTACCCCAGAGGCTGGTACCGGAGCCCTCCTGCCAAGTTTGGGCCAAGGCGCGGATCTTCAAGTCGCGCAAGCCGGCCAAGGTCAAGGCCAAGGCATGTTCTGCCACCGGTTGAGCATAGACTCCCTTGCCACAAGTCCACACATAGGCAGGATGCAAAACCCCTGCCCGGACAAAAGGCTCTACCCCCGCCCAGGGCAACTGCACCCAGCGGATCCCTTTCCCTTCCGCCAGACAGCACTTCAGGCCGGGCACATCAAAGGCATCGGCCCAGACCAAGGCTTCTGCTTCTGCCAGGGGCACAATTTCGCCACCCCCTGCCAAAACAGCCTCTTTGAGCCAGGGGCGAAGATGGCCGGGTTCGACGGCAATGCGTTTGCCTTGGATGCCCATAGGAACCGTTGGATAAGGCTTTCCCCTTGCCAGGATACTGTCGGCAGAGCGAGAGATGGCATGCACGGGCAGCCGCAAAAACCGGTGATCGAGTGTTAAGGGATCCCAAAGGGATCCTGGGCCACTTCCATAGGATCGCTAGGGTGAAAATTAGGGCTGCTGTGTTGGCTCAATCCTTAAGTAGGTAGCATTCCCCAATGACCCTATCCGAACTGCTGATCTTGGTGACGCTGCTCTTTCCCGGGATCCTGTTGTCGCTCATTGTGATGGGAACCTTTGCCGCAGGGGGATAATCATCTCCCAATGACAATGGTGAAGCCCTAAAGACGTGAAGACATGTCCAAAACCAAGCTGAGCGCCTGGGTCATGGGCTGGGGGTTAGCCTGCACTGCTGCTCTCTTTTTGCCCAGCGTGGCTGCTCAAGCTCAGGTGACCCTCGGTGTGCAGCCGGTGCGGGTGGTGCAAGGGATCCCTTTGTACCAGAAGGAGGTTTGGGTTGGAGACAATCGGATCCCCGTTTCCATCGTGGTCATTTCTCTCGCAGCGGGCCAACTGCGGCCTATCTGGGCTGCACCTGCGGGGCTGGTGGGTCTGGGGGAGCTGTCTTCCTTTGGCCCCGAACAGGGAGCAGTAGCCGCCATTAACGGTGGGTTTTTCAACCGCAACACCCGTCAGCCGCTGGGGGCAATTCGTCGGGATGGCCGTTGGATCTCCAGCCCCATTTTGGGTCGTGGGGTCATCGCCTGGTCGGATGGGACGGCAGGGCAAGAAGGGGGATCCGTGCGCTTTGCCCGTCTGCAGATGCAAGCAGAGCTGCGCAATGACATTGGGGACCGGATCCCGGTGGTGGGCATCAATACAGGCTATATCCTGCCTGGCATCTCCCAGTTCACCCCCGACTGGGGATCCACCTACACCACCCAAACGGACGACGAAATGCTCGTGATGGTGCGGGAGGATCGGGTGCAAGAGATTCTGATGGCTGGCCTGGCCGGCAGTTTAACGGTACAGATTCCCAGTGAGGGGTATGTATTGGCAGGGCGGGGGCTAGAAGGTGCCCTAGAAGCCCGCAAGCTGGTTCCTGGGGATCGCCTCAGCTTTTATCTGCGCTTGGATCCGCCTGAGCTGGAAGCCTATCCTCACCTCTTGGGCGCAGGGCCGCTCTTGCTCTTGGATGGACAGGTGGTTTTGGATGCCCGATTGGAGGGATTTCAGCCTCTCTTTCGCCGGCAGCGAGCCGCCCGCAGTGCCATCGGCCAACTGGACAGCGGACATTTGCTGCTGGTTACCGCCGGCAATGCCCAGGAAAATCAAGGGCTCACCCTGCTGGAGATGGCACAGTTGATGCAGCAATTGGGCTGTCGCCATGCCCTGAACTTGGATGGGGGCAATGCTTCCACCTTGGTGCTGGGGGGAGAAGCCGTCAATTTGGAACACCGACACCCAGAAGCCAGCCCACTCAACAGCGAGACGGATCCCAGTCCCTCCCGGCGGCGCACACCCCGAGTTCACAATGGCCTAGGGTTTTTCCCAAGCCCAAGTCGGTGACAGAAAACTTTTGTGCCGGCGGGATGGAGTCTTTTCCCTTTGATCCAGGGATCGAGGGTGGGATCCCCGGACTTTCTGGCTGATTGGATGAGGGGTCAAGTATTCTCCAGGATTGGATCTACCTTCTCAACAAAAATCTCTCCTCGCCAGAGGAAGGACTCGGCTTTGATTGCGCAATGGGATCCCGGCAATCTCAGCACCCAAAGCTCCGGAGCTTGTGCAGGTCAATCTTAAGTGGGATCCAAACTGAACGCCCAATGCTCATTCTCATAACAGAAATAGAGATTAAATTAAGTAGAAAACATTGGCCTTGAGACCGGTAAGAAGAATGATCAAAGAGGCGATCTCTTGAAGAAGACGACCTCAGAGTATAAAAGGCACGCAATTCTTTACGCTTCTGCTAAATCAGATGCTGGTTTTCAAAAAAGTATTGTCAATAATCCATTTTTTGACGAAGATGATTGACGAATTTATATTTCTTCACTCTCGAGGTTAGAAATTAACTCCTTGGACTTTTGGTTACAATTCTCTCTACTACGAATGTTCGCTAATGTGTAGGCCTACCCGGCTCCCGACCAAATGTATATTTATTTTAAAAATGACTATCTCTCCTGGTGGACAAGGCTTTTGGGGTAGGTTGACCCTTGCTCCTCTCTCGTGGGTGGGCTGCTGGTACTGGCATTCCTGTTTGTGAGAGTTAATCTTATTTGGAAGAAATTGATCTTTTTCTCAAATTTTTATAGAGCACCTCTATACTCAAGTGAGATAGCCCCACACACAAGCTTCTGGGCTAGGCCTGAAATTTTATTGAGATCCCCTGTCAAAGCTTTTCAGGTATTGCCTCTTGTACCAAAAGGCTAGGATGGGCAAGAATTGTACTTTCTATTACTCTATTGGGGATGATTTGTATGCTGGCCGGAAGCAGAACCGACTCATTGACGGATACGCACAGGTGGTGTTTCATGGAATCCATAGCCGACGCTCTCCACCACTTGTAGGCCCTATAACCTAGGGCCGTGTTCTCTAGCCTGCTCGCGAGATAGAACGTGGTTTGCACTGCTTCTCCAAATCCTATGCCTTCCTCCAAGGATGCCGCTCCTGTAGCCCGCGCCAAACAGCCTGCGGCTCAAGCCAGCCCTGCTGCCGGCGAGCTTTTCCTTCAGCAGAATGGATCCCTCTCCGCCCAGTTGGTTCCCCAGGGATCCCTGCAGCTTTACACCCACCCCAGCCGGGGCATGTTTACGCCCGTCATGGCTCAGGCGATGCGCTTGGCAGGCCAGGGAACGCGGGTGCTGATCGTGCAATTTCTCAAGGGTGGGATCAATCAGGGGCCCGCAAATCGTCTCTCCCTGGGCAGATCCTTGGAGTGGGTTCGTTGTCGCCTGCACCGGTGCATCGATACACCTCACCTAGAGCCTGAGGAGCGGGTGGCATTGGATGAGCTGTGGCAATTTACCCAGGAGGCTGTCAGGAGTGGCCGCTATGACTTGGTGGTGTTGGATGAGCTGAGCTTGGCTGTGAAGTTGGGCCTGATCCCAGAAGCGGAAGTGCTGAGCTTAATCGACCAACGCCCCATCTCCATGGACATGGTGATCACCGGGCCGGAGATGCCAGATTCGTTTCTGGAGCGGGCCGACTTGATCACGCAGCTGCGCCTACGTGGCATCCCAGGCCCAGGGCTGCGCACTGCCGATGGGAATGTTGCCTGTTCTCTGGATCCCCCTCAAGTCAGCGGCACAGGTGCTATGCCTACAGCAGCCCATGTTGCTCCGCACCGCTAGCGCAAACAGTTTCCGCTCCGAAAGACCTAGGCAACACGGGTCGCATCAGGGGGGCGGAGTCCCAATAAGACTGGAGCTTGTCCACCAGATGTGCCCTCACTCTCCAGGAAGCCGGCTGTAGCCATGTTGAAAAACGACCGCTGGATCTGTGAGCAAGCGCGGCGAGGGATGATCGAGCCCTTCTGTCCTGAGCTGGTGCGCGCTGTTGAATCTCGGCCCGTTTTGAGTTACGGGCTGTCTTCCTACGGCTACGACATCCGCTTGTCGCCGGTGGAGTTCAAGATCTTCCGCCATGTGCCCGGCACAGTGGTGGATCCCAAGCGGTTTAACCCCAAGAATCTGGAAGCGGTGGAGCTGCACCACGACGAGATGGGGGATTACTTTATCATCCCGGCCCACTCCTATGGGTTGGGGGTGTCTTTGGAGCGGCTGCAAGTTCCGGATAACATTACCGTGATCTGCATTGGCAAATCTTCCTATGCCAGGGTGGGCCTGATTGCCAACCTGACGCCCGCTGAGGCGGGATGGCGGGGTTATCTCACCCTGGAGTTTTCCAACGCCTCTAGCGCCGACTGCCGTGTGTACGCCAACGAAGGGGTGGTCCAGCTTCTGTTTCTGGAAGGGGATCCCTGCCAAGTGACCTACGCCGACCGCGCCGGCAAGTATCAGGATCAGCCGCAGCAGGTGGTGGTGGCCAAGGTTTAGCTGCTTCCCTCAAAAGGGAGAGGGTTGGCGGGATCCGGTTGGCTATGCTGGATCCACGTAGAACCCCATCTTGATTCATCTCCATGCCTGACTCTTTTTCGCCTGCTGCCGCTCCCCCCGGTGAGGCTGAGTCTTTGGGCGATAGGGAGTCCAATCCCGATCTGCTCACAGCTTCCTACGACTACACCCTCCCTCCAGATCGGATTGCGCAAACGCCGGTGGAGCCCAGGGATCAGGCGCGGATGCTGGTGGTGTACCCGGATAGGCACGAGCATCGCCGCTTCTGCCATCTGCCTGACTACCTGCAGGAAGGGGATCTGCTGGTTCTCAACGATACCAAGGTGATCCCGGCCCGCCTGTTCGGGGCTAAGGAACCCTCTGGGGCGCGGGTCGAAGTGTTGCTGCTGGAGCCTTGCCTGGAAGGGATCCCTGCCGCCGCCCAACCTCTGCCGGATCAGGCGTGGAACTGGCGGGTTTTGGTCAGGCCGGGCAAACGGGTGAAGGTGGGGGATCGGATTGGTTTTTGGAGCAAGCAGGGATCCCCCTCTGGGCTGAGGGCCACCATTCTGGCTTTGGATCTGGAAACCGGCGGGCGAGTGGTGCAGTTTGAGTGGGAGGGGGCACAGCCTTTTGAGGAAATCCTAGAGCAGGTGGGCCGGATCCCGCTGCCTCCCTACATCAAGGCTTCCGGATCCCCGGGCTCAGGACAAGTTCGCCCTGAAGACTACCAAACCCTCTGGGCCAAACACCCCGGCTCGGTGGCTGCTCCCACGGCAGGGCTGCACTTTACCCAGGAGCTGCTGGAGCGGCTGGCCCAAAAAGGGATCCAAACGGCCTACATCACCCTGAACATCGGCCTGGGTACCTTCCGACCGGTGGAAGCGGAGCGGGTAACCGAGCATCGTCTCCACAGCGAGTGGCTCAAGGTGCCGGCAGAAACGGTGGCAGCCATCCAAAAAGCCCAAGCCCGAGGGGGGCGGGTGATCGCGGTGGGAACGACTGTGGTGCGCTCTTTGGAAACCGCGGCAGCCTCTGGCACCTTGCAGCCTTGGCAGGGGAAAAGCGATCTATTCATCTACCCCGGCTACTCCTGGCGGGTGATTCAAGGACTGGTCACCAATTTTCATCTGCCCCGCTCCAGCCTGATGATGCTGGTGGCTGCGCTGATCGGGCGGCAAAGGCTGCTGGATCTCTACCGAGAGGCCGTCGACCAGGGGTATCGCTTCTATTCCTTTGGGGATGGCATGCTGATCCTGCCCTAGGGCTGGGGCTGACCTCCCTGGGATCCCTTGAAGGAACCGGCCTCCGCCTCTCCTTCAACTGGGGTCGAAGGACGGTCTTGCCCGCCGGCAAACCAGTTCCGGATGCGATCCCATTCCACCTGGTGGTAGCCGTCCACCGCCCAATTGGCCCGCCGCTGCAGCATGTGCAGAGGAAAGAAGGTAGCCAGCGCCAGGACTGGGATCCCTGCCGAACGGGCTGCCTGAATGCCGGGGTAGGTGGCCTCAATGCTCAAGCACTCCTGGGCAGGCAATTCCATCCGCTGCAAAAGCAGGCGGTGCAAGTGTCCTGGGGAAAGCATTGGGCCTGCATCATCCCCCGTCACTCGGTAGGATCCCCCATCGGTCAACCGCATCAGGGCCGGGCAGCATGGCTGGAAGCGCTCTAGAAAAGCGGCCACCTCGGCTGCCGATTGGCCGCACAGCAGGCCGACCTTCAGTTGCAGCCGCTCCAGCGTCTCCAAAGTTTCCGCCAAACCGGGAATGAGAGGCAATTCCCTCTGCCCCTGCAAAGCTTGCTGGTAGTATAGGGCCTTGCGTTTCAGCAGCTCTTCCAGCTGCTTGGGGTTGAGCACCCGCCCCTGCTCCCCCCACAGAGCCGGCAGGCGCTCTCGATCCGGTCGGCCCAGGTATTGCAGCCGGTAAAGCTCCCGCTGCCCAGGGGATCCCGACTTCGGCCAGCACAGGTTCCAGGGGCGCAGGTTCTCTTCCACCAGCAGTTGGTTGATGGCCTGTAGGTGCAGGCTCTCGTCATCGGCCACCACCCCACTCCAGCTCAAGATCACCCCTTGCAGCCCCATATGGGCGACATCACCCTCTGCTAACGACCGCAACCCAACTGCCGGATCCCTGCTTCAGATCACAGCAGATGGCTTGTCTATCCATTTTGAACGCGACGCTCGAACTCTTCGCGGGTGGCGTCCACCAATTGCACCGCCTCTGGATAGAGCTGAGGATGGTTTTGCTTCAGCCAACTGAGCACCCGCGCCAATTGAGCTGCACACAGATCCAAATCCGCTTGAAAAATAACCGCCGCTGCCATGTGCTGGGCATATTCGGGCGGGTGGCCTTGCTGCGCCAGCTCCGCCGTCAAAGCGGCCAAGGCCTGTTGGCGAACTGAGGGCAGTGAACTTTCGGGAGAAGACATAGGCCAAGCCCTTCAAGCGGGAGAGTAGCGGCGCAAGGCCAGCGTGACGTTGTGCCCACCAAACCCAAAGGCATTCACCAAAGCGGCCTCAACAGCCATCTGCCGCCCCTTGTGGGGGACAAAATCCAGCCCTTCGCACTCGGGATCGGGGTTGTCCAAGTTGAGGGTGGGAGGAACCCAGCCGTGGTGGATGGCCAAAGCTGTGGCCACCGTGGCAATGCCGCCCGCTCCCCCCAACAGGTGGCCGGTCATGGACTTGGTGGCGCTGATGGCTAAACGGGGGGCATGCTCGCCAAAGACCGACTTGATGGCCTGGACCTCGGCGATATCCCCTACAGGGGTGCTGGTGGCATGGGCATTGATGTGTTGCACATCCCCAGGCTGAAGCCCGGCATCCTTGAGGGCCAGCCGCATCGCCCGGGCCGCTCCCTCGCCGCCGGGGGCAGGGTTGGTCATGTGGTGGGCATCGCAGGTGAGGCCATAGCCGACTATCTCCGCATAGATCTTGGCCCCGCGGGCGCGGGCGTGCTCCAACTCCTCCAGCACCAGGATCCCTGCTCCTTCCCCCATGACAAAGCCGTCCCGATCCCGATCGAAGGGCCTACAGGCTTGCTCCGGGGTGTCGTTGCGGGTGGAAAGGGCCTTCATGGCACTGAACCCCGCCATGGACAAAGGGGTGACCGCCGCTTCCGTGCCACCTGTAATCGCCGCTTGCACCTCTCCCCTCTGGATGAGCCGAAAGGCATCGCCAATGGCGTTGGAGCCAGAGGCACAGGCCGTAACTGTGCAGGAATTGGGGCCTTTGGCGCCAAAATGAATGGCCAGGTGACCCGCAGCCATATTGGCGATCATCATGGGCACCATGAAGGGGCTACAGCGATCCGGCCCTTTCTGCAGATAGATGGTCTGCTGCTCTTCCAAGACGCGGATGCCGCCGATGCCGGTGCCCAAGATCACCCCCACTTGCTCAGCGTTGAGAGCGGTGATGCGAAAGTCGGCGTCCTCCAAGGCTTGCCGGGTGGCCGCCATCGCCAGGTGCACAAAGCGGTCGGTGCGCTTGACATCCTTGCGATCCAAGTAGTCGAGGGGATCAAATCCCTTCACCTCTCCGGCAATACGGCAATCGTGGCGGGAGGCATCAAAATGGGTAATCGGCCCAATGCCGCAGCGCCCTGCCAGCAGGCTCTGCCAAAACTCGGCAGGAGAGTTGCCGATGGGGGTGACCGCGCCCAGCCCCGTAATCACAACGCGGCGGGTTGGCCTGAGAGCAGTGGCGGGATCCAGAGTAGCCATCGTCCGGTGTTAGCCCAGGGGTATGGAGGCAGATTAGGCAGCTTTCTTCGAGAGGATGTAGTTGACAGCGTCTTGCACGGTGGCGATCCTTTCTGCATCTTCATCGGGGATCTCCAGGTCGAATTCCTCTTCAAAAGCCATGACCAGCTCCACCGTATCAAGGCTGTCGGCCCCCAGGTCGTTCTGGAAATTGGCTTCTGGGGTCACTTTGTCATCTTCCACGCCCAGTTGATCGGACACGATCTTGCGAACACGGCTATAAACTTCGTCTGCGCTCATGCTTGGAATCCCAACTCTCGATTCAGCGTGTCTTGGCCGGGCCAACCAGCGGCCAATGAAGCAATCCCTATTGTATCGGACAATGGATCCCCTCTTGTGAGCAGCCTCACCTGCATTGGCTGCTGCGGCCAGGGTATGGGAATTGGGCGGCAGCCTTTTCGGTTGTGGGAAAGAAAAGCTAGTATAGTCCACTGCGTCTCTACCACTGGATTCTAAGGAGAACTTGCTTCCATGCCCCGCGCTTACGAAACGATGCTGATTGTGCGTCCTGATCTGTCAGATGAACCCCTCGAACAACTGCTCAGCAGTCAGGAGGCAATCCTGCGAGAGAACGGAGTAACCCACGTGGAGATTACCAATAGGGGCAAGCGCCGCTTTGCCGGGTTTGAGATGAAAAAGTTCAAGGAGGGTCTGTACATCCAGTTCAACTACGAAGCCGAACCCAATGCGGTGGCTGCCTGGGAGAAAAACCTGCGCATCAACGAGAGTGTGCTGCGCCACATGACTCTCCGCGTCGGCTAGGTTTGACGGCATCCTGGCCTGCGGGCATGATGGAAGTGCCCTGAGCTGCCCCTTATCCCTGGATGGCTCCGTTATGAACTCGATTGTGTTGATGGGCGAGGTTCTGTCTGAGCCGGAGCTGCGCTACACCCCTGATAACTTAGCTGTTGCGTCCTTGGTGATTGGCTTTCCCAGCTTGCGCCCGGATGAGCCGCCCTACCGGGTGCGCGTTTCCTCTTTTGGAGAACTGGCCAAAAGGGTGGTGGACACCTGCCATGTGGGCGACCAAATCACAGTGGAAGGCCAACTGCACATGAATGTGGTGGAGCGAGATGGGCGCAAGGAAAAGCTGGCCGAGATCACCGCGCGCCGTGTCCATCAGCTGGGATCCGCTCGCGTTCTCTCCCTGACGGGGATGGGCGAACCGGCGATTGTGGAATCCTCTGAGGGGGATGTGGTTTCCCCACCGGAGCCGGACGATCTCCCGTTCTAACGGTTGCGAGACTTGCCGGGATCCCCCATGTCTCAGGAACTTGCTGCGGGTGAACCTTTGGGATCCCTGCGGGTCATCGGCTACTCGGTGCAGGGGCGTCCCATTCACCTTTGGCAGCTCACCCAAGGGATCCGCTCCTTGCTGCTGCTCGGCGGGGTACACGGGGATGAGGTGGAGGGCTATGCCCTGATCGAGCGCTATGTGGCTTCTGGGAAATGGGGATCCTTGGCCGGGAAGGCGACCTTGTGGGCGATCCCACGCCTGAACCCGGATGGCTGTGCCTTGGGGCAACGGCTCAATGCCAACGGCGTCGATCTCAACCGCAATCTGCCCACCCAAGATTGGATCCCGGCCTCTCTGGAAGCTCGTTATCCGCCCGGATCGGCCCCAGGCTCCGAGCCCGAAACGCAAGTGTTGTTGACGAGTTTGGCCCGGATTCAGCCCCAGTTTATCCTTTCTGCCCACTCCTGCCAGGCGCACCCCTGCGTGAACTACAACGGCCCTGCCCTTGAGCTGGCCCAGGTGATGGCTGCTCGCAACGGCTTGCCCGTCGCCGCCGACATTGGCTATCCCACCCCCGGTTCTCTGGGCACTTGGGCGGGGCAGGAACGGCACATCCCAACCCTAACGCTGGAAATCCTGCGGGGCACTCCCCTCGATCAAGTCTGGCAAGAGCAGGCCGAGGCGCTGCAGGCGGTGTTGGAGTGGGCGGCCCAGGGCGATGCCTTCTGACCGGTGTCAAGATCTCTGAACTTTCGTTGCCAATCTGGTGGTTCATTCAAGATGTTCGGGGGTTTTCTCGCCCAAATCTTCTACAACACAGATAGGTACGAATGAGGGCAAAGAAGAAAGGAACTTTGAGTCGAAGGAAGATGGGTCGAATGAGTCAAAGTTAAGCTGCTTCTGTCTTGTGTCCCTCTGTTAGCCATCTGGAGGAAGCCAATATGTTCAGCAGGATTTTGGTGGCAGTGGATCGGTCGGAGCTGAGCCAGGGAGTATTTCAAAAGGCCGTCCAAGTGGCCAAGGCCATGCAGGCCCAGATGATGATTCTCCATGTTCTGTCTCAGGAAGAGCCGGGCGCCCCAGAGCCGCCGATGATCCTGGGGGTAGATTACAGCTCCACCATCAGCGCCGAGCTGTGGCAGTCCTACCGGGAGCAATGTGCCATCTTCGAGCAAAACCAGATGGACTACCTGCGCTCGCTGGTGGAGAAAGCGGCTGAGCACGGGATCCGCGCTGAGTACACCCTCAACTACGGCAACCCCGGTCGGGTCATCTGCGATCTGGCCCGCTCTTGGGATGCGGACTTGGTGGTGGTGGGCCGCCGCGGCCACTCCGGCCTGAGCGAGCTGTTTCTGGGCAGCGTCAGCAACTACGTGCTCCACCGCGCCCCCTGCTCGGTGTTGACGATACAAGGGGAAGCCCTGAAAAAAGCAACCCAAACCGCGGAGGAGAAGACAGCTACCTCTGCTGGCTAAGGCTCTAGGGACTCTAGGGCGAGGGAGTGGGATCTGGTCGCGTGAGTGGGGCAGAGTCCTTGCTCTCCGGCTGGCCTTCCAAGAGGCGATTCACTTCGGTTTCCAGGCTGTTGAAGGTGCTCAGCTCGATCACGGCAATGTCCGGCTGGCGGCTGCTTTGCACATAGGCCCGCAAGCCAGAGGCGGCCAAGCTCAGGGCCAAGGGATCCTGCTCGGCGTCAGGCTTGGGCTCAAAGGTCAGCCGTAGGTCGGGCTCAGACAACACCCTTTGGGCTTCCGCGTCGGCCTGTTCCACAAACTCCTTGGCGCGGGCAGCATTTAGGCTGGAGAACAGAGAGCTGAGATCCACAGGCTGGCCCGGTCGCTCCGGGTTTTCCCAGCGCAGCTCCAAGGATCCCTTCTCTGAAGGCCGAGGGGTGAGGGTGACCTTTTCCCCTTGGGATTCTAAGGTGACTTGGCCCACTTGGTTGGCGTTGAGGCGGGCAATGCGGTGATCCCGCAGCTCTTCCAAGTCAGAGCGGAGAATATCGGCGGTGGAGGTGAGCAAGGTGGCTACTGCCGGGTGCTCAGAGGTGATGACGTACACCTGGCCATCTTTCTCCGATCCCAAAGCGACGTTCAGGGTTTTGCCGCCCTCCAGCTCCACCGTCAGGCGGGCGGAAGGCTGCTCCAGGCCATAGGGGGCGAGCTCGTCTTTGGTCTCGGCGGGGAACTCCACGGCTTGCAGGCGAGACAAAGTATTGAGCAGACGATCGACGTTGAGGTCATCGGCAGGCAGCTCGCGGGGCTGGACAATCTGCCAAGTAAAGTGCTCCGCACCGCTGGCGCGAACGTCTTGCCGCTGCAGGCGAACAACTTCCGGCTCCGCCTCTGCCAACTGCACTTGCAGGGCCTTCACCTCGGCTGTATCAAACTGAAGCAAAGTCTTGTCCCGCAAAGCCAAGAGAGAGGGCAACAGGGATCCCTTCTGGGCACTGCTTAGAAGCACCACCTGTCCCCCTTCGGGCTGGGCGTAGAAGCCGGAGCCATCGAAGTTGTCGTTGCCGATGGCTAGGCGGTAGGGATCCCCTTCTTTGGGGAAAAGGGCGATTTGGTGTCGCGGCTGATCCAGGCCAAAAGCGGCCAGGTCAGTGACCCCCTCCAGAGTGATTTGGGGGGTGAGGCGGGAGAAGGTGTTGAGCAACTGCTCAATGGGGAAGTCCAGCGCCGCTGACTGAATGGGACTGACAATCCGCCAGCGGGATCCCTCTTCTTCCGGAGTGCGCTCCAAAAGGATTTCCAAGTGCTCCGCACCGCTGCCGCGAACGGGTTCCCCCTCTTTCTGTTGGCGGATTTCAATGCGGGCAATGGTATCGGTGGCAAAATGGAACAGCCGCGCTCGCTCCGCCTGTTGCTCCTGGCGCAGTTGCTGGATGTTGTCCAAGAGGAAGTAGCCCAGCAGACAGGCCACCGCCAAACCCAAAAGAACCCAGGTGGTTCGCTTGAACATACTGGACTCTCCTCCTACCGTCTTTGCCACCACAGGGCAGCTCCGGATCCCAGGGCCGCCAAGGGCAAAAGCACCGTCGATCCCAGCACCAGCCAGCGGAAGTTTTGACCGGTCAGGGTGAGACGGCGATCCGTGATGGATTTGGGGCGGATGGAGATCTGCTCCGTTTGCTCAGTCAGCCAGTTGAGGGTGTTCAAGAAGAGATCCCGGTTGCCCTGCTGCCGCAAGTTGCCGTTGAGGGCGAAGTTGACATTGCCGATCACCACCAGGCGGGCCTCCTGCGGGGATCCTGTGTCGGCCTGGTCGGCGTCCAAACGGCGGGTTAAAGCAACACCCAAGGTGAGGGGGCCGGGCTTGTCCTGATCCGGATCGAATTGCAAGGGGCCACTTTCCAGGTCAGGACTGGTCTCCCCCCAACTTTGCGGGCCGGTGCGCAGCAAGGGCGTGGCTTGGATCCCTTCGCGGGCTTCGGTTTCCACAGAGCGGGCCAGGGGGAACAGGGTCATTAGCCGCTGGGCCGCCAAGGGGGCGGTGATGGGGTGATCCCCGTAGGTAGTAACCAGGGCAACCGCCGGCCCTGTCCCCAACAGTTGGCTGACGCTGCTCACCTCAATGAGGATGTCATCCCCCAAGACCACGCCCCACTCTTCCAGCAAGGGATCCAGGCCGGCATCCACCCGCGGCCCGATCAGCAACAGCAGCCGTCCGCCTTTCGCCAGATAATCCTGCAGTTTCTCCACCTCGCCGGGGAACAAAGCCCGCTGTGGCCCCGCCAGCACCAGGACATTCGCATCCTCTGGGATCCCCGATTGCACCAAGTTGAGGGGCTCTACCCGATAGCCTTCCTGACCCAGGGCTGCCGCCGCCTGGGCCAGAGTTGGAGTACCTTCCCTCGCTTGCAGCCCCACTTCCCCGTGCCCTTGCACGAAATAGGCCAGCAACTCCCCTCGGTTGACCACTTTGGACAGGACGGGGGTCAGTTTGCTCTCCAGATCAGGGGCAGGGGGCTGAGGCAGTTGTTGCCGGCTTTCTCCGGCCTCCACCACCAGGGTGTTGTTCTGGGTCACCTGCAGCCGCTGAATGGTCAGGGGATCCCGGTTGGGATCCACAAACTCAAACTGGAAGCGGTTGGGGTTGAGGCGGCGATAGCGCTCCAGTTGTTCCCGCAGATTGGGATCCGGCGCAGTGGTGACCACCCAAACTTTGACCGGTTGCACCAATCCCTGCACCAATTGCCGGGTTTGGGGCGACAGGGTAAACAGGCCCTCCTCGGTGAGATCCAGCCGCAGGTCGTAGCGCACCGCCACCACATTCACCAGCACTAGAATGACGGCCATCGCCGCCACCGCCACCAGGATGTTGGCGTTGGTCTGGGTGGAACGCAAACCGAGGAAGACCCCCACCTCCTGCCGGTGGGTGATGCCCCAAGCCACCAGCAGGGCCAAACCTGTTGCCAGCATGCTCAGGGGCACAGCCGTCCAACCGGTGAAGGCGGATCCCACCACCAGGCCAATGGCGATGACGCCAATGCCCAGGATCCCTGTCCAGTCCTTTAACGCGCGCCAGTCCTTCATAATGCTCCGCACCGCTGCCGCAAACACCACACTCCTCCCATCTGACCTCAGCTCTGTTGCCAGCGCAGGCTTTCCACCGATTGCACCGTGGCAAACAGCCCCAGGACGATGATGCTCAAGAAAAGAATGAGGCTGCTGCTGCTGAGGATCCCTTGCACCCAGTTGCTGTATTGCTGCAGCAAAGACACATGCCGCAGCGTCGCGGCAATCCAGTTCTCCTCCTGGCCGGCTGCCGCGTCGATCACCCAGAGCAACAAAATCAAGCCAAAGGTGGCCACTGCTGCGATGAGGGTGCTGTCTGTCAGAGAAGAGATAAACAACCCCAAGGCCATAACGCTACCCGCCAGCAGGGTTAGGCCCACATAACCCATCAGGGTCAGGCGGTAGTCCACTGCCGGGTTGGCGCTGCTCAGCACCAGCACATGGTAGACCAGCGGCGGCAGCAGCAGCGTGATGAAAAACACCCAGACCGCCAACCATTTGCCCAGGGCCACCTCCAAGTTGGTGATGGGAGAAGTAGCCAGCAGCTCCATCGTGCCTCGCCGCCGCTCCTCGGCATAGGAGCTCATGGTGAAGATGGGCAATAGAAATAAGGAGAGGGTGCCCAAGAGGTTGAGAAACTGCTGTGACAGGATGGTGGCGGCGTCAAAAGGGTTCTCCTGGCCGAACTGGGCGAAAAGATCCACCTGCTGAGAAAAGCTGATCACCCGCACCAGAATATTAAAGAAGAAAAACCCCGCCAGTCCCCAAAACACCGCGGCCACCACATAGGCGATGGGGGAGGTGAAGTAGCCGCGCAGCTCTTTGCGAAAAATGGCAACCACTCCGTTCATGCCGCTTCCTCCAATGCGCCCTCAGATCCCTCTTGCGTAGTGAGCTGCAGGAAAATCTCTTCCAAAGAAGCTTGAGGACGGCCTATCTCGTAGAGGTCGATCCCCGCCTGCACCAGCGCTTTGGCTGCCTCCGGGATCCAGCCGTCCGCGGCAGCGTTGCTCTTGAGCTGCACCTGCCAGCGGGAGGGATCCGCCGCCAAGGGCTGTAGGCTCACCACCTCCACTTGGGGCAAAGGCTGCAGGGCCGTCCGGATGGCCATTGCCTCGGTTGCCCCCACCACCAGCTTTGCCTGCTGCCGATCCTGGAGCTGGGCTGTCAGCTCGGCAGGCGTGCCAATGGCCGCCACCTGGCCGCGGTTGATGATCACCACTCGGTCGCAGGTCATGCTCACCTCGGGCAGGATGTGGGTGGAGAGGATGATGGTGTGCTCCCCCGCCAGGCTCTTGATGAGCTTGCGCACCTCGATAATCTGCTTGGGATCCAGCCCAATGGTGGGCTCATCCAGGATGATCACCGGCGGGTCGTGAACCAGAGCTTGGGCGATGCCCACCCGCTGCTTAAACCCCTTGGAGAGCTTGCGGATGAGGGTGTGGCGCTTTTCTTCCAGGCTGCACCGCCGGATCGCCTCGTCCACCCGCCTGGGCCGATCGCCAGCGCTGACCCGCTTGATCTGGGCCACAAAGTGCAGGTACGCCTCCACCGTCATGTCGGGGTAGAGGGGTGGGTTTTCCGGCAGATAGCCAATGCGCTGCCGCACCGCCATCGAGTTTTCGTGAACATCAAACCCGGCCACCCGCGCCGTCCCCTCGCTGGCAGGCAGATACCCCGCCAAAATGCGCATGGAAGTGGTCTTGCCAGCCCCATTCGGCCCCAAAAAACCCATGATCTCGCCGGCGTTCACCTGGAAGGAAACATCGCGGATGGCAGTGAAGCTGCCGTAGGTTTTGCTCAGATGCTCAACTTCGATGGCACCCGCGGTTGCACGAGCAGTGGGTAAACCTGTCATCAGCAACTCCTAACCTAGAGGGTCAGCAGCGATTAGCAAACGGTCCAAGGCCGAGTTACCCCTATTCCCAAAGAGGACAAATGTCGGGAAGCAGGCTCGGGCAAGAAGGCGGGCAACAGCGCTGAGGCCACATGCCAACTTAGCATAGCGACGGCGAGGATGAGTCGAGGGAACTGGGATCCCTTTCCCCCTTTTGGTGGGGATCCATCGGTTGGCTAGTCGGCAGGGCTTGTGAGGGATCCCCACTGTTCCAGTCCCAGAACCCGGCTCTCCCCTGGACAGGCCGCCACCACCTCCCCAATGGGGAAGGCTTCGGGGAGCAGGGATCTCACCTGATTTTCCGCCTCAGGGGGGATCACCAGCACATAGCCCACCCCCAGGTTGAAGGTGCGGAACATCTCCAAGGTCTCCACCTGGCCCTGTTCTTGGAGCCAGAGAAACTCCTGTGGGATGGGCCA
Source organism: Thermostichus sp. OS-CIW-31 (assembly GCF_054060305.1). Taxonomy (NCBI): domain Bacteria; kingdom Bacillati; phylum Cyanobacteriota; class Cyanophyceae; order Thermostichales; family Thermostichaceae; genus Thermostichus; species Thermostichus sp. OS-CIW-31. Next base: position 265,648 of record NZ_JBSSDA010000001.1, on the reverse strand, counting down.
GCTATGGGGCTGCAGCCGTGCCGCTTGGTTCGGGGCCAAACAGCGGGGCAAATTTTCCGGGATCCCGCCGCCGGTGATGTGGGCCATGCCGTGGATGGCGATCCCTGCTGCCTGCAGCCGCTGCACCGCCTGGACATAGATGCGGGTGGGGGTGAGGAATACTTCCGCCAAAGGCCGATCCCAGCCGGGTGGCCGGTGATCCCAGCGCCAGCCCCGGTCGGCCACAATCCGCCGCACCAAGCTGTAGCCGTTGCTGTGCAGGCCGCTGCTGGGCAAAGCCAACAACCGATCCCCAAGCTGTACCCGCGACCCATCCAGAATGGCCGCCTTCTCCACAATTCCCACACAAAACCCGGCCAGGTCGTACTTCCCAGGGGGATAAAACCCCGGCATCTCCGCCGTTTCCCCCCCCAGCAGTTGGCAGCCCGCTTCCTGGCAGCCCGCCAAGATGCCATCGATCACCTGCCACAGGGCTTCTGGCTCCAGCTTGCCAGTGGCCACATAGTCCAAGAAAAACAGCGGCCGGGCCCCCACCGTCAGCACGTCGTTGACGCACATCGCCACCAGATCGACGCCCACCCCCCGGTGCTGACCCCACTGCTGGGCAATGTCCAGCTTTGTCCCCACCCCATCGGTGCCCGCCACCAACACCGGCGCTTGATACCCCGTCGGCAGCTCAAACAGACCGGCAAAGCCGCCGATGCCGCCCAAGGTTCCTGAAGAACCTGAGGACGGAATTTGAATCCGTTCAACGCGCTCGCGGATCCCCCTGACAAAGGCGTGGCCCAGATCGATGTCAACCCCTGCTGAGCGGTAGTCCAAAATGCCAAAACCCCTTACGCTATCAAGACTTGAGCTCCTGTGTCCGACCGTACAAACGGGTCAACTCAGAAACCTATGGTACATTAACTTCTGTTTTAACCGTCGCACTGGAAGTTGTACGAGATTGGAGAGGAGCGCGGCCTCATGCGAAATTGGAAACAGCTTGGACAGGGACTGGATCCCGCCCGCAAAATGGGCTTGGTCAGTTGTCTCTGTGTCACGGCTTTGGGCTTGCCGGCAGGCATGTTGGGCAGCTTGACTTCGCGAGCACAAGCCTCAACGCGAACCGGATCCCTGAGCACCCGAGCAGCGGAGCTGTCACCTGCATCCAAATTGCCCTCCCCGGCCACCCCTTCCCAACCCCTCCCTGCTGCCGCAGCCCCAGTCAGAACGCTGCCGAGAATTCCCCAAACCTCTATCTCCGACCACAAAGGTCTTGCCCCTGCCAAACTGGGTACCCTGAACTTGGATCCTTCTTTGAACCGAACTCGCCAGGCGATCCTGCCCCGTCGAGCAGAAGAACCCATTCTCAAGATCGGCGAACAACAGCAGCACACCAGCCAGCCCATCTCCACCCTCTACGACTATCAGATGGACGGGCAACAGGTGGTTACTGTCTATGTGCGGGATCTGCCCATTGTCAGTTTTGTCGAGCACCCTGGGCTAGAACCACCGCTGATGCGGGCCAGCACCCTTGTGGCCCAGCTCAACCAAATGGCCCAGGGATCCCTGAAAGACACCACCATCACCTTAGGTTGGGCAGGTTTGGAATTGGCCGAACAAGGCTTGGGTGTTCCTCTCTACACCATTCAGGTCAACAACAAGGAATTGCTGCGCATCGACGATGGAGTGCTGTTGATCGACAACCAGCGCCCGGTGGATGTGGCTGTTTTGGCCGCCAACCGTCTCCGCCGTCTGCTGCTCGATGCCCCGCCCATTGCAGCTCCGGCCCTGCCCCAGCCGGCTGCTCTGACCGCCAAAGCCACCATGGCAGGCCCCAAGCCGAAAACAGCCCCTCAACAGGAACCCGCCCCTGTCCGCGTGGTTGGGCCTGTGCAAGAGGGCATTGCTTCTTGGTATGACCTGCACCCAACCCGCCATGAGATGACGGCTGCCCACCCCACCCTGCCCTTTGGCACCGAGGTACGGGTGACCAACCTGAAAAATGGCCGCCAGGCCGTGGTGCGCATCAACGATCGCGGCCCTTTTATCCCCGGTCGGATCATCGACCTTTCCCTGCGGGCGGCAGAGGTGTTGGGGATGGTGCGCTCGGGGCTGGCGCCTGTGCGGGTGGAAGTGGTGCAACGCTAGCTAGGGCACGGGTGAAAAGCGCTTGGAATCGGGGGAATAGCGCCAAGAAATGCCCTCGGGATCCCGGCTGCGGCTCCACTCCGGAAACCCGGTTTTGAATTTCCAATAGGTAATGGCGGAAACCACCACCCCCAAACGTTCCGCCAACTGAGTCTGGTTGAGGGGGCGCAGCGGTGCCCGTGGCGCCGTAACGGCGGTGGGGCTGGGTGTGGGGGCAGAGCCTGCCGACTCTTGGGGGGCCGTGGCTGCAGGGGTGGGCGCTTCCTCCTCCAACCGGTGACCAGGGCTGGGCTCCTGGGGACGCAGCAGGCTGAACTGGCTCAACAGGCCAACATTTTCCAGGTTTAAAAGATTTTCCAGGTTAGAGGTTTGGTGGATCAGCTCCAGCTCACGGCGAAACTCATCCTCCAGCACCTGCAGATAGTGCTCCCGCTTCTGCTCCGACTCGGCATCTTTGAGCAGCCCCAAGGCAAAGCTGAGGTTCGAGAGGGGCTCGCTCAGATCCTGCAAGAATTTCTTGAACAGAGTGCCCTTCACGTCCGTGAACTGCTGCAACTGCTGCAGTTTTTGCCGCAGCTCCTCGATTCTTTTCTCTTCCAGCTTGCGGTTCTCAAGGCTCTGGCGGTGGTTGTGCAGGGCAATTTCAATGGTGGTGTAGAGTTCCCGCTCTTTGAAAGGCTTGATGATGTAGCCGAAGGGCCGGGTCTCCTTGACGCGGGAGAGGGTGTCTTCGTCGGCGTAGGCCGTCAGATGCACCACCGGAATGTTGAAGCGCTCGGTGATCCGCTTGGCGGCTTCTATGCCATCGATATCGCCTTTTAGGACGATATCCATCAAGACCAAGTCCACCGGCATCTCTTCCAGCCTTCGGATCGCTTCTTCCCCGGAAGAAGCAATGGCGGGCACAGCGTAGCCAAATTTTTTCAGAACGTTGGCAATGTCCTTGGCGATGATCTTCTCGTCTTCGACGACCAGGATACTGCCTTTGACAAGGGGTGGAACTCTCTTCAAGGCTCGCTCCTCGGAAAGGTAATGATGAAGGTGGTACCCGGTTTGCTCCTCAATTGTATCTTGCCCTGTAGCTGATCGGTGAGGGTTGCAACCAGTTGTAAACCCAGAGATTGAGTTTCCTTGAAGTCAAAGTTCGGGGGCAAGCCAACGCCATTGTCGGAGACTCGCAACTGAGTATATTTGCGGGTTTGGCTGAAATGAATCTCTATCTCCCCGCTGCGGCCCTTCGGGAAGGCATACTTGAGGCTGTTGGTCACCAACTCGTTGATGATCAGGCCACACAAGACCGCATCGTCCAGGTTGAGGCGGATCCCTTCGGCGCGGATGTTGGCGCGAATGCTCTCGGGGTTTACCCCGTAAGAGTGAAAGAGGTTGGAGATCAAATTGTGTAGGTACTGCTTGAGATCCACAGCGGCCAGATTGTTGGATTGGTACAAACCTTCGTGGATCAAAGACATGGCTTGAATACGGCTGCCGGCATCCTTAAAAACGCGGGCGTACTTGCGGCTTTTGATTTGGTCAGCTTGGAGCCGCAGCAGGCTGGAGATGATTTGCAGGTTGTTTTTGACGCGGTGGTGAATCTCCCGCAGCAGGACTTCTTTTTCCTGAAGGGCAGCTTGGATCTGCAGCTTTGCCCGTTTTTCTTCGGTAATGTCTTCGCAAATGCCGATGATGAAGAGGTTTTTGCCCTCGGGATCCCGGACTGCAGAGACTGCCAGGCGGCACCAAACCACCTTTCCGCTGCGGTGGATGTAGCGTTTTTCCAGGTGGTAGCGATCCCGTTGGCCGTTCAAAACCTCCTGGAAGAGTTGCCAATCTTCCTGAATGTCCTCGGGATGGGTGAGGTCGCAGAAGCTCATGTGGGTCAGTTCGGCAGCGCTATAGCCCAAGATCTCTTCCAGAGCGGGGTTCACTTTTAGGTAATGGCCCCGATGATCGACGATGGAAATGCCCAGGGCTGACTGCTGGAAGATGCCCCGTAAACTCAGCTCACTTTGGCGAAGGGCTGCCTCGGCTTGCTTGCGCTCGGTAATGTCCAAAATCTGGCTTAGAAAGTAGCTGGGATCCCCTTGGGCCGTGCGCACCAGGGTGATGCGAAGAATGGCATAGACTATTTGGCCGTTCTTGTGGATGTAGCGTTGTTCCTGTTCGCACTGATGCACCTGGCCGGCCAGCAGGCGGTTGCTGTTTTCCAGAGTGGTGGCGATGTCGTCGGGATGGGTGATGTCGAGGACGGTTTTCCCTTTGAGATCCTCCAGGGTGTAGCCCAGGGTTTCGGTAAAAGCGGCGTTGATTTGCAAATAGGTGCCATCCACGTGGGTCATGGCCTTGGCAATGGGGGCCCATTCAAAGGATTGGCGGAAGCGTTCTTCACTTTCTTTGAGGGCAATTTCTGCCTCCACGCGGGCGCTGATGTCGATCACCTGGTTGAGAAACTGGGTGGGCTGTCCTTCCTCGTCGGTGAGCAGGGTGGCCTGAAACAGCACATGAACAACCTGGCCGGAACGGTGGGTGTAGCGAATCTGGCGCTGGCTGACAGAGACCTTCCCTGCCAGCAAAGCCTCATTGGCCCCCAGCAGTGGGTTGACATCTTCGGGGTGGAGAATGTCCAGTTGTTGCCGATGTTTCAATTCTTCGGGGGTGTAGCCGACAATCTGGGCAAAGGCATCGTTGACCTGGATAAATCGCCCCTGCAAGTCCACAAGGGCAATTCCATTGGGGGCCAGCTCAAAAATCTGCCGAAAATGGTTGGCGCTTTGTTGCCAGGCTTGCTCTACACGACGCCGTTCGGCTTCCAGTTGCTTGGACTCAGTGATGTCTTCGACGATCCCTGCCACCCGATAGATTTTGCCCTCTTTGTCGGCGATGGGAAAGGTGCGTTCTCGCAGCCAAATCAGGCGGCCATCAGTGTGATAAATGCGGAAGACAACATCGGTGGATTTGCCCTCCGATTGGGCTTTGAGGATGGTGGGGAACAACCAGCGGTCGTCGGGGTGGATCTGGCGGATCCAGGCTTGGGGGTTGGCGTAGGCCTCTTCGGCGGAGCGGCCCCAAATGGCTTCACAGGCTGGGCTGACGTAGATCAGCTCTTTGCTGTAGACCGTTGTAATCCAAAACAGTTGCTGCGTATTCTCTGCCAGTTGCAGAAAACGATGCTCGCTCTCTCGGCGGGCCTCTTCCAATTGTTGTTGTCGTTCTTTCAGTTGACGGGATGCTGTGATGTCGGTAACAAATCCTTCAAAATAGAGGGGATCCCCTTGGTCGTTGTAGATGGTACGGGCATTTAAAGAAATCCAAATTAGCCTGCCATCTTTGCAGCAAACTTGGTGTTCAAAATTCACAACTTGACCTTCTCTCAGCATGCGCTGGATGAATTCGGCTCGTTGCTCCGGATCGCTATAGATTTGGGTGCCAATATCGGAGACGTTGTGCATCAAATCCTCAGGGGATTCGTAGCCGAAAATATGGGCCAAGGCCGGGTTGGCAACCAGATATTTGCCCTCTAGGGTGGTTTGAAAAATGCCTTCGACGGCGTTCTCGAAGATCTGCTGGTAGCGGGCAGCAGTGCTGCGGCTGTCCTGCAGTTGGGATTGGAGCTGCTCGAGGGTTTGCCGATGCTCCTGGGCTTGGAGAAGAATGTGCTTCAGGCTGAGGGCAACGAGGTCAATCTGTTCCCGTTCAAAGGAACTCAGTTGGCGAGGATGGCAGTCGAGCAGGTGCAGATCGGCCAACCGGATCCCCTGCTCAGTTTGCAAGAGAAAGGACTCATGAAAAGGCCATTGCTCAGAGCCGACATCGGGGTTGAAAGGTTCTCCGGCTGGGATCCCTTGCGGATCCCGGTAGAGGATCCCTTTTGAAGACGAGTGGGGATCGGATCCCGGCTGGGCCAGTTCTAGATAGACCAAAGGTACTTTCAACAGTTGACCCAGTAATTGCAACAGCGGGTACAGCGCTGTACCCAGTTCGGTTTGAAGGGACTGCCCTTCCCTGGGAGCAGCCTGCGGGGGAGCAAAACCGGTCACAACGGATCTTGGCGAGCGAGAGATGGGAGGTGACATGGGAAAACCTGGCCAAGGAGCTGGCTCAACCCAGTCCATCACGGTGGATCAGGAGCACCTGTTGGGTTGGTCTGTACAGGGAAAAAGAGCAAGGGATCCCCAGCAGGCGCGCCCACCCTGCACCCACTATACTTTAGCGATACTCTGGAGAAACTTTAGTGAAACATGCTGCTGACGGAGCTATCTTCATGGATGCGCCAGATCGCTTCCCCCAGCACATTGGCTACCGAGAGAACGGTTAATTCGGGAAAGTGCTGCTCTGGAGGGATGGGGATGGTGTTGGTGACGATCACCTCTTCAAACAGGCCACCCCGCAGGCGTTGAATGGCCGGCTCAGAAAAAACAGGATGAATGGCGCAGGCATAAACCGCTTTGGCTCCCAGCTTGCGCAGCAATTTTGCCCCTTCCGAGATGGTGCCTGCGGTATCGATCATGTCATCCACAAGGATGGCAGTTTTCCCCCGCACATCCCCAATGAGATTCATGACTTCCACATCGTTGTGGGCTTGGCGGCGCTTGTCAATGATTGCCAGAGGGGCTTCCTTGAGTTTTTTGGCAAAGGCACGGGCACGAGCCACACCCCCCACATCGGGAGAGACGACCACAATGTCTTCGTCGAGCAAGCCCTTTTCCTTGAGGTAAGCCTGTAATACCGGCTGGGCGTAGACATGGTCGAGGGGAATGTCGAAGTAGCCTTGAATCTGAGCCGAGTGCAGATCCATAGCCAGCACGCGATGGGCCCCTGCCTGGGTGATCATGTTGGCCACCAGCTTGGCGGTGATCGCTTCTCGTCCTGCCGTTTTGCGGTCGGCACGAGCGTAGCCGTAGTAAGGCAAGACAGCGGTGATCTGCCGGGCAGAGGCGCGGCGACAGGCATCGATGATCACCAGCAGTTCCATCAGGTGGTCGTTGACGGGGCGGCAAGTGGGCTGCACCAAGTAGACATCAGCACCCCGGATCGACTCTTGGATTTGGATGTACAGCTCGCCATCGGCAAAGCGCTTGCGCAACATCGGGCCCAGATCCATGCCCAGGTAACGCGCCACCTCTTGAGCCAGAGCCGGGTTAGCGCTGCCTGAGAAGATTTTGAGGCGGTTGCTATCCGAGATGGGTGGCAGGGGGGAAGGGCGGAGAAGAGGGGCAGGGCGAACCACAGATCGATGCTGAACTCGTCCGCAGCCAACGCCTAACGGCGAGCTGTCGCTATCGTAGCACCAGCACTTGCAACCTCAGCAACTGTATTCTTGGGGATTTTCTGGGGAGGCAGGTTACTATGAGCAGAATGAAGGTCGAGCTGCTGCACATCCACAAGCGTTTTGGGGCGGTACAGGCGAACCGCGATGTGTCCTTACGGGTGGAGGCGGGCACGATCCACGGCCTGCTTGGGGAGAATGGGGCCGGCAAAAGTACCTTAGTTAAGATCCTGAGCGGCTTTCTGCGCTGCGATCAGGGGGAGATTTGGATCGATGGGCAACCGGTTCGCATCGACAGCCCTGCAGCAGCCATTCGCCTGGGCATTGGCATGTTGCACCAGGATCCCTTGGATTTTCCTTCTCTGACGGTGCTGGAAAACTTTATTGCCGGGCAGCGGGGGCGCTTGGGCTTGGGGCTGCGGGAAAGCCGAAGACGTCTCGAGAAAGCCTGTGAAGAGTTTGGTTTCAATCTCAACCCCGATGGAGCCATCGGCAGTTTGACGGTGGGGGAACGGCAACAACTGGAAATGCTGCGGTTGCTTTCCCTGGGGATCAACACCTTGATTTTGGATGAGCCGACGACGGGCATTTCTGCAGCGCAAAAAGATCTTCTGTTCGCAGCTCTGAGAAGGCTGGCGGAGCAGGGCAAATCGGTGATCTTCGTCTCCCACAAGCTGGCCGATGTGGAGTGCCTTTGCGATCGGGTGACGGTGATGCGGCAGGGGGAGGTGGTGGGGGAGCTGCCTGTTAGGGGTGAAGACATTGCCCTGTTGGAACAGCAGTTGATCGATTGGATGTTCGGGCGGGAGTTGACACCCCCAGCTCGGCCCCATTCTCCGCAAAGGAGAGCGGATCCCCTGTTGGAGTTGCGCTCCCTGGTGGTGCGGCATGAGCCGTTTGCCTTGGCTTTGCCAGATCTGGCGGTGCAGCCGGGGGAAGTGATTGGGTTGGCCGGTTTGGAAGGCAGTGGGCAACGCTCTTTCCTGCTCACCTGTGCAGGGTTGTTGCCGCCCAGGCGTGGCCGGATTCTGTTGGGGGGGCAGGAGATGACAGGCCGTCCTTACGGCGACTATCTGCGCTGTGGGGTGGGGTTTTCTCCGGCGGATCGGCTGCGGGAAGGGCTGATCCCCGGCCTAACGTTGCAGGAGCATTTTGCCCTCCAGCAGCAGGATCCCTGGATCAACTGGGCTCTGGCCCGTCAACAGGCCCAAGCGGCCATTGAACACTTCAGCATTCGCGGTCACCCCTACAGCCGGGTGGAGCAACTCTCGGGGGGCAACCAGCAGCGCAGCCAGTTGGCTCTCTTGCCCACACCCCTGAGTCTTTTGCTGATGGAGCACCCAACGCGAGGGTTGGACATTGAGTCGGCGCTGTGGGTCTGGGGGCAATTGCTGGAACGCACCCAAGCGGGTACGGCTATTCTTTTTGCCTCGGCGGATTTGGACGAGATCCTGCAGTACAGCGACCGGGTGATGGTGTTCAGCGGCGGACAGGTCTCGGAGCCCATTCCGGCGGCGGAGCTCACCGTTTCGCGGCTGGGGCAGATGATGACACTCCCCGTCACCAACAGCAGCGAGATTCCAGGGATCCCGACTGAGGTTTAGAGGGCTAATCGAAGCCCTCTAGCGGTCGCGTCAGCGGTGCGTAGCTCTTTCGCTTTGCCGCAGCAGGAGAAGGATTTGAGAACGGCATGGCAACCGGCTAGAGCAAGGCTTAGAGTAGCAGTAGCCCCAAGCCTTTTGCTCAAGGAATCTGGCCATGGGATCCCAGGATCGCCTCTTGCCTCCAGGAGCAGAGGAGCCGCAATCTGACCGCTCGCCCTCCTCGGAGCAAGTCCTTTTGGAGCTCACCGTTCGGGGATCCCGGCAGCAAGTCTTGCAGGGTTTGCGGGCCTGGCTGGAGCTGAGCTTGCTGACTCCAGAGCACTTTCGCTTGCTGGTGGAGCAGTATCGGCTAGAGGGGGAGGAACCAAGGTCAGCGGCAGTTTCCCCCAGCGACGAGATCCCGGCTCGTCTTGGCTCGGCCTACGTGCTCTGGATTTTGGGTTTGTTTGGCATCTGTGGCCTGCACCGTTTTTATCTGGGCCGCTGGCGGACGGGTTTGCTCTGGCTGTTGACCTTTGGGCTGCTGGGGATCGGTCAGCTCCTGGATTTGATTTGGATCCCGGGGATGGTGCGAGAAAGAAATGCTCGCCTGGCCGGATCTGGGGTTGAGGAACCTGCGGTCGAGGGGGGAGAAGAGCCCCAAGCTGCCCCTCAATCCACTCGCGCTACTCGGACGGAGTCCTTGCCCCCCCCTACCCCGGCGCTGGCTGTTTTGCTGCGGAACTTGCTGTCCGAGCTGAGCGTGGCTTGGCTGTTGCTGCTGGGCCTGTTTTTGGTGGTGGTGTCCTCGGGGGTGCTGGCGGCCAGCCACTGGGAGCAATTTTCTCCAACTGCTCAGTATGGGGTGCTCTTGGCCTATACGGCGGCTTTTGGGGTAGGTGCTGGATGGATCCAACGGCAGGAAGGGCTGCGTCTAACCGGTCAAACCTTGGAGGCTATTGCCCTGCTGCTGGTGCCGGTGAACGTGTGGGCCCTGGATGGGCTGGGGATCCTTTGGGGGATCCGCATCCTGGCGCTGGGCTTGCTGCTGGGGATCCCGTTGACGGCTGAGGGTCGGGTGCGCTCGCTGGGTTCAGGTGCCGGCTTTCGCGACAGCGGTGTGGAGCCCAATGCCTTTTACGGAACCTTGGTGAACTTTTTGGCCCTCTCTGGCTTGCACGCTTTCTGGAGCTTGGGGCCGCAGGAGCTTCGCCCTGCTTTTGTCCTGGGGATCCTGTATCTGGGGATCCTCAGCACCGTGATTTACACCTGGAGCCGCCGGTCTCGGGAATTACGGGGCTCCAAGATCTGGCTAATCGGGGCTGCCGGATCCCTGTTAATCCTACGGGGGCTGCTGTCTGGGCATGTCCAAGTGCCGCAGTTGGGGTTGGCGGTGGCCCTGTTGGGTTGGCTGGCAGCGGAATGGCCCCAGGGATCCCCGGACGTCGTAGCAGAAGGCGCTCAGGAGGGGACGCTCTCCCGCTGGTGGGAGGGGAGCTGGGTGCTGTTGGTGGTGGGCTGGCTGCTGGCTGCCATTGGCTTGGCGGAGAGCCCTTTCAGCGGCTGGCAGTTGCTGGGGATTAGCCTGCTGGGGATCCATGTCTTAATCGGGCGCTTGCGCCGACACACCCAGTCGCCCCAGCGGGACGAAGTCCTTAGGGTGCATTTGACGTTGCTGTTCTTGCTGGGCCTGGAAACTTGCTGGGCTTTTTGGCAGGTGTGGCCAGCAAGCTGGCGGCAAGAGGTTGTAGCTACAGTAACCAACTGGTTTCAGCCCCTTGATTCCCCTTGGGGCTTGCTGGGGTTGGCGCTGCTGCCCTACGAGGTGCTGTGGCTGGGGTTGGCGGCCCGCTGGCAGAGGAGCACTCCAGAAGCCGGCGAGACAGACTTTTCTGGGCTGGTGGAACCAACAGAGCGCTTGGTTTTGGGGCTAGGGGGATCCCTGCTGCTCTTGAGCCTTCCCTATCCGGCCATTCGCTTTTGGCACTTGCTTTTGAGCGCCGGGATCCTGGCCTGGTGGCTACAACAAAAGTCCAGATCAGGAGAAACTCCCAACTTTCTTTGGGTACTCCTGACCCACGCCTACGGAGTGGGGGCACTGCTAGCCGGGATCCGCTGGCTTTTGCCCGACTTGTTCGCGCCAGCGGTGCGGAGCACTAGCCTGTCCAGTTGGGGAGTGGTTCTGCTGCTGGTGGGCCTATTGCAATGGGCAGGGCGGGTGGCTCTGGGTGGGTCAGAGCGCTTTTTTTGGGGAGTGCCTGCGGAGCTGTGGCAGCGAAGTGCAGATGGCATAGGGCTGGTGCTGGTGGGATCCAGCTACTTGGCGTTTTTGCTGCAACGGCTCCCCGAGTTGTCTGCGACGGGTGAACAATCCTTTGGCTGGCTGTGGCTGCTGGTGCCTCTTGCTTTAACGGCAGCTCAGGTATTGGCCCTGCCCCCCCTGGAGTTCATGCCCCGCTGGCTGCAGAGCCCAGAGCAAGGGGGATTGGGATCCCTTTCCTGGCAGCAGGGGATCCCAGTGCGGGGATCCCTGCGTCTTTGGGCCGTGCTCTCGCTGGTGATGGCGCAGTTGCTCACCTTGGGCAGGCCGGGCCCGGATCTGCTCGGGCTAGGGCTGGGGTTGCTGCTGCTAGCTACCCAGGTGTGGCTATGGGCTTGTCCCTTGCCAAGTTCCCCTACTCCTGGAGCAGAGGGGGAAGCCCTGCTGGCGGTGGCCTTCGGCTCAGGGTTCGGCCTGGTGGGGATCAGCCGGCTCTTGCCGACACTTACGGAAGCGGAATGGCTGCTGGTCTTGGCAGCGCTGCTGTTGCTCTTGAGCGGCTGTCGCTACGGCATCCGGCACCTCTCTTCTCGCCTGCAAGCCGCTTACCGGCCAGCCCTGGATGGCTGGGGTATACCCTTGGGGTTGGTGCTCTTGCTCTCCCTAACGTTGCCCACCGCGGCGGCCCTCTTCACCCCTTCCTCGCCCCCTGCTTTCTCGGCAGCCATACCGCTGGCCTCTGGGGTTACCTGGCTGGCCATTGGTCTCCGACTTTGGGTAGAGGTTGCTCCGGTCTTCTCTGCTCCCATTGCCGAGACGGGATCCTCTCCGACCCTCCCCCCTAGCGCTAGCGGGACGGAGTCCTCTCCGACAGGGGATGCCCCTGAAATTGCCCAAGCCCTTTCATCTGGCCAGATCAAGGGTCAGATGGATGGGTTGTTGTACGGGCTGGGCTGGGCTTTGGAGCTACTGGCGGCAAGCGGCGTGTTGTGGGCTGTGCAGGGATCCCGTCCTGTTGCCCCTCTGCTTGCCGTCATCAATCTAAGCCTGGGGATCCTCTTTTGGATTGGGCCGGAAAAACTCTTGCTTGAGGGGGCCGCTCGCGCTGGCGGGACAAAGTCTTTGGGGGGGCAGCTCCTGCAACAGGTCAGGGCCCTGAGCTTCTGGCGGACGGGGCCTTTGATCTATGCAGGGTTGGGCTGGCTGGGATCCCATGCCCAGTGGAGTGAGGTAACGGGCTTGGGCAGCTTAGGTCTCTCCATCGTGTTGCTGGGCCTGGGGCGTCGACAGGCGGTCCAACGGGCGCAAGAGCAAGGCCGGGAAGACCTCCGTCCTGCCAACTGGAAAGGGCTCCTGGGCGCTTGGGGCGTGTCTGTGGCCGCCTACGAGAGCTGGGTTTACTTCCTCAGCCAGCGAACTGGGGGATCCCTGGCAAATGGGTTGGTGTTGATCGCTCTGTTAGGGCTGAGCTTGGCCTGGGGCTACGGCTTTTGTCCCCCTTGGCTGGCGGCGACCCTGCAGCTTAAAAGAGCTGGGTTGCGCTGGATGGCCTTGGCCAACTGGGCTCTGGCCAGCCTTGTCCTCTGGTCTGCCCTTTTCGATCCTCGCCTCAGCCGTTGGGGACAGCTCCTCTGGGTGCTGACGGGATCCGGCCTGGTGGCCTATGCCGCCGGACAGGCGAGAACCTCAACTCTAGAATCTCCAACAGAGCAAAATTGGGTGCCAACGGTCTGGGGTTACCTCAGTGCATGGCAAGGAGCTGGGGTTCTGCTGGGCGGTGTGTTCCTGGGGCTGCCGCAGCTATCCATAGCGCGATGGGCCGGATCCCTGCTCTGTGGGCTGGGGCTGGTTTACCATGGCTTGCCCTGGCGAGGGTGGGGCTGGCCGGCGGCTCCTTGGCAGAATACAGCCCTGGTGCTGCCCCTGGCCGCTTTTCTGGTAACCGCGGGAGGAAATAACACCCTTAATCTGCTGCTGGGGGCAACCTACTATGCCCTGCTGGCTATCTGGAGATCCCAAGTGCGCCTGGGCTATGTCAGCCTGTTCTTGAGCAACTGGATCCTGTGGAGTTACGGCTGGCATCAGGATTGGGCTTCCCTGACGTTCTATGCCCTGCCCCTGGTGGGATCCCTGCTCTATGTGGCCCAGGTGGATCCGGGATTACAGGAAACCAACGGACGGCGGGGGCGGCATTGGCTGCGGCTGGTTTCCTTGGGCACATGGCTGCTGGTGGTGCTGGTGGAAACTCACGGGCAACGGTGGACGGGCTTTTGGCCGGTAGGGTTGGGTTTGGCCTTGGGTCTGCTGGGCTTGGCCTTGCGGGTAAGAGCCTATCTCTTCGTGGGCACGCTGGCCTTTGGGCTGGGGATCCTGCGGCAGGGATGGCTGTTGGTAACAACTGATGCGCTGCTGCTCTGGGCCACTGGGATCCTGCTGGGCCTGCTTCTGATTTGGACGGCAGCCAATCTTGAAGGGCGTCGAGAAGAGGTGGGATCCCGCCTCTCCGCTTGGCTAGGGCAACTGCAGAGCTGGGAATAGCTCCCCCCGTGGGAGAGGGGTCGAGAGTGAGCCAGTGGGGCAAGGGGCATGTCAAACTGGTGCTGGCCTTGCTTTGGAGGATGGGGTCTATTGCTGGGCAACGTTGACCCAAAGGTGTCTTCTCAGCCTAGGTGGAAAAAGCTTCTGCGGCAGATCTTGGCTCCTTGGCGCGAGTTCGATGGCATGTTGCTGGCCACGGTGCTGGCCTTGACAGGCATCGGCATTCTTGCCATCCGCAGCGCAGTCTGGGAGCGTCCCATCAGCCACTATTGGCTGCAGCAGTTGATCATGGCCGGGATCAGCCTGGTGTTTTTGGGAATGGTAGCCCGGATCCCGTATGAGCGGCTTTTGCGCTGGCACTGGTTCACCTACTTCCTGACCTTGGCAGGTTTAATTGCAGTGCTCTTTTTCGGCACGGCGGGGGGAGGGGCGGAGCGCTGGCTCTCCATCGCTGGCTTTCAGGTGCAGCCTTCTGAGTTTGCCAAGCTGGGGGTAATTGTTACCCTGGCTGCTCTCCTGCACCACTGGCCGATCAAGTACTTCAGCCAGATTTGGGTGGCCGTTGCCGTCATTGCTCCTCCCTGGATCTTGATTTTCCTGCAGCCCAACCTGGGCACTGCCCTGGTGTTTGTGGTGATTGTCCTGGTCATGCTCTACTGGGCCGGAGCCAAGGGCAGTTGGATCCTCTTGCTCCTGTCGCCGGGGGTGGGAGCCATTCTCTATGGCTTACACACTCGCCCAGAGCAGAGCTGGATGCTTTGGGTTTGGCTGCTCTGGTGTCTGGGAATGGCGGGGTTGGCTGCTTGGCGTCTCCCCTGGCAGTGGACGGGGGCCGTAACTTTTGGGGTAATCAACCTGCTCTCGGGGCAGTTGGGTCAGCTAGCTTGGCACCTTCTCAAGCCCTATCAGCGGCGGCGGCTGGAGATTTTTATCGATCCCATGCAAGAGCCCTGGGGAGCCGGCTATCACCTCATTCAATCCCGCATTGCCATCGGAGCCGGCGGCCTCTGGGGCCGCGGTATCCAGCAGGGCACCCAAACCCAGCTGGACTTCATCCCCGAACAGCACACGGATTTTATTTTCTCGGCCATTGGGGAAGAGATGGGTTTTATCGGCGCCCTGACGGTGCTGATCCTGTTTTGGATCCTGTGTGCGCGGCTGATCTGGATTGCCCAAGGGGCCAAGGACAATTTTGGATCCCTGATTGCCATTGGGGTGCTGGCGATGATCCTCTTTCAGGCGGTGGTGAACATCAGCATGACCATCGGCCTGGCCCCGATTACCGGCTTGCCTTTGCCTTTTCTAAGTTATGGCCGCTCGGCTCTACTGACCAATTTTCTGGCCATTGGCTTGGTGGAATCGGTGGTGATGCACCGCCAGCGTACTAGTCTTTTCAAGTAGGCAGGCTCAATTTGCCTCCAGCGGGTTTGGCCTCAACAAGGGGAAGCTGCTGCCAGCGTTGGGCAACACTGGCCAAGGATCTTAAGATAGGAACACGGAGCCCCGGCTGGTCGAGCTGGCATGTTGCGTTTGGATCCTGCCCTCTACTTTGACCACAGCGCCACCACTCCGCCTCGGCCTGAGGTGATCGAGGCCATGCAGATGGCGATGCAGGAAAGCTGGGGCAACCCCTCCAGCTTGCACGGGTGGGGAGAACGGGCCGCCATGGCCATGGAGCGGGCGCGGCAGCAGGTGGCCGAGCTGCTTAACTGTGAGCCGGAGGCGCTGCTGTTTACCTCAGGCGGGACGGAGTCCAACAACCTGGCCCTGTTTGGGGTGGCCCAGCGCTACTCTACTCCCCAACATCTCATCATCTCCAGCGTCGAGCACGCCTCGGTGGAGAATGCTGCCCGCCAGTTGCAGTCCCAAGGCTGGCAGGTCACCCGTCTGCTGGTGAACGCCGCCGGCCAGGTGGATCCCCAGACTTTGATCCAGGCGCTGCAACCCAATACCGTTTTGGTCTCCATCGTCCACGGCCAAAATGAGGTGGGATCCCTGCAGCCCATTGCAGAGCTGGGTCAGATCTGTCGCCAGGCGGGGGTGCTCTTCCACACCGACGCTGTGCAGACGGTGGGGCGGATCCCGTTGGATCTGACACAACTGCCGGTGGATCTGCTCTCCCTTTCCGGGCACAAGCTCTACGGGCCGCAGGGGGTGGGGGCGCTGTACGTGCGCCCAGGGGTGGAGCTGCGACCGCTGCTGCGGGGGGGTGGGCAAGAACGGCGGCTGCGGGCTGGCACCCAAGGGATCCCGGGCATTGTCGGCTTGGGAGTGGCGGCAGCTTTG
Source organism: Thermostichus sp. OS-CIW-31 (assembly GCF_054060305.1). Classification (NCBI taxonomy): domain Bacteria; kingdom Bacillati; phylum Cyanobacteriota; class Cyanophyceae; order Thermostichales; family Thermostichaceae; genus Thermostichus; species Thermostichus sp. OS-CIW-31. The sequence goes on along the minus strand of NZ_JBSSDA010000001.1, from coordinate 249,585 downwards.
GCGGCCCAAGAGCTATCTCAAGAAACGGCCCGCCTACGGCAATTGCAACGGCATTTGGCCCAGTTGCTGGCGGAGGTGCCCGGTTTGCGGCTGACCGGCCCTGTGGATTTGGAGCAGCGTCTGCCCCACCACCTCAGCTACTGCACCGCAGGGATCCCGGGGAATGTGCTGGTCAGGGCCCTAAGCCGCCAGGGGATCGCCATTAGCGCCGGCTCCGCCTGTAGCAGCGGCCAACTGATCCCCAGCCGCATCCTCTTGGCCATGGGCCACTCAGAAGCCGAGGCGCTGGGATCCATTCGCCTTAGCCTTGGCAAAGCCACCACCTACGCTGCGGTTGAGTATGTGGCCCGATGTCTACAAACGGAGCTTGCCTCCATCTCCAAATCCGTAGCCTTGGGGAATGCGGCAACTCAATCCCCGTTGTCGATCCCCGTCACGTAGCCGGATCGAAGGTCGGGCAGGCTGGGTTAAGGTGATAAAGAGTTACAGGGCTGGTCGCTATGGCTGAGATGAGTCCGTATCAGGTGTTGGGAATTAGCGAAGAAGCCTCTTTTGAAGAGATTCAATCGGCGCGGGCTCGGCTCCTGGCCAGCTTGGGCGCCGATGAACAGCAGCAAGAGCGGGTGGAGCAAGCCTACGATGCCATCCTGATGCAGCGCCTGCGCCTGCGCAAAGAGGGCAAAATCGCCGTTCCCGATCGCATTCGCTACGCCGAACAACGGGCTGCCCATCCTGAGCCGGAGCTGAGTTTGCCTCGCCCTGCTGCCCAAAATCCCCCCTGGGTCAGCCGCTGGTTGGATACCCCCTCTACCGCCGATGCCCTCTGGCCTGCGGCGCTGCTGGGTGGGCTGGGGGGTTGGGTTATCCTGGCTCCCGATGAGTACCCCTCGCTGCAACTGGCCTTGGGGCTGATGGCTTGTATCTATTTCCTGTACCGCAAAGAGCGCCGCTTCATTCGCGCTTTTCTCTTGGCCCTGGCGGGCCTGAGCCTGGGGCTGATGTTGGCCTACGGCATTGCCCTTCCTCTCACCGGTGGCGATGCTCCTGGTGCGCTGTTGGTGGGGATCACGTTTACGGTGATGTGGTTGGTGACCAGCTTTCTGCGCTAGCTGCCGGTTGGCAACGGATATCCAACCAGGGATCATCCTCACCTGCCAAACCGCCGCTGCCGCGACTGATAGCTAAGCAAGGCTTGGTGAAAAGCGGCTCGGTCGAAATCCGGCCAGAGGATGGGGGTGAAATACTGCTCGGTGTAGGCCATCTGCCAGAGCAGGAAGTTGCTGATGCGCATCTCGCCGCTGGTACGGATCAGCAGATCAGGATCCGATAAGCCGGTGGTGTAGAGAAATTGGGAAAAGAGGGCCTCGTCAATCTGATCCGGCTGCAGCAGCCCCTGCTGCACCAAGGTGGCAATGGAGCGGCAGGCTTGTAGGATCTCCTGTCGTCCCCCGTAGTTGAGGGCCACCGTCAGGCAAATGCCCTTGTTGTGCTGGGTGCAGGCCACCGCATGCACGATGGTTTCCTGCAGAGAGTGGGGCAGAGCCGACAACTGGCCGGCAAACTGGATGCGCACCCCCTGCTGCACCATTTCCCCCAATTCCTGCCACAGCACCTGCTCGAACAAAGTCATGAGAAAATCCACCTCCTCGCGGGCCCGGCCCCAGTTCTCGGTGGAGAAGGCATAGGCGGTAAGGGCTGGGATCCCCCAGTCATCACAACAGCGCAGCAGCTCCTTCAGGGCCGCTACCCCTCGCTGATGCCCAACACTGCGGGGTAAGCCCCGTTTTTGCGCCCAACGCCCGTTGCCATCCATCACCACCGCCACATGGCGGGGCAACAACTGCGGATCTAGGTCGGCAGGCAACTGCAGAAGATGGGCAGGAGAAAGGGTCATGGAGATTCAGTCTTTCGGGAGGGTTTTCTCAGGTTTGCGAAAGAGTTTAGTTAGATCGGAGAGGGATCCCCACCAGCGCAGCGGCCCATTGCGAAACCAGGGGTGGGCCCACAATCCCTTTAGCGGAGCATCTCGTTTTTTGGCATCGCGGGGATTGCGCAACCGCTGTACCAGCAGTTCGTGTAACTTGGCACTGGTCAGAGGCCGCTCGATGCGCCCACCCTCCGCCAGGGAAATGGATCCCGTTTCTTCTGAGACCACAATACACAAGCAATTGGTCTGCTCTGTGATCCCCATCGCAGCGCGGTGCCGTGTGCCCAGCTGTCGAGAGGCGGCCCGCTCCGAAACCGGCAGGATGACCCCCGCTGCGCGAATGCGATTCCGATGGATGACCACAGCCCCATCATGCAACAAAGTTGAAGTCTGGAAAATGGTCTGCAAGATCTCCCGCGACACCCGCGCCTGGAGAGGTACTCCTTTGTCGGTAAATACCCGCGAGTCAATTGGCTGCTCTGGCTCGATGACAATCAGCGCTCCTGTGCGGTTTTGGGAAAGTTCTCGCACTGCTTGCACCAGTTCTTCCACCAAATCTTCCTCAGGATCCTCCTCGTCATCGCCTGCGTTGCTCGGCCACTCCATGCGGATGGCTCTTGCCAATTGCTCCAGCAGCCGGCGAAACTCCGGTTGAAAGAGCACGCCCATGGCTACAGCTGCGCCCAGGAGCAGGCGATCCAAGATCAGGTGAACCAAGGGGAGAGAGGCTGTGGCCAGGTACAGCACCAGCAGCACTATAAATCCCCTCACCAGCACCCCAGCACGACTTTCGCGGGTGTAGTAGAGAGCCAAAGCCAACAGAAAGACAGCCAGAGCCCAGTCCAAGAGGCTGAGAAAGTTAAACTGCTGTAGCCAAGCCCATAAGGCCGCCAGCATGGCGAAAAACCCCGTTCACGCTCCCCTCATTGCGGACCTTCTGCCTGGTGCCGTTCTGCACCTCAGAACCCCTGTTGGACTGCGGCCCCCAGACCAGCCTACCACTCACCTCCTGGCTGTCTTCCAGTCTTTCTCGCATGAGGTGCGTTGGCTGCGGTCGGCGCTGCCAGGAAAGGCTGTGCCTCTACTGACCAGATGGGTATGGGCAAACTTCCCCTTCAACGCAGCAACCGCTCCGGCAGAACATCCTGACGGATTAAGTCGGCATAAGTTTCTCGCCGCACAATCAACTGGGCCTCTCCCTCGTTGACCAGCACCGCGGCTGGCCGAGGGAAGCGATTGTAATTGGAAGCCATGCTGTAGTTGTAGGCCCCCGTCGCCAAAACCACCAACACTTCTCCTGCCATTGGGGCGGGCAGAAGCACATCCTTCAACAGCACATCCCCCGACTCGCAGTGCTTGCCGGCCACCGTTACCCGCTGCGTGGCCTCTGCCTCTGGTCGGTTGGCCAGAAGGGCGGTATAGCGGGCTTGATAGGTGATCGGGCGGGGGTTGTCGGACATACCACCGTCGATGGTGATGTAGGTGCGTCCCTGGGGCAGGTCATCGCTGGGAGGGATCCGCTTTTGCCCCCCCAGGGTGTAGGCGGTCACGGCAGCCGGCCCAATCACAGATCGTCCAGGCTCGCAGAGCACCTTGGGCAAAGGGATCCCGGACTGGGCAAAGGCTTGTTGCACCGCCGTTGCCACAGTTTCCACCCACTCCGGGATGGAGGGGGGATCATCGGATTCGATATAGCGGATCCCCAGGCCCCCACCCACATTCAGCTCTTGTAGGGGCAACCCTCTGCCCAGCCCTTGCCGCCAGATCTGGGCCAGCACCCCCGCCAGGTCGCGGTGGCCCTGTAGATCAAAAATCTGTGACCCAATGTGGGCATGGAGCCCGACGCACTGCAACTGAGGATGGGCGGCCAAAAAATCCAGCACTTCCGGCAATTGCCATCGCCCGATGCCGAATTTGCTGTCGGTTTGCCCGGTACGAATGTACTCGTGGGTGTGGACGTCGATACCGGGGTTAACCCGCAGGAGCAGCCGCGCTGGCCGTGCGGGCGTGGTCAGGGCCGACACCTGCTGCAGTTCGTACAGGCTATCGACCACCAAAGTACAGCCCGTCTCCAGGGCCAAGTTCAGCTCGTCGAGAGACTTGGCGTTGCCGTGCAGATAGAGATCTTCACCTTTGGCCCCCGCCTGCAGGGCCGTGTACAGCTCCCCGCCGGAAGCCACATCCAACCCCAGCCCTTCTTGCAGCGCCAGAGCACAAATGGCCAGGCAGTTCCAGGCTTTCGTGGCGTACAAAACCCGGGATCCCCCGGCGTAGCAGCGGGCCCAGGTGTCACGGTAAAGCTGGCAGGCGCGGCGCAGCGTCCATTCGTCCAGGATGTAGAGAGGGGATCCAAACTGGCGCACCAGCTCCACCACGTCGCACCCCCCAATTTCCAAGTGCCCCCGGCTGTTGATACGGCTGGTCAAGGGGCGCAAAGACTGGTTGGGGGAAAGGGTCTGCTCTGGATGGGTGGGAGTGCCGAGGGTCGAAATCATGGTCAGGAGTCAGAAAACTGTCTTAAACGATATCAAGTTCCTTATTCAGTTTGTCTTGAAAAGTGCCCAGCCCTAACCCGATCCCTTTATACCCAGCTCTGGGGCTGCCTCGTTCCGCTTCGACTCTGACTCCTCGGTTTTGAGATGGCTGACAATTGGCACAGTGGGAGTGTGTCTGACTTACGCAACACCTTCTGCTATGATGAAAGACCGGTGTCAACGGGTCGATGCCCGAGGGGTTAAAGGGGGCGGACTGTAAATCCGCTGGCTTACGCCTACGTTGGTTCGAATCCAACTCGGCCCACCATCGGCTTTGCCCACGTGGCTCAGTGGTAGAGCACCCCCTTGGTAAGGGGGAGGTCACGAGTTCGATCCTCGTCGTGGGCTTGGCGCTCTGAAGATGATCCCAGCCGCTGGCGCCAGAAGAGCTATGGCTCGAACAACTGGGGAGATGACAAGAATCCTCCCCCTCGAGGGCGGGGAGTATGTCAAAATGCGGCAAGAACCCTCGAGTGGTCGCGATGATCCCACCGGATGGATCCCCCCTTGCTTCTGTTCCTGCCTGGCATAGCCTCACCCTCGCCGCTGCCATCCAGAAGTTGCAGACCGATCCCGATCGCGGCCTCACCACTCAGCAGGTGATCCAGAGGCAGCGGCAATATGGCCCCAATGAGCTGATCACCACTTCTGGCCGTAGCTCCTGGCAAGTCCTGCTGGATCAATTCCGCAACATCATGCTGCTGATGCTGATCGCCGTAGCGGCGATCTCAGCCACTTTGGACTTGCAAGAAGGCGAGTTTCCCAAAGATGCCCTGGCCATTTTGTTGATCGTTGGCCTTAACGGTGGCCTGGGCTATTTGCAAGAAAGTCGGGCGGAAAAAGCGCTGGCGGCCCTGAAAAAACTGGCCTCCCCTACCGTGCGGGTGGAGCGGGATGGCCTGTGGCAAGAAGTTCCAGCCAGCCAACTGGTGCCGGGGGATCGCGTGCTGCTGGAAGCCGGGGTACAGATCCCAGCCGATGGGCGCTTGGCCGAGGCCGTGAACCTGCAGGTGCGGGAAGCAGCTTTGACCGGAGAAGCCACCCCTGTAACCAAACAGGCAGATTGCGTACTCCCGCCGGACATCGAGCTGGGGGAACGGCGCAACATGGCCTTCATGGGCACCGAAGTGATTCAGGGGCGAGGGATCCTCTTGGTTACTGCCACCGGCATGAACACGGAGCTGGGCAAGGTGGCGAAGCTGCTACAAACGGTGGAAAACGAGCCCACTCCCCTGCAGCGGCGCATGAGCCAACTGGGCAATGTGCTGGTGTCGGGATCCCTGGCTTTGGTGGCCTTGGTGGTGGGGATAGGGTTGCTGCAAGCCGGGAGTATGGCCCCTTTCACCTCGCTTCTGGAAACCTCCTTGAGCATGGCCGTGGCCGTGGTACCAGAGGGGCTGCCTGCGGTGATCACTGTCACCCTGGCCATTGGCACCCAACGCATGGTGCGCCGCCATGCCCTGATCCGCCGCCTGCCAGCAGTGGAAACCCTGGGATCCGTGACCACCATCTGCTCCGACAAAACCGGCACCCTCACGGAAAACAAAATGGTGGTAACCGACATCATTACCCCCGACCGCCATTACCACGTCAGCGGCACCGGTTACATTCCCAAGGGATCCTTCTACTGCGGCGGCCAGCCCATAGATCCCGGGAGCGCCCCGGATCTGCAGGCCATCTTGCGGGCCGTGGTGTTCTGCAACGATGCCCTGTTGCAGGCCAGCCTCCAACCCGTTGCCGGTCGCAACCCACGGTCTGCAGTTTCTTCCCCCCCTTCAACGCCCACCTGGTCCATCCTGGGGGATCCCACCGAGGCCGCCCTGCTGGTGGCAGCCGCCAAGGCCAACCTCCACAAAGGCTCTTTACAGGAGCGCTACCCACGGGTGCAGGAGCTCCCCTTCAGCTCGGAACGAAAACGCATGAGCGTGGTGATCCAAGAAAACGGCGGCTACTGCGTCTACACCAAGGGATCCCCAGAGCTGGTGCTGGAGCGGTGTGATCGCATCCAGAAAGGGGGAACTTGGCAGGAGCTGTCGGAAACCGATCGCCAAGCCATCCTCGGCACCAACAACCGCCTGGCCGCCCAAGGTATCCGGGTTCTGGGGGTAGCCACCCAGAGGCTAGAGCGGATCCCGGACAACGGGGAAGAGGTGGAGCACAACCTGGTTTGGCTGGGCCTGATGGGGATGCACGATGCTCCGCGACCAGAGGCACGAGAGGCCGTGGCCCGCTGCCGAGAAGCCGGGATCCGCACCCTGATGATTACCGGCGATCATCAGCTCACGGCTGTGGCCATTGCCCGGGAGTTGGGCATTCTCGAGTCGGAGGATCAGGCGATTGACGGGCGTACCCTCTCCCGCTTGAGTTTCGAGGAGCTGCTGCAAACGGTACAAACCGTCAGGGTCTATGCCCGCGTGGCACCCGAACACAAGCTGCGCATTGTCCAGGCCTTGCAAAAGCAAAACGAGTTCGTGGCCATGACCGGGGATGGGGTCAACGACGCCCCTGCCCTGCGCCAAGCGGATATTGGCATCGCCATGGGCATCACGGGCACCGATGTGAGCAAAGAGGCCAGCGATATGGTGCTGCTGGACGACAACTTCGCCACCATCGTGGCAGCCATTGAAGAAGGGCGAGTGGTCTACAGCAACATCCGCCGCTTTGTGAAGTACATTTTGGGCAGCAACATCGGTGAGGTGCTGACAGTGGCTGCTGCCCCCATCCTGGGCTTGGGGGATGTGCCGCTGACACCCCTACAGATCTTGTGGATGAACTTGGTGACCGATGGCCTGCCCGCTCTGGCCTTGGCTTTGGAACCGGCGGAGCCAGGGGTGATGCAGCGCCCCCCCTTCAACCCCAAAGAGAGCATCTTCGCCCAGGGGCTGGGAGCCTACATGGTGCGCATCGGCGTGGTTTTTGCCATCTCCACAATCCTCATGATGGCCATTGTGGAAGCCTACATCCCCCACTGGCGCACAATGGTCTTCACCACCCTGTGTATCGCCCAGATGGGCCATGCGCTGGCCGTGCGCTCCAACGAGAAGCTCACCATCGAGACCAACCCTTTTTCCAACCCCTACCTGCTGGGCGCGGTCCTGACCACTCTGCTCTTGCAATTGGCTCTGCTCTATGTGCCTTTCTTGCGCAGCTTCTTTGGCACAGAGGAGCTAACCCGCACTGAACTTTTGATCTGCTTGGGCTTTAGCACCGTGGTTATGGTCTGGGTGGAGTTGGAAAAACTCTACTGCCGCTGGCGCAAGGGATCCCGCTGAATCTTCACAATTATTTTTCACAATAAAGCATCTTCACAATAAAGAGTCTCTCTCCCTACTGCACCCAGAAACAAAGCTTTGAGCCAAGACTCATTTCCCCAAAAAGCCACTCTTGAGGAATCCTGCCCATTGCATAGAGGCCATTTCCGCAAGTTAGCTGAGCTTCCCCTTTTGACCTCCAAGATAAGCTGGAAAGACTTGCTGGGATACTGTGGAAAGGGGGCAGGAATCTCTGGGTTCTATGCACAGAGAGCTATGGGCGGTAGGGAAAACGGTGGGCCTGGTGGATCCCTCTGGCCTTGCCTTTTGGCTGCTGGGATCCCTCTTCTTGGCTCTCCTGCTGCTTGGCGTCAGCCTGGGGGAAAGTCAGCCGCTTTCTGTCTTCAGAGGGATCCTGGGATCCCTTTCTCGAAGATTTCCCTTCCAACCTCCTAGAGGCACCCCCAGCCCAGAGGCTCGTTTTCGGGCAGCCTTGGAAGCCAGCTTGGATGCTATTTACCTGCTGGAGGCGGTGCGGGATCCCGTTACCCGCGAGATCCGCGACTTTGTCTTTGTGGATGTCAACGCCAAGGGGGAAGAGCTCATTTCCCTCCAGCGCCGGCAGATCATCGGCCAGCGGCTGTGCGAGCTGCTGCCCATCAACCGCTGGGGGGGCTTTTTTGAGAAATACAAGCGAGTGGTGGAAACCGGCATTCCTCTGGAAGAGGAGTTCCCCATTTCGGGGCAGCCGGGCTTGAAGGCCAGTTGGATCCATCACCAAGTGGTGCCGGTGGGCGATGGGGTCCTCATCACCAGCCGCGACATCAGCGAGCGGGTCAAGATGGAGCGGGCTCTACAGGAAAGCGAGTCTCGCTACCGCGCCCTCTACGAGGCCATTCCCGACTTGATTTTTGAGCTCAGCGCCGAGGGAGTCATTCTTCATTGCAAGCCTTCCCCTTACGTTCCCACCCGACATCTGCCTGAGTTTTACGTGGGTTGCCGCGCCCAAGACGTGTTTACTGGCTCGCTGAAAGAGCAGTATCCATCTCTGGCGGAGGGGGCCTTGGTCAGCCAGACGCCGCAGTACCTAGAGTACGAAGTTGAGATTGAGCCGGGGATCCGCTGCTATCGGAGAGCCTGCGTTGTCGCTCACGGGAGAGACAAAGTTTACATCCTGGTGCGGGATATCACCGAGCGGAAACAGGCGGAGTTGGCCCTTAGAGAAATGGAAGCCACCCAGCGGGCCATTCTCCAAGCCATCCCCGACCTTATTGTTCGCCTGAATCGCCAGGGCATCTGCCTGAGTTTTATTTCCGGCGGCGATGTCCATCTTGACTGCCCAGCAGAGCGCCACTTAGGTCGATCCCTCCAGGAGATTCTGCCGCTGGAGCTGGCAGAGCAGCGGCTTTTCTATGTTCAGCAAGCCCTGGCCACCCAAACCCAACAGCGCTACGAGTACAGCATTGAAGTTCAAGGGGAGGTACGCTACGAAGAGGCCCGCATTGTCCCTCTCAACAGCCAGGAAGTCCTGGTGATCGTGCGGGATATTACAGAAGCCAAGCAGGCAGAGCTGGCCTTGAAAGCCGCTGAACAGGTGCAGCGAGCCATTCTAGAAGCCATTCCCGACTTGATCTTTCGCCTGGATAGCCAGGGCATTTGCTTGAGCTTTGTCTGGGGGGGCGAGGTTGTTCCCTATAGCTCACCCGACACCTACGTGGGCCGATCCCTGCAGGAGCTTTTGCCACCGGAGTTGGCCGAGCGGCGGCTTTTCTTTGTTCAGCAGGCTATAGCTACCCAGACGCGGCAGCGCTACGACCAAAGCATCGAGATTCAAGGAGAGACCCGCCACGAAGAGGTGCGCATTGTGCCCCTCAACCCCCAAGAGGTGGTGGTGATCGTCCGCGATGTAACCGACAGGGTGCGATCCCAGCAGGCCGTCCAGGAAAGCGAGCAGAAGTTCCGGGCGCTGTTTGAGAATGCCGCTGTGGCCATCCTCATCCGCCATGCCGAGACCGGCGAGATCCTGGAGGCCAACTCCCAAGCCATTGCCGCCTACGGGTTTTCCAGCCTGGAGGAGCTGCGGGCCTTCGACACTTTGGAGCAGTCTCCCTATCGCCGGGCTTTGCAGGGGAGGGAGTTTGCTTTGCAGCCCTACTTGGAGCAGGCCCGCCAGCAGGGATCCGCCCGCTTTGAGTGGCGCTGGCAGCGGCAGGATGGCCGAGTTGTCTGGGAAGACGTGTTTGTGCAGCCCCTTGTCCTGCGCGGGATCCCGTGTTGGGTATTTACCGCAGTAGACATCACTGCCCGCAAGTCGGCAGAAGCGGAGCTGGAGCAGTTTTTCTCGGTGGCTCTGGATTTGCTTTGCATTGCCGATGCCCAAGGGTACTTTCGCCGTCTCAACCGCGCCTGGGAGACTACGCTGGGCTATTCTCTGCAGGAGCTGCAGAGCCGACCCTTTTTGGAGTGGGTTCACCCGGAAGATGTCCCCGCCACACAGGCCGCCATGCAGCAGCTTGTCGAAGAGAAACGGCTGGATCACTTCGTCAACCGCTACCGCACTCAGGACGGAAGCTATCGCTTCATCGAGTGGCGAGCCTTTTTGGACGGATCCCTGGTCTACGCCGCCGGACGGGATATCACCGTAGCCAAGCTGGCAGAAGAGCAGATGAAAGCAGCCAAGGAAGCTGCCGAAGCCGCCAGCCGCGCCAAGAGCGAGTTCCTGGCCACCATCAGCCACGAGATCCGCACCCCCATCAACGCCATTTTGGGGATGACCAGTCTACTCCTGGACACCTCCTTGGATCCGCAGCAGCAGGATTGGGTACAGACCATCCGCTATGGAGGCGAGGTGCTGCTGAACCTGATCAACGACATCCTCGATTTCTCCAAGATCGAGTCCCAAAAACTGGAACTGGAGGAAATGCCTTTTTCCTTGCCGCAGTTGGTGGAGGAGCTGCTGGATCTGATGGCAGCCCAAGCCCAGAGCAAGGATCTGGAACTGGTGGCCTGGGTGGATCCCAACCTGCCGCCAACCTTGATAGGGGATCCCAACCGGCTGCGCCAAATCCTGGCCAATCTGCTCAGCAACGCCATCAAGTTCACCCCCCAGGGAGAGGTGGTGGTGACCGTCGAGGCCGGGGAGAGGGATCCCGAAAAGCAGTGGGTAAGCGTTCAGGTGCGGGATACAGGCATTGGCATTCCCCCGGAAAAATTGGATCGCCTCTTTAAGCCCTTCAGCCAGGTGGATAGCTCCATCAGCCGCCAGTTTGGGGGCACCGGCCTGGGCTTGGCCATCAGCCAGCGTCTCTGCCAGCTCATGGGGGGAGCAATCGGGGTGGAAAGTCAGCCGGGCCAGGGATCCACTTTTCGCTTTCGCATTCCCCTGAAGAGGCCAGACCAGGAGCTGTTGCCAACCGCCGCACCGGATCCGTGCTTGGCCGGCAAGCAGGTTTTGCTGGTGGAAGACAACGCCAGTCAACGGCAGTTGCTATCCCGACTGCTGAGCGCTTGGGGCATGGAGGTAACCTGTTGCGCCTTGGCGGCAGAAGCCCAGGCTGCAGCTAGAACCCATTCTTTTGACCTAGCCCTTCTGGATGCCACTCTGCCAGGCCAGGATGGCCTAACCTTGGCGGCTAACCTGCGGAAAGCGCAACCCCACCTGTTGCCCATAGTGCTGACGGGGCGCAACTTCATCTCCACAGCAGACCCTCTCCCCACTTTGGCCAAGCCGGTCAAAGCCTCCCAACTGCGGAAGCTGCTGCTGGAGCTGGTGGGAGAAAAAGCTCCTTCTTCCTTATTTTCCTCTCCCGCCGCTCCTCCCTCCATTTGGGACGCGACCCTGGCCAGCCGCTACCCGCTTCAGATCCTGGTGGCAGAGGATAACCCGGTTAACCAGAAGGTGATTCGCCTCATGCTGGAGCGATTGGGCTACCGGCCCGATATTGTCGGCAACGGCCTAGAAGCCGTCCAAGCTCTGCGCCTGCGACCCTACGATCTGGTGTTGATGGATATGCAAATGCCGGAGCTGGATGGTCTTGCGGCCACCCGTCGCATCCGCGCTGAACTGCCCCCTGAGCGCCAGCCTCGCATTGTCGTCCTCACGGCCAATGTGTTTTCGGAAGGCCGTGCTGCTGCCCAAGCTGCTGGGGTAGATGGCTACCTCACCAAACCCTTGGAGCCAGCCGCCCTAGTCCGGGTTCTTCAGGGATCCCTTCCCCTTCCCATCCCGGCCAGCCAAGAAGAGGATCCGCCCCTCGACCCCGTTATCCTCGCTCAGCTGCAGTCAGTCCTCAGCTCCCCCCAAGCCTGGCAGGAGATGGTCCAAATCTACCGGCAAGACAGCGAGGCTCTGCTGGGATCCCTGCGGCAGGCCCTGGAGCAGCGGGATCCCCAAGCCATTGCTCGGTTGGCCCACCGCCTCAAGGGCAGCAGCAGCACCCTGGGCGCCAAACGTCTGGCTGAGCTGTGTCAGCAGTTGGAAAAGCTGGTTCATGCCGAGCCAGCCAGTTCTGTAAAATGGGATACTATAGAGCAAGCCGTGCAGAAGCTGGAGGTGGCATATCGGCAAGTTACCCTCAGTCTCTCCTCCTGAGTGCAGAGCCTTTCTCCCTCTCCTCTCAATGCCTATGCTGAGGCCTAATCCCCATCCTCCAGCCGGCTCGTCGCCGGTAGGCCCTCTTCCCGGGGCACAGCCGGGATCCCCCTCGCCTGAAAAGAAGCCGTTGTTGTTGATCGCGGACGATGAGCCCAGCCAGCGACTCGTGGTTCGCTACGCCCTTGAGCGAGAAGGCTACCAAGTCCTGGAAGCCAGCAGCGGCGAGGCTTGCTTGCAGCTAGCCGCTCAACACCCAGTGGATATGGTCTTGCTGGATGCGGTCATGCCGGATGTGGATGGGTTTGAGTGCTGTCGCCGCCTCCATGCTCAAAACTCGGATCTGCCCATCCTCATCGTCACGGCGCTGGAAGATGAGTCCTGCGTGGATGAAGCCTTTGCTGCCGGGGCCAGCGATTACATTTCCAAACCCATTCGCTGGTCGGTCTTGAAGCGGCGTATCCGTCACCTGATCCAGGCCAGCCAAGCCCAACGCCACCTGCGGGAACTTAACCAAGCCCTAGAAGCCAAAGTGCAGGAACGTACCGCCCAGCTGGCCTGCCAGGTACAGGACTTGCAGCAGCTCAGCCGCCTTAAGGATAGCTTTCTGGCCAGCGTTTCCCACGAGCTGCGCACTCCCCTCACCAAGATCAAGTTGGCCCTGGAACTGTTGGGCCGCACTCCTCTCAACGAGAAGCAGTGCCAATACCACCGCATCGCTTTGGAAGAGTGTCAGGCTGAAATTGAGCTGATCAACAAGTTGCTGGATCTGCAGAGCCTAGAAGCCAAAGAGTTGAGCTCTGCGGCTGCCGCCATCGATCTCCACAGCCTTTGCACAAGCCTGCTCGACGGGGTGCGAGAACGGGCTCAAGCCCGGCAACTGAAGCTGGAGATGGCGGAGCTGACCTCATTCCCGGCAGTGCTCTACAGCTACCCGCAGCGGCTAACCCTGATCCTGAAGGAACTGCTGGAAAATGCCTGCAAGTTTACCCAGCCGGGCGGAACCCTCCGCTTGGAGGTGCAAGCCTTTCCCGGTGGGGTTGAGCTAAGAGTCGGCAATACCGCCCAAATCGAGCCTGACCACCTGCCCCACCTTTTCGAGCGCTTTTACCGGGTGCCCTCTGAGGATCCCTGGGCGCAGCCGGGCAGCGGCCTTGGACTGGCCTTGGTGAAGCATTGGGTGGAGTATCTGCAGGGCCAAATCCGGGTCACCAGCCAGAAGGGATGGACTTGGTTTGTCCTTTGGCTGCCCAGCCTAGAGCCCTCCAACCGTTGACGCCCAAAGGCGGGTGGGAGGCAGCGATTGAGACTTTAGTGACCAACGACAGCAGCAGTCTCAGCAGTGGCAAAGGAGGTGCCACACCCACAACTGGCGACTGCGTTGGGGTTCTTGAAGCGGAAGCCACCGCCCAGCAGATCCTCGGAAAAATCGACGGTGGTGCCGCTGATCAAGGTCATGCTCAAGGGATCCACCGCCACCTGGATATCCCCAAAGTCGAAGGTGTGATCGTCAGGGTTGGCCTGAGACTCGAAGTTCATCACATAAGAGAGGCCAGAGCAGCCGCTCGGCTTGACCCCCAGACGCAGGATGGGCTGGGATCCCTCTTTTTCGTACTTGCTGCGCAGGCGCTTCAACTCTTGGATGGCGCTATCGGTCAGGGTGATCATGACGAGAAGGCTCAAGGGTACGTTCTACTCCCCATCCTATCAAGGGTTTTTTCTCGGCCAGCGAGAGCAATTGGTAAGCTAGGGATCCCAATCCCTGAGGTCTTGCCCCTGTGACAGATCCCAATGCCATTCGGATCACCTTTTTGGGCACCAGCTCCGGCATGCCCACCCGCCAGCGCAATGTCTCTGGGGTGGCGGTGCAGTTTCCCCAGCGGTCGGAATGGTGGCTGTTCGATTGCGGCGAGGGCACCCAACACCAGTTGCTGCGCCTAGATGAGCTGCGCCCCAGCCAGTTGCGCCGCATTTTTATCACCCACATGCACGGGGATCACATCTACGGCCTGCCGGGGCTGTTGGCCTCCTGTGGCTTGGGCAGCACCCCTGAGCACATCGATATCTACGGCCCGCCGGGCCTGGAAGAGTACCTGAAGGCCGTGTTGCGCTACAGCGAGACCCGGATCCCCTACGGCTTCCGCGTTCACACCGTCGAAACCGGTCTCATCCTGCAAGAGCCGGAATACTCCGTCTTCTGCGCGCCCTTGGATCACCGGGTGCCCGCCTTCGGCTACCGCGTGGTGGAACAGGATCGGCCAGGCAGCTTTAATGTGGCCAAAGCCCAAGCCGATGGGATCCCCTTTGGCCCTCTGTATGGGCAGCTCAAGGCCGGCCAATCCATCATCTGGCAGGGCCGCTGCTTTCACGGACGGGATTATGTCGGGGATCCCATTCCGGGCCGCAAATTCTCCTACTGCACCGACACGATTTTCTGCCGCAATGCCGTCGATCTCTCCCGGGCTGCGGACCTGGTCATCCACGAGGCTACCTACGCTCAGGCTGACTTGGAGCTGGCCCGCCGCTCTAAGCATTCCACCGCCGCCATGGCCGCCCAAGTGGCCGCCGAAGCCAAGGCCCAAGCTTTGATCCTCACCCACTTCAGCCCCCGCTACACCCCAGAGGCCCCCATTACCTTGGAAGACCTGCTGGCAGAAGCCCAAGCCATTTTTCCCAATACCCTGCTGGCCCGCGATCGGCTGACCTACGAGATCCCCCGTCGCAGCCCGTCCCCTCTGCCGGTGGGTGTGGGCTTGCCTCGCTAGAATGGTAGAACTGACTGTCTCAACCGGCAATGACGGATCCCAGACCCTACCCCGAACGCCCCCAATTTCCAGAGCGGCCCAAAACCGAACAACTGGATCAAAGTGCTGGCGAGTGGCGAACCTTCAGCGCTTTGCCCCCTGCCACTTCTCTGCCCCCGGTTCAAGCCGAGCGGCCAGCCCCGCAAACGGCTGCTGAGGGAGAACCCCTGCCGAAATTGGCTCCCTGGAGCAAACGAATTGGGGCTTTTGCCCTCGACTTTGGGCTGGGGCTGGGGATCTCCTACCTAGCCCAAGGCTTGGCTGCTCTGGTAGGGGCCAATGCAGGCGCCGTGGACATGACCGGCTATCTCGCCTTCTTCGCCACCTGGCTGGTGAACCGCGGCTATTTCCAATCCCGTCCTGAGGGCCAAAGCCTCGGCAAATGGCTGCTGAACATCAAAACCCTGGATCCCGAAACCGAAGCCTCGCCGCACCTGGTTCGCTCTCTGGCTCGAGAGGGAGTGCTCTCCCTCTTTGTGCTTACAGAGGCCCTGCTGGTGCCTCTGGCTGCGGATGGGCTGTTTGCCGTCTTCGACAAGGAAAAACGCCAAACCATTCACGACCGCGCCGGACGTACCCTAGTGGTGGAAGCGGAGCGGGGCTACCACCTGGATGAAAAAGTCTTGCGGTTTTTGCAGGACATCCTAGAGGGGGACGCTGCTGACGACGTCAAATCGGCTGCTCGCGACCTGCTGCGCCAAGCCCAGCGCAATGACACCGTGCGGGATCTGTCCAAGCAGTTGCAGCGCCTGAGCAAAGATGTGGATCGCAACGCCCGTAGCCTACGGCAACAAACGGGCAAGCAAGTGAAAACTTGGGTTGATTCCGTCAAGGAAAAGTTGGATAATTGGTGATCGCGCTTATCGAGGTAAACCCCCATCTCCAGCCTCAGGATCTGGGATTGCAGTTTCCTCATTGCCGTTTACCTTCGTCTTGGGATCCGTCATGGCCAAAGCAAAGGGTGCCCGCATCATCATTACTCTGGAGTGCACCGAGTGCCGCACCAACGTCAACAAGCGCTCTCCAGGCGTGAACCGCTACACCACCACCAAAAACCGCCGCAACACAACAGCCCGCTTAGAGCTGAAGAAATTCTGCCCCCACTGCAACCGCCACACCATCCACAAAGAGATTAAGTAGTTCAAGCCGTTTCGCCGTTCTCCTACTCTATGGTTTACGCTCGCCGCCGCCTGTCTCCCATCAAGCCGGGAGAACCCATTAGGTACACCGATGTGGAGCTGCTCAAGAAATTTGTTACCGAGCGTGGCAAGATCTTGCCCCGCCGCATCACCGGCCTGACCGCCAAACAGCAGCGGGAGCTCACTGCCGCGATCAAACGAGCGCGCATCATGGGTCTTCTTTACTTTGTCAACAAAGAGGGATAGCTTTCTCCGGATCCCGATGGGCCTGCAGCTTTCGCCGGAACTCCAAGCCCGCTTGTCCCAGCCCCTCAATATCGGCGGGGTAAAAGTTTTGAGCCGCGTTTTTCAGGCGCCGCTGTCAGGGGTAACCGACCAAGTCTTTCGAGGGCTGGTGCGCCGTTTTGCCCCCCACAGCTTGGTCTACACGGAAATGGTCAGTGCGACCGGCTTGCACTATGCCCGCCAGTTGCCCCGCATCATGGAGGTCGGCGAGGGAGAGCAGCCCATCGGCATCCAACTGTTTGATTGTCGGCCCGACTTTCTGGCGGAAGCAGCCCGCATGGCTGTGGACGAAGGGGCGACCTTGGTGGACATCAACATGGGCTGCCCGGTGAACAAGATTACCAAAAACGGCGGCGGCTCTTCTCTGCTTCGCGATCCCGACACGGCAGCGCGAATTGTGGAGGCGGTGGCCAACGCAGTGGAGGTGCCCGTAACCGTGAAAACGCGCCTGGGCTGGTCAGATCAGGAGATCAACATTTTGGATTTTGCCCACCGTCTGCAGGAGGCAGGGGCGCAACTGCTCACCTTGCATGCCCGGACACGCGCCCAAGGCTTCAACGGCAAAGCCCGCTGGGACTGGATCCGCCGCGTCAAACAGCACCTGCGCATTCCTGTCATCGCCAATGGGGACATTTTCTCGACAGCCGCAGCGGTGAAGTGTCTGGAGGAAACCGGAGCCGATGGGGTGATGTGCTCCCGCGGCACCATGGGCTATCCCTTTCTGGTAGGGGAGATCGATCACTTCCTGAAAACCGGTCAAGAAAGACCGGCCCCCACTCCCCTGGAGCGGATTCAAATGGCCTTAGAGCATCTGCGCGGTCTCTGGGAGTACAAGGGAGAACGTGGCATCCGTCAGGCCCGCAAGCACATGACTTGGTACATCAAAGACTTTGCCGGAGCCTCTCAATTCCGTGCTCTCCTCTGTCGCATTGAGACGGTGCAGGAAGGGGAAGCCCTGCTTCTTCAAGCCATGGAGCGCTGCCAAGAAGCCACACCTCGACCCGAAGAGGCCATTAAAACCACCGAGGAGGTCGACCTTCTCCCTGAAGCCGGTTGGGCGTAGCTCCAAGGATCCCCACAATTGGAAATTGCTTGGAAATCGCCGCACGTCTGCCTTGGCTGTAGCCTGTGGCCCCGAAAAAGGCTATTGCGCCTGCTGCTGGGACAGGGCTGCCACCAACTTTTCTCCCATTTCCTGGCAACCCACTAAAGTCATTCCCTCAGAGTAGAGGTCTGGGGTGCGGTACCCTTGCGCCAAAACGGCTTCTACCGCCTGTTCGATGCGGTCGGCAGCTTGTGGCTGATCCAAGGAGTAACGCAGCATCAGGGCGCCGGAGAGCACCTGGGCAATGGGGTTGGCTTTGTCTTGTCCGGCAATGTCGGGAGCCGACCCATGTACCGGCTCGTATAGGCCGGGGCCAGAGGATCCCAGAGAGGCAGAGGGCAGCATACCAATAGAGCCGGTCAGCATGGCCGCTTCATCGGAGAGGATATCGCCGAAGAGATTGCTCGTGAGGATGACGTCGAACTGCTTGGGCCAGCGCACCAACTGCATGGCGGCATTGTCGATGTACAGGTGGGAAAGTTCCACCTCCGGGTACTCAGCCGCAATGACATTGACCCGCTCCCGCCACAGTTGCGACACCTCGAGAACGTTGGCTTTGTCCACCGAGCAGAGCTTGCGCCGGCGTTTGCGGGCCAGCTCAAAGGCAACTCGGGCAATCCGATCCACCTCAGCTTCGCTATAGACCATGGTGTTCACGCCGCGCCGAGATCCTTGGGCATCCGTGAAGATTCCCTTAGGTTGGCCGAAGTAAATGCCCCCCGTCAGCTCCCGCACTACCACCAGGTCGATCCCCGAGATCACCTCTGGCTTCAGGGAGGAGGCCCCCACCAGTTGAGGGAAGACCTTCACCGGGCGCAAGTTGGCAAACAGCCCCAGCCCCGCCCTCAAGCCCAACAAGGCCTGCTCCGGGCGTTTCTCAGGAGGCAGAGCGTCATACTTGAAGTCGCCGACAGCAGCCAGATAAACGGCATCGCTCTCTTGAGCCATTTTCAGGGTTTCTGCCGGCAAGGGATCCCCAGTCTGGTCGTAGGCAGCCCCGCCGATTAGGCCCTCTTGCCACTGGAGAGCAAATCCCATCTGCCGGGCAACTGCATCCAAAACGGCTCGTCCCACCCGCATGATTTCGGGGCCGATGCCATCTCCGGCAAGGGCTGTGATCCGATAGGTTCGAGCAGTTGAAGAAGAAGTGCTCATGAGCGGTCAAGCTGAAGATGAGGGCGTAGAGATACTACCATTTCGGCGGACTTGCCCATCCCTTGGCACACAGGTTTGCAGACAACTCCTCTAAAAAGCTCTCCAAATAACAAAGTGCAGCCTGGCCACCAACCTGCTGCACTCTGATGGTGATTCTGATGGTGATGATGACGATCAACCCATCAAGCGGGAGTCCCAGATGTTCTTTTAGAACAAGCCCAAGGTGACCCACTTATCCAAGGGCAAGGTGGCACCTATGCCCAGGTAGAGGGTGACCAAGGTGCCGATCAGGAACACCGTTGTCGCCACCGGACGGCGCAAGGGGTTTTGGAACTTGTTGACGTTTTCGATGAAGGGCACAAACAAGAGACCCACAGGAATGGCAGACATCAGAGCAATTCCCAACAGCTTGTTGGGAGCAATCCGCAGGATGTGGAAGGCGGGGTAGAGATACCATTCCGGCAGAATTTCCAGAGGCGTAGCAAAGGGATCCGCCGGCTCCCCTACACCTGCCGGATCCATGACTGACAGGCCAACGATCACTCCAATAGTGCCCAGGATCACCACCGGAAACATAAAGAGCAAATCGTTGGGCCAAGCGGGCTCACCATAGGTCATGTGGCCCATGTTTTTCTTCAGCTTGGCTACAACTTTGGGGTTGTCTAGATCAACCTTGCGGGTAATGGCCTCGGTCGCTATCACCTGTTTTGAGACGGCCATGGGAGTTCTCCTTATCTAGGGACAAAAGTTCTGAAAAAGTGGCAGGTAAAGATCCCAGTTACCAGGTAAAGTCAAAGGCGTCTGGGAGTCAAACCTTGCTCACAAAGGCCCAGAAATGCCTTGGCGGCGGATCATCAAAAAGTGCATGGTCATAAAGACCGCAGTCAGCCAGGGTAGCACGAAAGTGTGCAAGCTGTAGAAGCGAGTCAGGGTAGCTTGACCAACCGCTTCGCCACCCCGGATCAGTTGCACCAACAAGTCGCCCACCACCGGAATGGCACTGGGCACACCGGAGACGATCTTGACTGCCCAGTAGCCCACCTGATCCCAGGGCAGGGAGTAGCCGGTAACGCCGAAGGAGACGGTCAGCACCGCCAAGATCACGCCGGTTACCCAGGTCAGCTCACGGGGCTTTTTGAATCCCCCTGTCAGATAGACCCGGAAGGTGTGTAGGATCATCATCAGCACCATCATGGAGGCGCTCCAACGGTGGATGGAGCGCAACAGCCAGCCGAAGTTCACCTGGGTCATGATGTAGTTCACCGACTCAAAAGCCTCGGCCACCGTCGGACGATAGTAAAACGTCATGGCGAAGCCGGTGGCAAACTGAATTAAGAAGCACACCAGCGTCACCCCGCCGAGGCAGTAGAAGATGTTAACGTGAGGCGGAATGAATTTCCCTGTTGCGTCGTCGACGAAAGGCGTAATCTCCAGCCGCTCGTCCAACCAGTCGTAAACTTTGCTCATAATGCCTGCAATTCTTGAAATTGGATCTCGAGGGTGGGGCAAGCCCACTCCACTCAGCAATGTAACACAATCTTTTAACACCATCCTGGCGTCGGGCTCAGCTTGGGGACGAAGATCTCGATCCCAGGAGGCCAGGCAAGTTTTCGATATTGCGTTTTGTTCATGTTTCTTAATGTTTTTTGGGATCGATGGTTGTGCAGAAGCCGAGATACACAGGGATCCGCTGGAGAGGGTGGGGGATCCGCCTTGTCTTGCTTGGGTGTTTGCTCTGGGCGAGTTTGGGCATTGGCGCCTGTCCAGGGCAGGCCAGCCGCTGGGGAGAAGAGCAGCAACTGCTGGCGCAGGCTTGGGCCTATGTGGATCGGGCCTATGTGGATCCGGGGTTTAACGGGCAAAACTGGTGGCAGGTGCGGCAACGGTTTCTCTCCCGGCCCTTAAAGGAGCGCAAGCAGACCTATCAGGCCATTGAGGAGATGTTGGCCACTCTGGGGGATCCCTTTACCCGCTTTCTGGACAGAGAGCACTACCTCAGCCTGCAGACCTCTACAGCCGGCGAGCTGAGTGGTGTCGGCTTGCAGATTGCCATCGATGAGCAGGGGGCGGTGCGGGTGATTGCCCCCATGGAAGGCACTCCTGCCGAGCAGGCCGGGATCCAACCCCAGGATGAGATTTTGGCGGTGGATCGGGTGCCGGTGGCGGGGCTGAGCCTGGACGAAGTGGCCGAGCGGATGCGGGGGCGCAGCGGCACGCCGGTTACTTTGAAGCTGAGGCGGCAGGATCGCATTTGGGAGGTGGAGCTGGTACGCCAATCGATCACCATCAACCCCGTGCGCACCCGTTTTTTTGAGCTGCCTCAGGGATCGGTGGCCTACATTCGCCTCAGCCAGTTCAACGGCAATGCTGCCGCTCAAGTCCGCCAAGCCATTCGGGCCGCAGAAGCTCAAGGGGTGCGGGGCTACATTCTCGATTTGCGCAACAATCCGGGGGGACTCTTGCAGGCGGCCATTGAGATCGCCCGCTTCTGGATCCCCAAGGGTGACATTGTGCTGGTGACGGATCGCCACGGCATTCAAGACAGCATTCCCGCCACCGGCGAGGTGCTCACAGAGGCGCCGCTGGTGGTCTTGGTAAATCAGGGCAGCGCCAGTGCCAGTGAAGTGTTGGCCGGGGCACTTCAGGATAGTGGGCGAGCCCAACTGGTAGGAACGCGCACCTTTGGCAAGGGTCTGATTCAATCCCTGCTGGAGCTGGCGGATGGATCGGGGCTGGCGGTGACCACGGCCAAGTACCTCACCCCCAGCGGCCACGACATTCATCGCCAGGGGATCCAGCCCGATGTGGTGGTGGCGGAGGGATCCGTTCCTCTGACGGCGGAAACCTTGGCCGGGCCGGAGGACATCCAGCTCCAGCGAGCCTTGGAGTTGTTGGGGCAGACCCAAGGGATCCCGGTGGCCAAAAGCCCGTGAGGAAGGGGATCCCACGGTAGAACTCAATCGTTGGCATTCAGGATTTGGATTCCTGGTTGTTTTCGATTCGTTTTAGGATCGAAAGCAGGGTTTCCCGTCCAGCGCTGATCTCTGACTCTGTCCGCTCCCGCCCGCATGAACGCCATCCAGCAATTTCACCACTTTTTCAACTGCTGCATTGGGGCTTGGCGCACAGAGCGCACCTACCATTACCTAGACCGTGGCGAGGTGGAGCGCTCCCGCACCGAGTTCACCATTCGCACTCTCACCCCTGAGCTCAAGCACAAGGTGCTCGCCGACAACAACTACCCCAACCACAACGTGGATGGTTTTTTGGGCTTTCACTTGGCTTTTGAGACCGTTTCCGAAACGGGGGAGGAGGCCGGGCAAGAGCTGAACATGCTGTTTGTCCCTCGGCAGGAAACCCCCCTGGGGCTGCAGGGAGACTACCTGCGGGATCGGGCCTACGAGGAAGATCGCCCGATGGTGGCGACTTTCCGGTTTGATCCCGGATCCCTGCAACTGGTGATGACCACCACCTACACTCGTGTGGTTGCTGTAGATACCATCACTCTACTGAATCCGCGCCTGCGCCTGCGGCAGATCCTTACCTACCAACGTCCCCCTCAGGGTCAGCCTTTGCAGGAGCTGTTGCTGGTGGGGTTTGGGGTAGAACAGAAGCTGACCTAGCCTGCGGATCCTGAGCATGACGCTTCCCGAAGACTTGAGATTGTCTCAGCACTTGGCTCTGATCCAGTTGAGGTTCGAGCGAGGACAATACCGGCAGGCGCTAGAGGAGGTTAAGCAGGCCCAAAGCCGCTATCCGCAGTCGGGTAAGCTACGGCTCTGGCAGGCCCTGGCCCAAGAAGCCCTTGGCGAAACGCAGGAGGCCATCCTGTTGGCCCAAACCTTGCTGCGCAACCCAGATCCAGAAGTCGCCCAGCAGGCTCGCTATGTCTTGGGTATCTGGCAAGCCCCTCGTCTGCGGCGTCCAGCGGAGTGGTTGAGCGAAATTCCCGATCTCAGCCGGCTGGAGGAAGCTGATCCCCCAGAGTACCGCTTGGCCTATGGGCGCTCCCAACGCAAAGGCCCTTCCCCAAGATCTGGGGATCCCCTCAGCCGCCGGGCAGCGGATCCCCCGTTGGACACTAAGCCCCTCATCTGGGTGTTGATCGGGATCCTCTCGACCCTGCTGGCCGTGATGGCTTGGCTGCCCTAGAGGGGGGTATAACCCTCGCCGCTGCTGGGTTAGTGGGGAGATACTGGGAGTAGAGGAAACGATAGGTCTAGCTCAGGGGAGCGGATCTGCGTCCAGGGATCCCAAAGGCTCCTCGACAATGGGGGCGGAAAGCGGAGGTTTAAAGTGGCTACACAAACATTGGTGATGGATGCAGTGGAGCAGTTGGGCCTGCGGGTCACGCTGGGAGATATTGCATCCGGCACGGGCTTGGCTCTACACGAGGCCAAACAAGAGCTGCTGAATTTGGCCCAAAAGGCGGAGGGGCATCTCCAGGTTTCCCGGCAGGGGGAGATTACCTATGTTTTCCCGCCGGAT
This sequence comes from Thermostichus sp. OS-CIW-31, assembly GCF_054060305.1. Classification (NCBI taxonomy): domain Bacteria; kingdom Bacillati; phylum Cyanobacteriota; class Cyanophyceae; order Thermostichales; family Thermostichaceae; genus Thermostichus; species Thermostichus sp. OS-CIW-31. The sequence continues at coordinate 226,306 of NZ_JBSSDA010000001.1, read as the reverse complement.
TTTCGCAGCATTCTCAAGCGCAAGGAGCAGCAGGATCGGCTAGCAGCCCTGCGGCGCAAACTGTGGGGGGGCTTCCTCTATGGGCTGCGCATCTCCTTCGGCATTCTGCTGGTGGTGTCGATTGTCTTGATTGTCCTAGCGTTGATTGCCTTGCAGATGGCCAGCAGCCGCGAGCAGGACAATCGCAGCCGGTCGCGGGGGATAGGGTTTTACTACTTCCCCAATCTTTGGATCGGCAACCCCTTCTGGGATCCCTATCCCTACTATGGCAGCTACTCCGGTCGGACGCGCCCCCGCCAGCCGCAAAAATCCGAGCTGAACTTCCTGGAAGCGGTGTACAGCTTCCTCTTTGGGGACGGGGATCCCAATGCCAACCTGGAGGAGGAGCGCTATGCCCTCATTGGCCAACTGATTCGTGCCAATGGGGGGGTGATCGCAGCGGAACAGGTGTTGCCCTATCTGGATGTGGAGCCGGGATCCCCGGCCTTGGAATACGAAGATTACATGCTGCCCATTTTGCTCAAGTTCGACGGTCAGCCGGAGGTCAGCGAGGACGGGGACATTGTCTACCGCTTTCCGGAACTGCAGGTGGCCGCCTCAGAGCGCAAGCCCAAGGGGATCCCCGAAGTGTTGCAGGAGAAACCTTGGGTGTTCAGCCGGGCCACGCCTGGTCAACTGACCCTGGCAGGAGGCTTGGGAGTTCTCAATTTCTTTCTGGCCGCCATTCTCTATGGGGCACGGGAGGAGGTGGCAGCGGCAGCCGGCAGCAATGCTTTTTTGGCCTTCATCTACCCGTTGATCGGCTTCCTCTTCCTCTACGGCACGCTGTTTTTGGCGGTGCCCGCCGTTCGCTGGCTAGCCTTGCAAATCCGTAACCAGGGAGTGGAGCGTCGCAATCGTGTCCGGCAGCTTTGGCGAGAGCATCTGCAACATCCCACAGAGGCGCTGCTGCGCAAACTCAACTTTGCCCGCCGCTTCCGCCGTCAAGAAGTTGTGCCAGAGTCGGACACCATTTACTCAACCGACCGGGATTTGATCGAGCAGCGGGACTACCGTCTGGACGATCCGGTGTTCCGCCAGCTTTTGGAATCCAAAGCTCAGCAGGATCGCCCCGAAACCGAACAAGTGCGCCAGCAGCGTCCGCTCTAGAAAGGGCATGGCCGTTGGGCAAACTCCCGGTCTGCCGTTTGAGCTGAGACCCATTCGAGTTTCTTGCCCAGCCGGAGAATCCGGCGCTTGGGTTTGCTTGGACTTTTTTCTCCCCCGGAGAACTCACAGCAACCACTCCGAGACCCGCTCCCCCACCTTCTGCAAATCCAGAGGAATGGCCACCGCCTTGCCCATACGGGGTCTCTGACGGGTGGCTTCGATTTCCCGACGCACCGCTTCCCACACCCCCCAAGCCTGCAAATGGGCCAGCACGTTCTCCAAGTGGGCCAGATACTCCGCCTCGCTCAAGGGAAAGGAGGGCTGCTCCAGATAGCGCCACATCACCAGCAACACCACCTTCTGCTGGATACGCCGCAGCTGCACGTCGTAGGAATAGCCCCACTTCTCGCGCAACAAAGCTTGAAAGTCGGATCCCTTCATCAGACTTGTCTGAGGCTGGCTTGGATCTGGCTCCAATCGCGCTGGGTGGGCCGCTCACCTTGGGAAGGAAGGCCACGGCCTCTTACAGTGTTACATTTCTTAACGATATTGGCCAGAGGGGTCGGTTAGGATGATGTCGCTTGTCAACGAACGTTAAAACTTCTCAGGTCTGCATTTGCCATTATGACGGAAGCGGTTAGCAACTTTGAAGCGCCCCCCATGAGCCGGCGGGTTCTTCTCAATGCCCTGCTCAGCGGCTCTGTGGGAGTCGTGGTGGTGGGCGCCCTCTACCCGGTGGTGAAGTACTTTATCCCGCCCTCTGCCGGTGGAGGGGGGGAAGGCCTCATCGCTCAGGACGCCCTCGGCAAGCCCATCAGCGTCAGTGAACTGTTGGCCACCCATGCTGCCACGGACCGGGTGCTGGCCCAAGGTTTGAAAGGGGATCCCACCTACATCGTGATCGACAACGGGGCGGTGGCCAACTATGGCCTCAACGCGGTTTGTACCCACCTCGGTTGCGTGGTGCCCTGGAATGTGGGGGAAAACTTGTTTAAGTGCCCTTGCCACGGATCCCAGTATGCGGCCAATGGCAAGGTGATCCGGGGACCGGCTCCCCGCTCGCTGGAGCTGGTGAGCGCCACTGTGGATGGCGACAACGTCCGCTTCAGCCCTTGGCAAGGCCCCGATTTCCGGGAAACCTAAAGGGCAAGGGATCCCGCTGGCTGTGCCGGCTTTTGCCGAACGATTTGGGGCAAATTGTCGAGATGGCTGTTTCAAGACTGTGTCCTAAACCTGTGATGGAAATTCATTCTGAGCTGAGAGTTATGAAGCGAATCTGCTTGGCCTTCTGTGGGCTGCTGCTGTTGCTGGGGATGGGGGCACGTCCGGCGGCAGCCTACCCCTATTACGCCCAGATGGCCTACGACAACCCCCGCGAGGCGACTGGAAAAATTGTCTGTGCCAACTGCCACCTGAACGCCATGCCCACTCGCGCCGAGGTGCCCCAGGCCGTCACCCCCGGCCAGGTGTTCACCATCAAAGTTGGGATCCCTTATGACCTGAGCAAGCAGCAGGTGCTGGCAGACGGCAGCAAGGGTGGGTTGAATGTGGGCGCGGTGGTGGTCTTGCCGGAGGGCTTCCGTTTAGCCACCGAAGCCGAGATGACCGAGGAACAACGGCAAGAAACTGCCGAGACCTACATCACCCCCTACAGTGACGCGAAGCCCAACATCCTCCTGGTCGGGCCTTTGCCGGGCGAGCAGCATCAAGAAATCGTCTTTCCAGTGGTGGCCCCTGACCCGAAAGAGGATCCCTCGGTGGCCTTCATGAAGTATCGCGTTTACATTGGGGCCAACCGGGGTCGCGGTCAGCTCAACCCCGACGGCAGCCTCAGCAACAACAACGTCTTCCGCGCTCCGGCCACCGGGCGTCTGGTCAACATTGCCACCCTCGACTCCGATATCAGCGATCTACCGGCTGAATTGGCCAGCCTGGTGCCCCCGGAATACGAGCTGCCGGGCACGAGAGTTCTCAGCTTCGAGACCGAAAGCGGGATCCAAAACCTGGTGGTGCCGCCTGGGCCGGAACTGGTGGTTGCTGTTGGAGACAGCGTCAAAGAAGGGGATCCCGTCACCAACAATCCCAATGTGGGCGGCTTTGGCCAGGTGGAGCGGGATCTGGTGCTGCAAAGCCCGGAGCGGGTGAAATGGCTGGTGGCCTTCCTGGCAGCCATTACCATTACCCAGGTGCTGTTGGTGCTGAAGAAAAAGCAGGTGGAGCTCATTCAAGCCGCCGAAATCCTCGGCTAGCTCAAGCTCTTTCCTAGCCTGCACCTCGGAGGTATCCGAGGTGTTTTTTGTTCTGTAGGGCTGATAGCAGTCGTGGTTTTTATTACCATCTATTTCAACTGCTCGCCCTAGCGGGCCGGAGGCCTTGTTCCCTGCCGCTAGCACCCTAGTCGACAACGGTTCTAAGGCAGCCTCAGCTCTCCTCTGATCACCAGCACCGCTTGCCCAGCAATCTCCACGCGAGAGCCGAGATCGCGACACCAGAGCTCCCCGCCGCGGCTGGATAGCTGGTGGGCCTGTAACTCAGAGCGACCCAGGCGTTTGGCCCAATAGGGCATCAAAAGACACTGGGCGGATCCCGTCACCGGATCCTCCGGGATCCCCAGCCGAGGGGCAAAAACGCGGCAGACAAAATCCGGCCCATTCCCCAGAGCCGCCCCAGAGGCTGTGACGATCAACCCCGGAACGGGGAGTGCTTGAACCTGGGCCAGATCCGGTTGCACCTGCTGCACCTGTCCCGCCGAAGCCAGCACCGCCACCCCCATACCCCCGCGGTACAGCTCCACAGGTGGGATCCCCAAAGCCGCTGCCACCTGCTCCTTGGCTTCTGGCCAAGGTTCCGGAGTTTGAGCAGGAAAATCCATGGCCAGGCGATCCCCTTGCCGCCGCACCTGCAACAGGCCACTGCGGGTGGAAAAGGCTACCCTCTCCGCCTCAGGATGCACCTCGGTGAACAGCACATAGGCGCTGGCCAAGGTGGCGTGGCCACAGAGATCCACCTCCGTCGTCGGCGTAAACCAGCGCAGCCCATAGTGGGGAACCTCGCCCTGGGATCCCTGGGGAAGTAAAAAAGCCGTCTCCGATACATTGTTCTCCGCCGCAATGGCTTGCATCAGCGCCTCTGGCAACTCCTGGGGCAGCAGACACACCGCTGCCGGATTGCCGCCGAAAGGCACTGCCGTAAACGCATCCACCTGAAACAACGGGATCCACACCTTCTCAACCAAGCCCAACTCAGGTCATGATCCCACACCGGCACCAAAAGTAGGGGGATCCGCACCCCGACCGCACCTGCCAAAAGCGGGATCCCACCGACAGAGGCTATTGTCAGGCCAGAAAGTTGGCTGATAAACTAGCACTCGTAAGTCGAGAGTGCTAAGTCGCTTCCCTTCGGGGAAGTGGAACTAATGGAAATGAAAACTTCAGCTTCGTGCTTTAGGATCACGGAGGACATTCGTCATGGCTGCAGTAGCTCTTAACGTCTCTACCCTGAAGCCGCTGGGCGACCGCGTGCTGGTCAAAATCGCTCAGCAGGACGAGAAAACCGCAGGTGGGATCTTCTTGCCGGACACTGCCAAGGAAAAGCCCCAGGTGGGGGAAGTGGTTGCTGTTGGCCCTGGCAAGCGCAACGACGAGGGCAAGCTGATCCCGATGGAACTGAAAGCCGGCGACAAAGTGCTCTACTCCAAGTATGCCGGAACCGAAGTCAAGCTGGGCAGCGATGAATATGTGCTGTTGGCCGAGCGGGACATTCTCGCCATTGTTCAGTAATGGTCAGTGATTCAGCAGCAGTTCAACGAACGATTGAATCCTTGAGACTCTGTTTCACCCTTACCTGCATTTGCATCGGAGAGGTTGACTATGGCCAAATCAATCATCTTCAGTGAAGAAGCCCGTCGCGCTCTAGAGCACGGCATGGATATCTTGGCAGAAGCCGTAGCCGTTACCCTGGGCCCCAAAGGGCGCAACGTCGTGCTGGAGAAGAAGTTTGGCGCCCCCCAAATCATCAACGATGGGGTAACCATTGCCAAAGAAATCGAGCTGGAAGATCACATTGAGAACACAGGCGTTTCCTTGATCCGGCAGGCGGCTTCCAAGACCAATGACACGGCTGGAGATGGCACCACCACGGCCACGGTCTTGGCCCACGCCATGGTGAAGGAAGGTCTGAAAAACGTGGCTGCCGGCGCCAACCCGATTGCCCTGAAGCGAGGGATCGACAAGGCGGTGAAGTTTTTGGTAGACAAAATCGCCGAACATGCCCGCCCGGTCGAAGATTCCAAAGCCATTGCCCAGGTGGCGGCCATTTCCGCCGGTAACGATGAAGAAGTGGGCCGTATGATTGCCGAGGCCATGGACAAGGTGGGCCGCGAAGGGGTGATCTCCCTGGAAGAAGGCAAGTCCATGACCACCGAGCTGGAAGTGACGGAAGGGATGCGCTTCGACAAGGGCTACATCTCCCCTTACTTCGTCACCGATACCGAGCGGATGGAAGCGGTTCTGGAAAACCCCTACATCCTCATCACTGATAAGAAGATCACCCTGGTGCAAGACCTGGTACCGGTTCTGGAGCAGGTGGCTCGCGCCGGTCGTCCCCTGCTGATCATCGCCGAAGACATCGAGAAAGAAGCGCTGGCTACCCTGGTGGTGAACAAGCTGCGGGGTGTGCTGAGCGTGGTAGCGGTAAAAGCCCCTGGCTTCGGGGATCGCCGCAAGGCTATGTTGGAAGACATTGCCATCCTGACCGGTGGTGAGGTGATCAGCGAAGAGCGCGGCCTGAAGCTGGAGAACGCTCGCCTCGATTCCTTCGGCACTGCCCGTCGCGTCACGGTAACCAAAGACAATACCACCATCGTGGCGGAAGGCAACGAAGCGGCCGTGAAAGCTCGTTGCGAGCAAATTCGCCGTCAAATTGAGGAAACCGACTCCACCTACGACAAAGAAAAACTGCAAGAGCGCCTGGCCAAGCTCTCCGGCGGTGTGGCAGTGATCAAAGTGGGCGCGGCCACCGAAACCGAGATGAAAGACCGCAAGTTGCGCCTGGAAGATGCCATCAACGCCACCAAAGCGGCGGTAGAAGAAGGGATCGTTCCCGGCGGCGGCACCACCTTGGCACACCTGATCCCGGTGGTGACTGAGTGGGCGCAAGCCAACCTGTCCGGCGATGAACTGGTGGGGGCCAACCTGGTCGCCCGCGCTCTGGGTGCTCCGCTGCGCCGCATTGCTGAGAACGCCGGCCAAAACGGCTCCATTGTGCTGGAGCGGGTGAAAGATAAGCCCTTCAACACCGGCTACGATGCTCAGAACGACGCCTTCGTGGATATGTTCGAGGCGGGCATTGTAGACCCGGCCAAGGTTACCCGTTCTGCCCTGCAAAACGCTGCTTCCATTGCGGGGATGGTGCTGACCACTGAAGCGATCGTGGTGGACAAGCCGGAGCCCAAGACCAACACACCGGCAAGCAGCGGCAGCGGCATGAGTGACTACGACTACTAATCCGTTGACCGCCACAGCGAGGTGGATCCCTGAGGCTCACCGAAGAGCCCATGGGCACTTCGCTTCCTGGCCAGGCATCTTGGATGAATCTTTCGGGATCCCCTGGTGGGATCCCTTTTCTTGTGGATTTTCATCAAGACGCAGGCAATCCGGCGGGATCATTCCCAACGACCGTGAGACAGCAGCGAAACTGTTTGTGATGCTGATCCCTAACCCCTTTTCTCAGAGGGAGAGGGTCTGGGGGTGAGGGCGCTAGAGCCATGCAATCGGGAACTGCCTCAAACTGGTTTTTTGATAACGACTCTGATTCTGTCCAACTTGAAGAGAAGGGGAAGGCGGTGTGGCTCAGTTGATCTGCATTGGCCTGGATCTGGCCTGGTCAACCCGCAACCCTTCCGGTCTGGCCACGCTGCGAGTCCAGCTCGGGGATCCCGGCAGGCAGAACTTGACAGGCTATCTGGTCGATAGCCGCATTCTCCAGACGGATGAGGAGATCCTGGACTATATTCAAGCTCAGGCGGGCGAAGATCCCTGCTTGGTGGCGGTGGATGCGCCCTTGCGGGTTCCCAACCTCACAGGACAACGGCGGGCCGAGGCCGAACTGAACCGGGTGTTTCGCGCCTATGCAGCCGGGGCCCACCCAGCCAACCGCCGGCTTCTAGAAAAAAACGGCCAGGTGAGAGGGGAAGCCTTGGTGCAGGCTCTCTCGCGCTATGGTTTTGGGGAGCAGGCCAACATCGAGCGAGGAAAGCTTACCCGCCAAGTGACCGAGGTCTTCCCCCACAGCGCCTTGGTCAGCCTCTTTGGCCTCAGCCGCACCCTGAAATACAAGGCTCGCCCCCGACGCACCTGGCCAGAACGGCAACAAGCTTGGCAACTTTACCAGCATCATCTGCGCTCTCTGGCTGCCGCTGACCCGGCTCTCCAGGGCCACGAGGAGCTGCTTCAAGTGGAGGTGGGATCCCTCAAGGGCCGTCGACTCAAAAACTACGAAGATCAGGTGGATGCGTTGATGTGTGCCTACATCGCCCTCTACGGGTTCCGTTGGGGATCCGAGCGCTGCCGCAGTTTCGGCACCCTGCAAGAAGGGCACATTTTCACGCCCCTGCCCCCTCGAACCTTTGGGGCGGATTGAGACCCGCTCCGGGATCGCAGGTGGAAATCCCAACCAGAAGAACAAAACTCTCGCTAGCCTTGGATCCCTCCTTGGCGGCATGATAAAAGCAAGGGATCCGCAGAACAGGGGAAAAATGGACGTGCAACTGGGCCGCAATCGGCAGGCAAGACGCGCTTACGGGCTGGATGAAATCGCGCTGGCCCCAGGCAGACGAACGCTGGATCCCAGCCTGGTGGACACCCACTTCACTCTGGGAGGGATCCAACGGCAAATCCCCATCATCGCCAGCGCCATGGATGGCGTGGTGGATGTGCGAATGGCCATTTTGCTCTCGGAGCTGGGAGCTTTCGGGGTGTTGAACCTGGATGGCATCCAAACCCGCTACGCCGATCCCGATGAGGTTTTGGCTCAGATCGCGTCGGTGGGCAAAGACGAGTTTGTGCCCCTAATGCAGCGCCTCTACAGCGAGCCGGTGAAGCCAGAGCTAATCCAAGAACGCATCCGCCAGATTAAAGCCTCCGGTGCCATTGCCGCCGCTAGCTGCGTGCCCGCCCACGCCGCCCAATACGGCCCCCTGGTGGCGGAAGCCGGGGGGGATCTGTTTTTCGTCCAGGCCACGGTGGTTTCGGTGCACCACAAGGTTCCCGAAGGCATGGAACTGCTGGATCTGGCCCGATTTTGCCGGTCGATGCCCATTCCTGTTGTGGTGGGCAACTGCGTTACCTACGATGTCGCTCTGGAGCTGATGCAGGCCGGAGCTGCCGGCGTCTTGGTGGGGATCGGCCCTGGCGCTGCCTGTACCTCCCGCGGCGTGTTGGGGGTGGGGGTACCACAGGCTACGGCCATCGCCGACTGTGCCGCTGCACGGGAGCAGTTTTTGGCGGAAACCGGCGCCTACGTTCCCATCATTGCCGATGGCGGATTGGTGACCGGCGGCGATATTTGCAAGGCCATCGCCTGTGGAGCGGACGCAGTGATGATCGGATCCCCCTTGGCCCGCGCCCATGAAGCCCCCGGTCGCGGCTTTCACTGGGGCATGGCCACCCCCAGCCCCATCTTGCCCCGCGGCACCCGCATCCGCGTGGGATCCACCGGCACCCTAGAAGAAATCTTGCGCGGCCCCGCCCGCCTGGACGACGGCACCCACAACCTCTGGGGTGCTCTGCGCACTAGCATGGCCACCCTGGGGGCTGCCAATCTCCGAGAAATGCAGCAGGTGGAGATCTGCATTGCCCCTTCCCTGCTCACAGAGGGGAAGGTGTACCAGAGGGCGCAAAGCCTGGGCATGGGGAAATAGTCCTTTGGGAATGCTAAACTCGGTGGACTGGGATCCCTCGGGGGCGGTTAGCTCAGCGGTAGAGCGCCTGCCTTACAAGCAGGATGTCACTGGTTCGAGTCCGGTACCGCCCATCCCCACCGGAGCTTGCAGCTTGAGAGCTCTGTCTCAGTTTGAGATACACCCGCTAGCCAGAGCCGGATCCCTGAGGTAGAGTAGTGGATATCGAGCCTCGATCATCTACCGCAGTTGGGTCTCGCATTGAGTCTTGCCCAGAAAGTGTGTAAAGTGGTAGACGATGTGGACTTCGGCTGTATCATGTCTTCCCAGAGTCCGCGATTGCCAGGCTCGTTGTTGAGGTAGGCAGTTTGTCGCTTCTATGAGGACATCCCTACAGCCAAAAAGGTGTGAGGAAAAGAACAAGGAGAGAAACATGCCCGCGAAACACGCGAACTACTGGAAAACGCTGCTGGCCGGCACTCTGGGTGCAGCAGCGATCCTGACCCCTGGAGTGGCTTATGCCCAAGCTACCGGGCCGGTCACCTCCATCTCTGAGCTTTCGGATGTGCAGCCCACCGACTGGGCCTTCCAAGCCCTGCAATCCTTGGTGGAGCGCTACGGTTGTATTGCCGGCTACCCTGACCGCACCTTCCGCGGCAACCGGGCTATGACTCGCTTTGAGTTTGCCGCCGGTATGAACGCCTGCTTGGATCGCATCAATGAGTTGATTGCAGCCGGTTTGGCCGATAAAGTCTCCAAGGAAGACTTGGCCACGCTGCAGCGCTTGCAAGAGGAATTTGCTGCTGAGCTGGCAGCCCTGCGCGGGCGGGTGGATGCGGCGGAAGCCGAGATCAACGATCTGAAAGGGAAAATCTTTAACCCAGTCACCAAGCTTAACGCCCAGGTGATCACCGCAATTCTTGGCAGCGCCCTTACAGAAGACCGGGTCGTGCGAGGGAGAGTGGTAGCCGAGCAGAATCAGGCGAACATGACTCTTCCCTATCGGGTACGCTTGAACTTCGATGCTTCTTTTGTGGGTCGCGATCGCCTGCGCATTCGTCTCCAAGCTCGCGATGCGGTAACCACCTTCTTTGAGGGTGACCCAGGCGTTGGCTTCCAAGGAGGCGCGGGCGGTACCTTTACTCTTGCCCAGCTGGTTTATCAATTTCCTGCTTTTAACCGCGCTGCTACTATCTACACGGGCATTACGGGTACGGGAGTGTCGAGCGTTCTGCAGTACAGCACGCCCTTTGATGCTCTGTCGGACTTTGCCGATGCTCCCAACTCTACGGCAGATGTGCCCAGCGGAACCCTATTTGGTTTTCGCTACCGTTTGAGCGACCAGTTTCGTTTAGCCTACGCCTACAGCACCAGAAGAGGTCAAGCTCTGGGGAGAGGCTTTGGCGATAGTGGCTTAACAGGTGATGATAGCGCTCACACCGTCGAGCTGGGCTTCTTGCCAACCAAGGGCTTGGAGTTTTACCTTCAGTTTGCTTCCACCTACCTGCAGCAGGCGAACGACGGCCCCACCTTCCTGGCCACGGGTAAAAGTCTCTTCCGTGGACCGGTAAGAGGAAGAGGAACGCAGGTCAATGTCTCTGCACGGGTGAATGCTTTTACGTTCGCAGCCAACTGGGAGATCAGCCCTCGCATTACCTTGTCTGGCTGGTTTACGGCTGGCAATGTGGATTACAACCTGCCCAATGTGGTACCGGCTGGTGCTGTTGATCCGGGAGAGGAAGACTTTAACGGTCTCCTCCTTGGCTTTGTTTTCCCCGACCTCTTCGTGGAGGGTGCCAAAGGCGGGATTGTATTTGGGCAGCCAATCGTGACCACAGACAACGACGGAGTGTGGGATACTCGCCCCTTCGTTGTGGACGTCTACTACAGCTTCCCGGTCAACGAGTACATTACTCTAACGCCTGCTGCCTACTTTGTGAGCAACCCCAATGGCGGCAGACCCGGAGACAACGACCCAACCATTGGCGTGGGGGCTTTGCGAGCTGTGTTTACTTTCTAGTTCCTAGCTCCTCACGCTTACAGCCAAATTGCCAGGCAGGGATCCACCGTAGTGGATCCCTTCATTGAATAAGAATAATCAACTCCTCTGTGGGGATAAGGATGCTGGCATTGAAGAGCTTGAGGTTGAGCTTAAGACGAGGCCATGGGCTACAAAAAGCGCACTGCGTGAGATCTGCCCAGGTCTTTGCCACAGGCTCGGTGTAGGTGTGAGAATGGCGGGAACAGATACCCATGTCTTGGCCACAGATGTGGGGACACCGCATTAACTGTAGGGCAGGCCGGACAGCAAGAGGATGTGGACTTCGGCTGTATCATAATCTCCACATCATGTCTTCACCGAAGTCCGCAGTTGCCAGACTTGTTCTTGAGTTAGGCAATTGGTTACCTCTAGAAGACATCCCTACAGCCAAAAAGGTGTGAGGAAAAGAACAAGGAGACAAACATGCCCGCGAAACACGCGAACTACTGGAAAACGCTGCTGGCCGGCACTCTGGGTGCAGCAGCGATCCTGACCCCTGGAGTGGCTTATGCCCAAGCTACTGGGCCGGTCACCTCCATCTCTGAGCTTTCGGATGTGCAGCCCACCGACTGGGCCTTCCAAGCCCTGCAATCCTTGGTGGAGCGCTACGGTTGTATTGCCGGCTACCCTGACCGCACCTTCCGCGGCAACCGGGCTATGACTCGCTTTGAGTTTGCCGCCGGTATGAACGCCTGCTTGGATCGCATCAATGAGTTGATTGCAGCCGGTTTGGCCGACAAAGTCTCCAAGGAAGACTTGGCCACTCTGCAGCGCTTGCAAGAGGAATTTGCTGCTGAGCTGGCAGCCCTGCGCGGGCGGGTGGATGCCCTGGAAGCCGATGTTACTGATTTGAAAGGGAAGGTCTTCAACCCGGTTACCAAGTTGAATGCCCAAGTCATCGCCGCTGTTGTAGGCAGCGCTCTCACGGAAGACAGAGTTGTTGATGGGAAGGTAGTAGCAGAGCAAAACCAAGCCAACATGACTCTTCCCTATCGGGTACGCTTGAACTTCGATGCTTCTTTTGTGGGTCGCGATCGCCTGCGCATTCGTCTCCAAGCTCGCGATGCTGTGACTGAGTTCTTTGATGGGGATCCCGGCCTTGAGTTTGGCGGCCGTGGCGGCGGCACTTTCACCCTGGCCAAGCTGATCTACCAATTCCCAGCTTTCAACCGAGCAGCCACCATCTACACGGGTATCGTTGGCTCAGGTGTGTTCGATGTATTCAACTACAGCACACCCTTCGAAGCTCTCTCCGACTTTGCTGATGCTCCCAACTCCACGGCGGACGTGCCAGGTGGAGCTCTGTTTGGCTTCCGCTACCGACTCTCGGATCAACTACGCTTGGCCTACAGCTACAGCACCAGGAACGCTCAAGCTTTGGGCAAGGGCTTCGGCGACAGCGGTATAACCGGTAGCGACAGTGCCCACGCGGTAGAGCTGGGCTTCCTGCCGAATGAAAATCTAGAGATTTACCTGCAGTTTGCCAGTACCTATCTGCAGACGGCAAACGATGGCCCTGAGTTCTTGGCCAACGGTACAGCTCTTTTCCGTGGCCCTCTGAGAGTAACCAATGTGTCCACCTCTGCACGGGTGAACGCCTTTTCTGTGGCTGCCAACTGGGAGATTACCCCGCGGATTATTGCGTCTGGCTGGTTTACGGCGGGCAACGTTGACTATAACCTGCCCAACGTGGTACCGGCGGGCACCATCGATCCGGGCGACGAAGACTTCAACGGCTGGCTGTTTGGCTTTGCCTTCCCAGATCTGTTCATTGAGGGTGCTCAAGGGGGTGTGGTTTTTGGCCAGCCAATTGTGACCACCAAAAATGAAGGAGTTTGGGATACCCGCCCGTTCATTGTGGATGTTTACTACAGCTTCCCGGTGAACGAGTACCTCACCCTTACCCCGGCAGCCTACTTTGTGAGCAACCCCAATGGTGCTCTACCTGGGGACAACGACCCAACCATTGGTGTGGGCGCTCTGCGGGCAGTGTTTACCTTCTAACCCCTTGCTGTCCTGCCTAGGTTAAAAACAACTTAGGGATCCGCCACTGCGGATCCCTTTTTTATAGCAAGTCTCCCAAGCCTTGCCCTTGCACCGAAATACATCGAGTTGGAGCTGGCGCCGGGATCCTTCTCAAGACAAGTTAGGGGTTACAAAAGGCGCACTGAGCGGGATCTGCCCAGGTCTCTGCCACAGGCTCGGTGTGGGTGTGGGAACAGCGGGAACAGCCATATACCCATGCCTTGGTCACAGGGGTAGGGGCGCCACATTGACCGCAGGGCAGTCCAGAGACCGAGCGGATCTGCCAGTAGCCAGGAGTGCCGCAGGCCGGGCACAGGCTTTGGGCTTTGGCGATTAGGTTTTGGGTGGCGGCTGCGATAACCTGGAGCCGGGTTGGGTTGTGCAGGGCCCGCATGTCGGTTTCCAGATGCAGGCCACCCTGCCGAGCCAGCAGCTCCCCCACCACCTGCTTCAGGGTTGCTTCGTCTTGGATTCCTTTGTGGATAACCTGGGGCTTTTCTGGCTGGTCGAGGGCGATCAGGGCGTGCTGGGGAAAACCCGCCCTTTGGGCAAAGTCCAGCGCTTCTGCCCAGCTCTGCACCCAGCGATGGCTGAAATTGGTTTGGGTGCTCTCTGCATAGCCGACCAGCTCCAAGGGCTCCGCGCCGGGTTCAAAAACCCTGAGCATGACCCACTCCTGATTCCAAGGGATCCAAGGGATCTGGGGGTGGGGGCCAAAGGATCCCTCGCTGGCCAAAACCAAAGAGGCGGGATGAGCTTGGCGGGCTCTCTCAATTTTCAGGCGTAGGGTGTGGATGGGATCCCCTGGTCGGGGCCGCTCCCGCGAGAAGGTGCCCAGTTGGTCGGTGTCAAAAGTTGCTACTTGGATTTGAATCCCCAAATGTTCGGCCAAGAGAGGGCCGATGACCTGCTCTTTGCGATGCATGGTTGCCAAGTAGGCGACCCGACCCTTCCATTGCATAGACTCAGACTTAACCTAGATCTGGCAAACGGATCCCGCAGCTTTGTGGCTCAGGCCAATTGGGGTTACTCAAACCAGGGGACTGGCCTCGAGCGGCAAGCCCAACTGGGCAACAGCCTCGGCCAAGGCCACCTCACGGCTGTCCACAAACCGCTCTGGGGACAGTGGCAGATGCAGGCTTTCTAGGCGCTGCCGGATCCGACCTCTAGCTCCGACAATCCACACCTGTTTGCCCCGATCCAGGGCCTCGCGGATGGCATTTTCCAGGGATAGCGTCGCCGAAACGCCCAGCATCGGCACATCTGATAGATCCACCACCAGCGCTTGGCAGGAGGCCACCGCCTGATGTTGGCGGGAAATGGCTTGGGAAACCCCGAAGATCATCGGCCCGCTCAGGTAAAACAGCAACACCTGCCCGCATCCCTGGCGCAGCAATTCCCTCTCACGGGGAGTGAGATCCACCGCATCATCGGCATCGGTAATGGCTTTCACCTCTTCGGAGTGGATCTCGCTGAGGCGTTGAATGGTGAGCAAGTTGGCCACAAACACTCCCACTCCCACTGCAGCGATGAGATCCACAAACACCGTCATGAACATCACCCCGTACATGATGGCTGCCCCTTTGAGGGAAAGGCGGTGGGCCCGCTTGAGGAAGCTCCAGTCGAGGATATCCACCCCCACCTTAAAGGCGATCCCTGCCAGCACCGCCATTGGGATCCCTTGCGTGAGGGGAGCGGCAAACAGCACCACCATCAGCAGGATTAACGCTCGGGTAATGCCGGCTAGAGGGGTACGTCCGCCCGACTGGATGTTCACCACTGTGCCCATGGTGGCGCCGGCTCCCGGTAAGCCCCCCAGGAAGCCAGAGACAATATTGGCGATCCCCTGCCCGATCAGCTCTTGGTCGGAGTCGTGGCGGGTGCGGGTGAGGTTATCGGCAATGACTGCCGTCAAGAGGGTGTCGATGCAGCCCAGCATCCCCAGCACCACCCCATCCAGCACCAGGTTAGCTAGAGAAGCAAAGGGCAACTGCGGCCACTGCAACTGCGGCAAACCGGTGGGGATGGGGCCAATGCGCCGCAAATCCCAATCGGCCATAAACAAGCTGGCCGCCAGCGTGCCCACGAGCAAAGCCACCAACTGCGGCGGCACCACCCGTCGCCAGGGCTTGGGATAGCCAAAAAGGATAGCAAGCGTCAGCAGCCCCAGCCCCAGCTCTGGCATCTTGAGGTTGAGCAAGTAGGTCGGCAGGTTCTGCACCGCCCCAATCACTCCCCCCTGGCTGGCGTGGCCCAGCAGCGGCGGGATCTGCAGCAAAATCATGATCCAGCCGATCCCGGACATAAAGCCGGAGATAACGCTGTAGGGCATGAGGGTGATGTACTTGCCCAGTTTCAGGGATCCAAACAGGATCTGAAATAAGCCCCCCAGCATCACCACGGTGAAGGCCGGCCCCAGCCCCTGCTCCGGGTAACGAGCTGTAACATTAGCAACCACCGCCGTCATCATCACAGTCATCGGCCCGGTGGGTTCGGAGATGAGCGTGGGCGTACCCCCAAACAGAGCCGCAAAAAAGCCCACACACACTGCTCCGTACAAGCCCGCCACCGGCCCTGCCCCCGAAGCCACCCCAAAGGCCAAGGCCATCGGCAAGGAAACAATCGCTGTCGTCAGCCCGCCGAAGAGATCCCCGCGCCAGTTGTCTAGGCTCAGACGTCGGTGCCAATCCAGAAATCTCTTGCCGCCGGACTGTTGTTCTTTCGCTTGGCTCAGCATGCCCCAAAGCCCTCCACGCTATGGGCAGCCTATCATTGAACGTTACTATAGGGATCACGCTAGATGATAGGTTTTCTTCTATGATTTTCCTCAGGGATCCCTATCTGGATCCCACTCAGAGTGAGGCATGGGGCTCAAGCTGGCAGAGTGGTGTGAAAGTGAGAGTAGTCCACATAGCGATGCCCATTGCTGTCCAGGTGGAGAATATCGGCAAATCGGTGGTTCCAGAGAATCTCATCGGCCAAGTAGGAGTGGCGAGCATGGATGGTTTGGGAAAAGGTGTCGTCGATGCCGGTCAGGGTAATGATCAGCTCCGCTTGGCCCACCTGTAAATCTCGATCCATGAGGCTGTAGGGAGGGCCGCCGATGAACCACCGAGCCTCTCCTACTGGAAGTCAGCCGGCCTTCACAAAGGGCGAATGGTAGACTGGGAATACAAAAGCTTTCTGCTCAATTCAATCACCTTCAGCTTACTAGCGCAGGAGCCCCGCACTGTACCCGTAGGGTCAGTGTCGGGAGGAATGCTACAATAATTCTGCGGACACCAGAAACGGCTGTTTAGGGCACTGGTAACGGTCGATTGGGGCTGCCCGTAAACCAGCCCAGAGGCTCGTGGTTAGTTTACTAACTGCAGGGCTACCGAAAGCCCGCCCCGTACTGCGAAGCAGTCAGGGTCAGGTAGTTTACTCTGCCACGGCCAAGGTTGGCTTCTCGATAAACTTCCATGAACCCACTGCGCCAAGGCCGACTGGGATCCCTCAACGATAACCCAACCCCATGAGCGACAACGAATCGACGGCGCGCATCATCTCCACCGACCTGCAGCGGGAGATGTCGCAGTCCTACCTGGAATACGCCATGAGCGTGATCGTCGGGAGGGCTTTGCCAGATGCGCGGGATGGCCTGAAGCCGGTGCACCGCCGCATTCTCTACGCTATGCACGAGTTGGGCCTGACGGCGGATCGCCCCTTCCGCAAGTGTGCCCGCGTGGTGGGGGATGTGATCGGGAAATACCATCCCCATGGGGATCAGGCCGTCTATGATGCGCTGGTGCGCATGGCTCAAGATTTCTCCATGCGGGAGCGGCTGGTGGATGGGCACGGCAACTTCGGCTCTGTGGACAACGATCCGCCGGCAGCCATGCGCTATACCGAGTGTCGGCTGACTGCCTTTGCCCAAGAAGCCCTGCTCCAAGATATTGACGCCAACACTGTCGATTTTGTCGGCAACTACGACGGATCCCAGCAAGAGCCGCTGGTGCTGCCGGCGCGGATCCCGCAACTGCTCTTAAACGGCTCTTCCGGCATTGCCGTGGGCATGGCCACCAACATCCCGCCTCACAACTTGAGCGAATTGGTGGACGGCCTGATTGCCCTCATCCACAACCCCAACCTGACCAGCCTGGAGTTGATGCAGTGGATCCCCGCCCCTGACTTCCCCACCGGGGCGCTGATCATAGGCCAAGAGGGTATCCGCGAAGCCTACACCACCGGGCGCGGCTCCATCACCCTGCGCGGAGTGGCCAGGGTGGAGACGATCGAGCAGCGGGGCCGACCGGTTCGGGACGCCATCATTATCACCGAACTGCCCTACCAGACCAACAAGGCAGCCATGATTGAGAAGATCGCCGAGCTGGTCAACGAGAAAAAACTGGAAGGCATTGCCGACATCCGCGACGAGAGCGACCGCAGCGGCATGCGGGTGGTGATCGAGCTGAAGCGGGATGCCCAAGCCCAGGTGGTGCTCAACAACCTCTACAAGCAAACCCCCCTGCAGGCCAACTTCGGGGTCAACATGCTGGCCATCCTCAACGGCGAGCCGCGCACCCTGACCCTGCGGGACGCGCTGCAGGCTTTTCTGGATTTTCGGGAAGAGGTGATCGAGCGGCGCACCCGCTACGAGCTGCAAAAAGCCGAAGAGCGGGATCACCTGCTGCAGGGCTATCTCTTGGCTTTGGGGCAGTTGGATCGGGTGATTGCCCTCATTCGGGGAGCCGCCGATACCGCCACAGCCCGAGAGGAATTGCAGGCGGTGTTGGGCCTGAGTGAAGCCCAAGCC
The DNA here is from genome assembly GCF_054060305.1 of Thermostichus sp. OS-CIW-31. Lineage (NCBI taxonomy): Bacteria > Bacillati > Cyanobacteriota > Cyanophyceae > Thermostichales > Thermostichaceae > Thermostichus > Thermostichus sp. OS-CIW-31. The sequence goes on along the minus strand of NZ_JBSSDA010000001.1, from coordinate 208,399 downwards.
GACGGGATCCTGCAGATGCAGCTGCGCCGCCTCACCGCCCTGGAAGCAGAAAAAATCCAGGCCGAGCACGAAGACTTGGTGAGGCAAATTGCCGACCTGCGGGATATTCTGGCCCGCCGAGAACGGGTGATGCAGATCATCAGCGAAGAGCTGCAGCAGCTCAAAGCCCGCTTTGCCAGCCCGCGCCGTTCCCGCCTCTGTTTGGAGGATGGGGAGCTGGGAACGGATGATCTGATCGAAAATCGGGAGACGGTTATCTTTCTAACCGAGCAGGGCTATATCAAGCGCATGGGCCTTGAGGAGTTCCAGGTGCAGGGGCGAGCCACCCGCGGCAAAGCCGGCGCCCGCATCAAAGAAGACGATGCCATCGAACAGTTTTTTGCCTGTCGCAGCCACGACACCGTCCTCTTTTTCACCAATCGAGGCGTAGTCTACACCCTGCCCGCCCACCAGATCCCCCAGGGGAGCCGTACCGCCCGTGGCAGTGCCATCGTTCAGTTGCTGCCGATCACTCGGGAAGAGCGGGTTACGTCCATGGTGCCCGTAAGCAAGTTCAGCGAGGACGAATATCTGGTGATGCTCACCCGCGGCGGCTACATCAAAAAAACGGCCCTCAGCGCCTTTGCCAATGTGCGCTCCAACGGCCTGATCGCCATCTCTCTGGAAGAAAACGACGAACTGCGCTGGGTACGCCGCGCCCGCTCCAGCGACGATGTGGTGATGGCAACCCGCCAAGGCATGTCCATTCGCTTCCGGGCGGATGACGAGCAACTGCGCCCTCTGGGACGGGCCACCCGGGGCGTGCGGGCCATTACCCTCAACGCCGGCGATGACATCGTCAGCATGGATATTATCTCTGCCGAATCGGTGATGGCTGCCGAGCGAGAGGGGGAGAAGCTGGCTAACCCTTGGGTGCTGGTGATCACCAAAGAAGGGCGGGGCAAGCGCTCGGCCATCGACAATTTCCGCCAGCAAAACCGCGGCGGCAAGGGGGTGATCGCCACCAAGTTCCGCCAGGCGTCGGACGAGCTGGCGGCCCTGCGCATCGTCAATGCCGAAGACGAGATCCTGTTGGTAACCGCCAGGGGCATTGTCATGCGCCAGTTGGCCAAGGCCATTCCCACCCAGTCCCGCGAGGCGACCGGGGTGCTGGTGCAGCGCCTGGATCCGGAAGACAGCATTGTGGGAGTTACAGTGGTACCCGCTGCCTTGGTTGCCGAGGAGGAGACCTCAGAAGCCAGCGCTTGATCCCCGGCCGTTACTTAGGTACGGCATTTGCCGCCGCAGAAGGGTGGGATCCCGTACCGGAGAGGGTGAGGATGGGGTGTTACCTTTGGGATAGCCCAAATTCCGGGAACGGCAAAGGCCTGTGGGATCAGGCCGAGCGGCCCGGTTGGGATGGCATCTGCTATGTTTGTGGAGCTGGGTTACTCCATGGCGAGCCCGTTGAACTTCATCCCTGGTTTTGAGGCAGTGCAAACTCCGAGCCCCGACAACCGGCTCTGGCAATACCTGCAATCTCAGGATCCCAGCGTCTTTCAGGATATTGCCCGCAATTCTTCCCCAGAAGTGCTGGAGATCTTGGGCCACAACATCCGCAGCTTGGTGGGGAGCTTGCCCTCCGATCAATTCGGGGTTCAGATCATCACCAACCGCGAGAGCTTGGCCAAAATGCTCTCCGGCGCGATGATGGGCGGCTATTTCCTGCGGGTCATGGAGCAGCGCCTAGCCCTGGAGCAATCTTTGGGCAGTGCCTCCCAGCCTGCCAGCGCGGATCAGCCTTCGCCAGCAGAGGAGGAGGGCTAGGCTTGCAATCCACCTTTTAGCGCCGCCGAGGAGGTTCCATGCTGGATGGGGGTTTCCAGGCAAAGGGATCCCAGTTCAGCAGCCCACCGCGGCGGATTTTGGTTTGCCCGGATAGTTTTAAGGGATCCCTAACAGCCACGGCGGCGGCAGAGAGCATGGCCCGCGGGATCCAACAGGTGCTGCCGGAGGCCGAGGTGGAGCGGCTCCCCTTGGCCGATGGGGGAGAGGGCACCCTAGAGGTATTGCTGCCGACGCTGGGGGGAGAGAAAAAGGGTCTGTGGGTCACCGGCCCCCTGGGGGATCCCGTGTGGGCGGAATATGGGGTGGCGGGAGAGCTGGCCCTGTTGGAGCTGGCCCAGGTGGCCGGCCTGACCTTGGTGCCACCGGAGCGGCGGGATCCCACCCGCACCACCACCTACGGCCTGGGGGAGCTGCTGCGGGCTGTTTGCCGCGATCCCATCGCTGAGATCTGGATAGGACTGGGGGGATCCGCCACCGTGGATGGAGGGGCGGGCATGGCGCAGGCCTTAGGCTATCGCCTGTTGGATGGAGCTGGAGATCCCATCGGCTGGGGTGGGGCGGAGCTGGCCCGGCTGGCGCGCATCGAGCCCCCCGAACAGCCTGTTTGGCAGGGGAAACGGGTCCGCGGCCTCTGCGATGTGCAAAACCCCCTCACTGGCCCGTTGGGAGCCGCCGCCGTCTTTGCCCCCCAGAAGGGCGCCACCCCTTCCCAGGTGCAGCAGTTGGAGCAGGCGCTGCAGCAGTGGGCTCAAGTGGTGGAGCGAGATTTGGGCCAGGCCGTGGCCGGGATCCCGGGGGCCGGAGCCGCAGGCGGCTTAGGAGCAGGTCTGGTGGCTTTTTTGGAGGCCACTCTGGAGTCCGGGATCCAGCTCTTGGCGCGGCAATTGGCCCTGCCGGAGCGCATCCGCCGCTGCCATCTGGTCGTCACCGGAGAGGGCTGCCTCGACGAACAAAGCACGATGGGAAAGGTGGTGGGGGCCGTGCTGGAGCAGGCTATCCAAGCCCAAAAACCCCTGCTCATCCTCTGTGGCCAGGTGACTCCGGCAGCGCGCGCTGGGTTGGCAGCCCAGCCTCTTCCCCTTCGGGTTGGCGCCCTGTGCGACCGGATCCCCGATGTGGCAGAAGCCCAACGGCAGGCCGGCCATCACCTGGAGCAGATGACGGCCCAGGAGCTGAGAGATTTTCTGGAGCAGGATGCGGGGATTGGCCGGTTATAATGGCTTAAATCATCGTGTTTCGTAGGACATCATGGCCAGTATCGAGTTCTCCCCCGGCATCCAAGAGGTGCCCACCCAGGTGCGAGTGCTGAAATCCAAGACCGGCAACCGGGGATCCGCGATTTTCCGCTTCGAGGATCTAAAATCCGATACGCAAAACATCCTCGGCATGCGGATGATCGATGAGGAAGGGGAGCTGACCACCCGCAACATCAGGGCCAAGTTCCTGAACGGGGAATTCAAAGCCCTGGAAGTGACCTACGACATGGAAACCGAGGCAGAGTGGGATCGCTTCCTGCGCTTTATGGAGCGCTTTTCGGCGGCCAACCAGATGGGCATGGCCTAGTTGACGCCTTTCCCGCCTCAGCTTTTGGATTTTTTGCTCCTTTTGCCGGATCTGCGCTTGGCTTGAGGTTGGCCGGGATCGGATCCCTGGCCCTCTTCAACTGAGGGCTGCCCTAGCGGGGGCCGTCGCTTGTGCCAGTCGGTGCTTTGCTCGTAGGCATAGGCCACGCGGAGCACCTTGCTCTCCTGTAGGGCGTTGCCCACAATTTGCAGGCCAATGGGCAGGCCATCGGCAAACCCGCAGGGCAGGCTCAATCCCGGCAATCCCGCCAGGTTCACCGGGATCGTCATCAGGTCGCACAGGTACATGCTGAGGGGATCCTCCCGCTCGCCGAGCTTGAAGGCTGGGGTGGGGGTGGTGGGGCTGACCAGCACATCCACCTTCTCGAAAGCCTTGAGGAAGTCCTGCTTGATGAGGGTGCGCACCTTCTGAGCCTTGAGGTAGTAGGCGTCGTAGTACCCCGAGGAGAGGGCATAGGTGCCGATCATGATGCGCCGCTTGACTTCTGGCCCAAAGCCGTGGGCGCGGGTCTTGCCATACATGGCCAGCAGCGAGTCGGCAGGTTCCCGCAGGCCGTATTTCACCCCGTCGTAGCGGGCCAAATTGGCAGAGGCTTCCGAAGGGGCGATGATGTAGTAGGTGGCCAGGCCATAGCGAAAACTGGGGCAGTCGATCTCCAGGATCTCGGCCCCCAGCTCCTGCAGATGTTGAATGGCCGCTTGCACGGCAGCGCGGGTCTCCTCGCCGCATCCTTCCCCCAGCAAGTCGCGGATTACCCCGATTTTGAACCCCTTGATGTCCGGGATCAGAGCCTGGCTATAGTCCGGGATATCCACCTTCAGGCTGGTGGAGTCCATCGGGTCATGGCCGGCGATCCCCTGCAGCAGCAAGGCCACATCCTCCACCGTGCGCCCAAACGGCCCCACCTGATCCAAAGACGAAGCAAAGGCCACCAGCCCGTAGCGAGACACCAGCCCGTAGGTGGGCTTGAGGCCCACCACCCCACAAAAAGCTGCCGGTTGGCGGATGGATCCCCCCGTATCCGAGCCCAGAGCCACCACCGCTTGGTCGGCAGCCACCGCCGCCGCCGATCCCCCAGAGGATCCCCCTGGCACCCGCGTCAGATCCCAGGGATTGGCGGTGCGCTGAAAGGCGGAGTTTTCCGTGGAGCTGCCCATGGCAAACTCGTCTAGGTTGGTCTTGCCCACCGTCACCATGCCCGCAGCCGCCAGCCGCGCCGTCACTGTTGACTCGTAGGGGGGAATGAACCCCTCCAGCATCCGGGAAGCGCAGGTGGTGCGGATCCCTTGGGTGCAGAGGTTGTCTTTCACGGCAAGCGGGATCCCGGCCAAAGGGCCAATCTCTTCCCCGGCCCGAATGCGGGCGTCCACCGCCCTGGCCTGTTGCAGAGCCAGTTCCTCGGTCACAGTAATAAAGCTCTTGAGCTGCGGCTCCAGTTGGGCCAGGCGCTCCAGGTACTCGCGGGCGATCTCTTCGGCAGAGCGCTCTTTGGTTACCAACTGGCTGTGTAGGGCGCGAATCACAGACATAGGCAAACTCGCAGGGAATGGCAAACGCCGATGAGGCCAGACCAAGTTCCCTCTAGACTAATCCAGATGGGATCCCTTCCCAACCCTAACTCCCTAAAGATCTCGTGGATCCCCCTCTCTTGCTAGGAGAGGATCTAGGGATGATCACATCAGCAGCGCCGAGCGCCTGGGCTGTTGGCAGTCAACGCCGTTCCAAAAAGTCGCGGCGCAGATCCCGAATCTCCTGCCGCATCTCCCGCATCTCTTGGGCCATCTCGTCAGTGCGCCGTTCCAAAGCTTCGGTGCGGCGCTCCACAGCTTCCGTGCGCCGTTCAATGGCTCGGGTGCGCTCGTCAAAGCGATCCAGCGCCTCCCGGAAAAACTGCGCCAGCATCGCCTGCCCTTCCCGCAGCTCTTGGATCAAAACCTGCTGGTTTTGCTGGGCAGCTTGCAACTCCTGGACGGCCCGAATCAGCCACTGCTCTTGCTCAGGTGTCATGGTTACCAAGGCGCTACAGAACAAGGAAATCCTACCACCCTAAATCTCCTCCTGGGAGAAGGATCCGGGGATGGTTACACTAGCAACGCAGAGCGCTTGAGCCCAAGCTACCGCCGTTCCAAAAAATCGCGGCGCAGATCCCGAATCTCTTGCCGGATCTCTCTCATCTCCTCCGCCATCTGGTCGGTGCGCCGTTCCAGTGCTTCTGTGCGGCGTTCGATGGCCCGAGTACGCTCGTCAAACCGATCCATTGACTCGCGAAAGAACTGCGCCAGCATCGCCTGTCCCTCCCGCAGCTCTTGAATCAAAACCTGCTGGTTTTGCTGGACAAGACGCAGCTCCTGCTGGGCAGCTTGCAATTCTTTTTGGGAGGCTTGCAACTCTTGGATGGCTTGAATCAGCCACTGTTCTTGCTCGGGCGTCATGGTTACTGAAACACTACAGAATAAGGAAATCCTACCACCACTAACTCTTCTCTCCTCCTGGGAGAGGGATCGGGGGCAAGGGATCCAAATCCAAAACCTCAATGGAGAGTAGGGAACTCGAATCCCTGACCTCTGCGGTGCGATCGCAGCGCTCTACCAACTGAGCTAACTCCCCGTAGCTTTACCAGAATAACCCGAATCCGCAGCCAAGATCTCCCCCGCCTGCAACTCCAGCTTGGGAAAGACCTTTGAGGATACCGGATCGGATCCCTTCAGCTCCAGCACATCGTACCAGCCTTCATGAAGCAGCAGCAGGCTCACCTTCTCCTCCAAGGGATCCACAACCCAATACTCGCCGATCCCCAAAACGCAATACTCTGCTTGCTTGGCCCGGTAGTCTGCTGCCCGGCTCGACTCACTCACCACCTCCACCACCAGCAGCAGCGGCGGCTCCTCCAGGCGAATCAACGCCTCTCTGGATCCCATCTCCTGCCATTGCTCCAAAGGCAGCACCACCACATCCGGGATCCGCACCGTATCCCACCGGTGGCTGCCCCGCGGCGACTGGATCCCTGGGCTCCCCTGTATCGCTGTCCAGGGCAACTTCTGCCGCGCAATCTCTGCCTCGAAAACTCGGCTGAGAAAGTTTTGAATCTGCACATGCCGTCCGGTTGGAAGAGCCATGGGCACCAACTCCCCTGCCACCAGCTCATAGCGGGTATCACTGCCATCCGAATAAGCAAGGTATTCCGCCAAACTCAGGCGAGCTCTTGATGGTGCAGAAACGGATCCCATTGCCAAAGCCATAAACCGTCTCGGCCAAAAGTCTCTTTGCTGCCATACTAGCCTTGTCATCTCGCACAACCCCTCTCTTCCTCTGGGAGCAGGGCTGTGAGCGCTTGGGCCAGGGTTGGATGGAAGCTAACGCCGTTCCAGAAAATCGCGGCGCAGATCCCGAATCTCTTGCCGGATCTCCCTCATCTCTTCCGCCATCTGGTCGGTGCGCCGTTCCAGTGCTTCTGTGCGCCGTTCCACAGCTTCCGTGCGCCGTTCAATAGCCCGGGTGCGCTCATCAAACCGATCCATTGACTCGCGAAAAAACTGGGCCAGCATCGCCTGTCCTTCCCGCAGCTCTTGAATCAAAACCTGCTGGTTTTGTTGGACAAGGCGCAGCTCCTGCTGAGCGGCCTGCAATTCTCTTTGGGAGGCTTGCAATTCTCTCTGGGAGGCTTGTAGCTCCTGGATGGCTTGAATCAGCCACTGCTCTTGCTCAGGGGTCATGGTTGCTGAAGCACTACAGAATAAGGAAATCCTACCACTGCCAATTCTCCTCTCCCTCTGGGTGAGGGCCTCAGCAGCGCGGAGCGCTCGAAAACCCCCTTGGGCCACCCAAAACAAAAACCCCTCTCTCTTTGGAAGAGGGGCTGGGGTTGAGGACGGAAATTCAAGCTCGATCAGTAAAGGGCTTCTTCTTGGTGGGTGATGATGGTGCAGTCGGAAGTAGGGTAAGCCACACAGGTCAGCACATAGCCCTGCTCGATCTGATCATCATCCAGGAAGGACTGATCGCTTTGATCCACCGTGCCGCTCACCAGCTTGCCGGCACAGGTCGAACAGGCACCGGCGCGGCAGGAATAGGGCAGCTCGATCCCTTGCTCTTCTGCCACGTCCAAAATGTATTCGTCATCCGGCACATCGATGGTGACGTTTAAGCCTTGCTCCTCGTTGATCAGAGTGACCTTGTAGGTAGCCATCCTGGTTGGGTCTCCAGAAAAAACATCCACTCCTCATCCTGCCACCCTTCTGCCCCGGATCAAGCATCCTTTTGTGAGGAAATAGGCAAATCTTCCGGTTTTTTCCAGGTGGATCCGCAAAAGCCATGCCGGGCAAGGATTCTGACTGCTCTTCCGGTGGCTCCACCTGCTTTGCTCCCAGAAGCCGCCACCCGACTCCTTCCCGGGACCCTGCCCGGTGTCTGTGACCCACGTCACCTTTGATCTTGTCCAGAAAAAATCGGCAGTACTTGCCAAAGCGGGCTAATGGGCTTGTATGATAAGCAGAGTAAACAGACGAGCCGCTTATCCAAGCGCGTGTGCGTCTTTCCTCGATTGGCTCTTTCCTACGGCCTGGCTTGCCCTGGGCGAGTTGATCGGGTAAGTTAAGGGAAGTGTTCAGCCGAACCCCACTTTTTTGGTTAAGAGGAGAACAATGAACGGAACAATGCACAAGTGGCTCCTGAAGTCACTCGGGTCTCTGTCTCTGGCTTCCACAGTGGTGCTGCTGCCCCTGCTGCTCACCGGCTGCGGTGAAAGCAGCACCGGCACCGTCACACCCGTACCGCCGCCGCCCCCACCACCCCCACCGGCTCCCCCGGCTCCGCCGCCACCACCTCCCACGCCGACTCCCACTCCCACACCCGTAGGCCGCGTCATCAGCATCAGCCCTGCGGATGGCACCACCAACGTTTCTATCACCACCAGCATTGTTATTCGCTTCAGCGAGCCGGTGCGCGAGGCTCCCTTCACTCAGGCCTTGAGCATCACCTCGGTGGCGCCGCAAGCGGGAGTTGTGCCGGCTCGCGACTTGGCCTTCAATGCCGACCGCACTCAGGTCACCATCACCTTCCGCACGCCGCTCACCAACGATGCCGTGTACCGGGTTGTCATCTCGCGGGCAGTGCCGGACTTGTTTGCTTCCGGGCGCAGTCTGCCGGAAGACTTTGTGGCCACCTTCACCACCGGTGCTGTGGCAGCTCCGGAGGGTCCCATCAGCCTGCTGCCCACTCAACTGGCCGCCATCACGCCAGGTGGACAGATTTTCTCCAGCCCAGTTGTTATTCCGGTAGGTTATGGCATCCGCCGCGCTGGAGCAGCTGAGAACCTGCCGGTGGGGGTTTACGACGACTATCGGGCGGTGCTGTCCTTCCCGATTCCGGCCAGCATTCCGGGCAATGCGGTGGTGCAGGCAGCGCAGTTGACGCTGGTGCAGTTGCCCTCCTTCAACTCGGCCACCATTCCTGGTTTTGGCGACCGGGGGCTGGGCTTCTTCTTCCTGGATCCGACGCCCCACAACCTGCCGGCCAACAATGTGGTGTTCCAGGAAGTGACCTTGGGTGCGCCCAACAACGTGGTGTCCAGCGACTTCTTTGCGCCGGCTTCCACGCCCACCTTTGTTGCCCTGAGCATCAATGGCAACGTGTTGGGCAACGATGTATCGGCGGGGCCGCGTACGGCGGATGTGCGACCTGGGGTGCAGCGGGCGGTGTCGGCGCCAGGCCCGCGCTTCTACCAGGTGCGGCTGCAGTGTGCCCGTGAGGTGTGGAACAACCAGGCTACTCCGGCCTTTGTTTCGGTGCTGGCCACGGCGAGCGCAAGCGTCAGTGTGGCTGCTCCCACCGCTTCGGAAAGTGGTACTCTTGGGCCGGCCATTCTGACAGGAACGCTTCAAGTCACGGCTAATGCTACTGCGGCTGCCACTGACGTAACTGCGCAAGTTGCCGCTACTGCCGTGGCCACTGCAACGCTTGACGTTGCCGGAGCCACCACGCAAGTTGTGTTTGGCCCATTTACTGCAACGGTAAGCGTTTCTAACGCTCTGCCGGGTGGGGGCACTGTTTCTGCAAGTGTTTCTCTTGCTTTTGGCTCCTTCACCCAGAGCGCTCAGCTTCCGTCCGCTCAAGTAATTCAAAACTTTAATGCCGGTTTCCTCTCAGGTATTGCCGCTGGTACGTTTCCAGTACCCAAGCTTACTACCGGTTCTTTGGCAACAGGTGCCACCTTTACCGTTCCCTTCGGTCCTCTGGTCGCTCCAGCTGGCTTTGTGGCGCCGACGGCCTCTGTAAGGGCAAGTGCTTCGGTGACGGCTTCGGTTTCGTTCAACGTGGCCAGCTCTGTCCGCTATGAAGTGAGCCAGGGGGCTACGGGCACCTGCCGCGCCGAGTTCGACCGGGAGCCGGCCACGGGTACGGGTGCTGGCCCTATCACCACCGCTCGCGGGCCGCGGCTGGACATCACCTTCACCATCCCGCGGTAGTCCATACACTCTATCTGGCTTTAGGGCTGGGTCTGTTGACTTTTAGGCGGCAGACGTTCAGATGGAAAAGGTGGGTGGGTCTTAAGTGCCTACCCACTTTTCTAGGCTGTTAAGCCTACCAAAGGCAGGTGAAGCACTATTCGTTTGATAGAATTGTCTAAGTTGAGACTCAGGGATATGGGAACCGAAATTCAAAAGCTCCTTAAGCAAGCATTTGGCCATCATCAGTCGGGCGAGTGGGATCAGGCCGAGGAATGCTACCTAGAAATCTTAAAGCTAGAACCCAACCATCTTGATGCTACTCAGTATTTGGGTATACTGGCCTACCAACAACAACAGTATGTCAAATCTATAGAATACTTAGAACGGTGTATAGGTCTTGGTCAAAGGTCGGCATCGTTGTATGTCAACTTAGGTGCAGTCTACGAGAAGCTAGATCAGCTAGAAAAGGCCCTAGAATGCTACCGACAAGCTACCCAAATAGATCCAGAAAGTCTCAACGCAAACTTTAACTTAGGTCTGGCTCTAATTCAACTCGAGCAGTGGGAAGAAGCCCAGGAAGCCTTTCTAAAAGTTTTAGAGTTGAACCCTCAAGAGTATGAGGCAGCTTATTTTCTTGGGCAAGTCTTGCTGAAGTTAGGTCAGGTCAATAGTGCCATCAGCATCCTAAAAAAAGCAGTAAAGGACAAGCCGGATTACGTTGAGGCTCATCTTCAGTTGATTGATGCCCTCTCTTTAGCTGGAAACAAAGAAGAGGCAATTCAACACGCGAGACAAGCAGAACCGCAATTTCCGGCTAGTGCTGATTTACAGCTTAAGCTAGGTTTATTGCTGGCAGAGTCGATGCAGTATGAAGATGCGATTGTTGCCCTAGAGAAAGCCTTGATGATCAAGTCTTCTGCTGTTATTCATCTAAATCTTGGGAAAATCTATGGCGAAATTGGTCAAGAAGATAAGGAAATAGCGCACTACAAAAAAGCTATAGCAATCAATCCAACCTATGCGAAAGCCTACAATAACTTGGGGGCGGCACTAAGCCGAAAGATACGACACCAAACTGCAACAGAGATAGCTGCACAGGAACTAAGCTTGGGAGGTAAAAAAGATCTTGAAAGTCAATGCCAAATTATTCAAGCTGCAAGAGACTGCTTTCAGATTGCTATTTCTCTAGATTCGGAATACGCTGAAGCTCATCACAACCTAGGTATTCTCTACAGGGCAGAAAAGCGGCTAGATCTAGCCAGATATCATATATGCCTTGCTATTGAGATCAACCCAGAAGAATCAGATTACTGGCACAGCTTAGGATGCTGCTACTTAGACTTGGCCATAGCCGACAAGGCAGTTAGATGTTTTGAGCGAGCGATCGGCTTAGATCCAACATCTGCTCGAGCATATAACAACTTGGGTCTTGCTCATCGACTACTGCAAAATAGAGAGGAAGCAGAGTTCGCTTTTCACAGAGCTGCAGAGCTTTCGCCGGACTTTGCAGAAGTCTATTGCAATATCGGAGTCAGACTCTTCGAGCAGAAAAAGTACGATGATGCTCTGGAGCACTTCCAGGAAGCGATAAGACTTAAGCCTGAGCTAGCCGATGCCTATTTTTACAAGGGCTTAACCCTTAGCAAGCAATCCCGGACTCAAGACGCGATAGATAGTTATTTGCTAGCTATCGAGAGGAAGCCAAACTTTGCTGTTGCATATCAGAATTTGGGTGGTGCTTATCTAGAGCAATGCAGACTGGACGAAGCTCTAGAGAACTACAGGAAGGCCCTGGAAGTTGCTCCTGGCTTCGCAGGTGCAATGTCGAATATCCTAATGGCTTCACATTATTCTGAGAAGTTTGACCCTGTGGAAACATTTATAGAGCATCAAAAGTGGGGTATTTCCTACCAAAGCCAGTATCAAAGCCACTGGAGACCTTATGCAAACTCGCGAACTACCCAGCGTCCCCTCAAGATTGGCTATCTATCGGGTGATTTTCGATTGCACTCGGTACATTTTTTCATGAGCTCAATCTACGATTGCCACAACCAGGAAAAATTCCAAATCTACTGCTACTCAAATGTTGATCAACCTGACACAGTAACTGAGCAGCTCTCCAAATGGTCAACGGGATGGCGAGATATTCACAAGCTAAGTGACGAGAAAGCTGCAAAGTTAATCAGAGAAGATCAGATTGATATTCTAGTGGATCTAAGTGGCCATACCGGCGGCACAAGAGTACACTTAATGGCTTTGCGTCCGGCCCCTGTACAAGTTACGTACCTTGGCTACCCCGACACCACAGGTATGACCGTCGTGGACTACAGGATAACAGATAGTTTTGCCGATCCTTATGATGTAACCGATAGTCTGCACACAGAGAAATTGATAAGGATGCCTCATAGCTTTCTTTGTTACAAGCCCTCTCGTGAGGCACCGGAGATTGTGGATCCTCCTGTGGTTAGAAACGGCTTTATCACGTTTGGATGCTGCAACAACCCTTCCAAGATCACTCCCAGAGTCATTAAGTTATGGGCAGATGTATTGAAGGCAGTGCCCCATTCAGTTCTGCACCTGAAAAATCAGCGATATAGAGATGAAAGCACCCGTAAACTCTTTTTGGAAAGAATTGGAAGACACGGCATTCCAGACGAGAGAGTCAAGCTAGAATATGATAGACAGGGCTTTGCCGAGCATTACGCAGCCTATGGAGAAGTGGATATTGCTCTGGATCCCTTCCCTTACAACGGAACAACGACAACCTGCGAAACATTATGGATGGGAGTTCCGGTAATCACTCTGGAAGGTCTAGCACATGTTTCCAGAGTTGGAGTATCTATCTTGAGAACAGTGGACTTGCCGGAATTAATCGCACAGACGGAGCAAGACTACATTCGCATTGCCTCAAGGCTGTCTGAAGACATAGATCTTTTGGTCTGGATAAGGAGAACCATGCGGGAGCGACTCTCGCAATCACCACTTCTTAACGGCAAAACTTTTACAGCTTTCTTAGAGAAGGCTTACATCCTAATGTGGGAACAGTATTGCCAAGATAGAAAAGCTAGAATTAGGTTTACAGACTTGCCGTTCAAGTTTCGCAAGCACCCAAACTTAGCTCAACTCAGAAAGTAAGTTAGCTAGTAGGAGCAGACGACGAAAATGCTTAATCTACACATCGGTGGTAAAGAACCACATCCTGACTGGAAAATACTTAATATTTCGCCCTCTCCTGAGGTTGACTATGTTGCAAACGCAATAGATCTCAGTATGTTTGAGAACGAGAGCGTAGATCAAATATATGCCTCTCATGTTCTTGAGCATCTTAGTTGTCAAGAAGCAGGTGTGGCCTTAACAGAGTGGTATCGAGTCCTCAAGAAAGGAGGAAAGTTATTTGTTTCTGTACCTAATCTAAAGACGCTGTCCAAGCTTATACTAAGAGATGATCTCTTGTACGACGAATTGATACGTGTTATTAGCATGATTTACGGCGGTCAAATTGACCAGTATGACTTCCATAAATACGGCTATACCATTGAAAACCTGACTCACCTGCTTAAGACCGTTGGTTTTGGCTTTATCATTCAAGTAGACCAATTTGGCATGTTTAGAGATGCAAGCACAATTGTCTACTGCAACGAACTTATCAGCCTAAATGTAATTGCCCACAAAGAGTGAGGGGAACCATGTCTGAGCTGTCCATAGCCTCTGTTTTGGGAACCTCAATGCCTCGGATTAAAGTAATTGCCGTAGGGGCATCTGATCTTGGAGCTCCTGAGATATATGCCGAAATCATTCGGAAGGACTATGGAGAGTTAATTGGATTCGAGCCTGATCCTGAGGCTTACAACCGCTTAATTGAGAGAATTCGACAAGGTGATGGCAGTTCTAACGTCTTATACCTTCCTATGACGGTTGGCGATGGTTCTGAATCCAACCTTTACCTGACCAACAGCGGAATGACATCCTCTCTGTTTAGACCCAATTATCATCTGTTGGAAAAGTTTCACGATCTAGCTGAACTTTACCAAGTTGTCTCAGAGAAGAAAGTAAAGACTGTTCGATTGGATGATTTGGAAGAAGTCTCAGACGCTGACTGGCTTGTTATGGATACTCAAGGCAGTGAGCTAAATATTATTCGCGGAGCTAGCCGTCTCCTAGAGGAGAGCATTGTAGTAGTTCAAACTGAGGTTCTATTTATCCCTCACTACATCGGCCAGCCGTTGTTCTCTGATATAGATATCGCTCTGAGAGAATGCGGCTTTCTAATTCATAGCTTAACCGGGATTTCCTGTCCACTTATGAAGTCATTTCCGAAGAGCCTTACGTCTTTGCGCACTCAGGCATCTTGGACAGACTTTATTTATGCAAAAGACTTTATGCGATTGGGAGAGCTGACATCAAGAAAGCGGCTAGCGCTTGCCACGATCCTCCATGAGGTCTATCGTTCTTATGACTTATGCTCTCACGTTCTCAGAACTCATGATGAGATAGAAGGTACTTCATTTTACGACATCTACATTTCAAGGCTCTAGGATCTTAGACTTCTTGCCTTTGATTTGAGGAAAGACCACATTCGCTTAGCGGCCTGTTCCCAGGTCATGCTTTTCGTATAATCTAATCCTCGTGAGAGTATGGTATTTCTATACCTTGTATCTCTTAGCTGATCAATAGTCTGCGATATGACATGCGGCTGCATGGATATCTCAATCCAAGGGTCAGTTTCTGTAGGCTGCCTTAATTGATGATCTTCAGATTCTCTCAAGATAATGACCGGGCAACCGCATCTCATTGCCTCGAAAGCGTAATTGCCCATTCCAAGTTCAGGTTCAATCTCAAACAATCCAACAGCTCCTGTGTAAAGCAGTGGTAAATCATCAGAACAAAGCCTAAGGTTATGGATTCGAGATCGAATTGGCTTGGATAAATCCATAACAGATTCTAGTGGCACATCAACTTTACTTCCATCAACTGATAGGTAAACAAGCTCAGGGACTTGTCCAGATACTAATTCGCTTACACTATCCAAGAGAGCAAATAGAGCTATCTTTCTTCGTTCCCCCGTTCCCGCTCTAAAAATGATATAGGGACGAGTTAGGTCTTTTTCTTCCCGAAACTTTCTTACCTTTAGAGGGGGCGATGGCATCAAGTCACTGTGCAGACCTGGGTAGATAACCTCAATATCTTCACTAGAAATACCTGGATATTTCCTCATTAAATCTGATGACACCCGCTTGGAAGGACATATAAATGCCGATGCAGCCAAAATGGTATTATGTTTCTCCTGTGCTGCTAAGCTTGGTAAGAACTCTTGAACTTCGTCCATACTATAAACCATAGCTACGCTTGAGGTTTTGAGGGGATACGTATACAAAGTTGAGATAAAAATGGATGCATTGACTTGATCACAGGCACTTTGCAGACCTATATGATCAGACTCAGCATTCTCATAGCTGTAATCAGGGATTAGGGCTACAACAGTGTCGCCTGGAAAACCTATACGTTGGCTTTCTCTCACTAAGACTATAAAGTCTCGAGTATATCCAAGCCTTACCCACTCACCTATGACGTTGCACCAGAAACTTGTAATAGAGGGTGGAGTCTCTAAATTAGGCTGTAGGGCAACACCATCAACAACGATCATTGCTTTTCCTCAACCAGATCCCAAAGTAAAGAAGACAGGCTTGGATCAAAGTAAAGAAGACAGGCTTGGATCAAGCTCTTTGGAGGGGAATGAGCCTTCTTCTAAGATACCCTCTCTCTTAAGGTTCACGTAGCGAGCTTCCGGCACCGCCACTAAGTTTACAGTCGAGAGGTTGCGAGCTTGTTTGCGAGCCATTGATAACTCATTCAAAGCGGGGTTATATGCAAAGAAAGTATATCCTAGCTCTGATAAGTAAGAAGAAACTTCTCGTGATGCAGATCCTAAATCACCTTTTGCCTCTACTTGAATGATGGGGCTACAACTCTTTATGAGTTCTCGGCCACCTCGTATAACGTCAAAGGAGTCGGTAAAAACATCCACCTTGATCATATCAACTGAGGGGCATTCCAGAGAGCGCCACCATTCGTCTAGTGTAACTTTTTGAACGGTTTTTACAGGATGAGTTATTCCAACTAGACTTTTTACTACTCGATTACACGCGCTATTATCACTTTCTAGGAAGTATGCCTTTCCTGACTCACTATCCAGCGCACAAGGGATTACTGTAACTTGTGGTAGCTGATTCATGTTTGCATTGTGTTTCAGTATTTCCACACAAGCCTGAGTCGGCTCAAATGCAACTACCTTTCCTTCAGAACCTACTGCCTGAGCCGCAACAAGAGTGTATGAACCTACGTTTGCCCCCACATCTATAAATGTCATTCCCGGTTTTAGGTAAGACTTGACAAAGTCAATCTCCGCCTCAAACCATCTTCCTTGGGCCAAATGACAATGGGTAACGACCGAATCCAGACTGCCTTCCAGACTCATGATGTGGTTTTCATATGGCACATCAATAACTTCTATTGAGTTCTTTTGACTTGATAGCTTTGGATTATCCGTTTTTCCTCGAAAGAAACTCACAGATACTTGAAAGCAAGCCTCAGTCCACTTTCTAATGGCTTTTGTGGTTGCTTGGGCTTGATTTTGCCTCAGGTAATGTATACCTTCGACCTGCAAACCTCTGGATAATCCAAGACCTACGACTGCTTGGGCTTGTAAATCCTTTGGGTAAATGGCTGCGGCAATGCGCCAGAAGGGCATCGCCTGAGGTTGGTAGCATAATGCTATCCTTTCAGCTATCCAACGAGCTAGGTAGTACAGGTACTGATCTACAGACGGAAGAGCCAGACCAAAATCGTCTTCTAGCTGAAAGTAGGGAGAATCAATCCGCCATGCTAGTTCGTAACCTTCTGTGTTGGGAGGGGGAATATCTCTCCACTTCTCTGGGTCTAGCTCTAGCTGGTTCAGAAGCTTTACTGCTTCTTCCATAACAGTGAAAGAGACCCCTAGAACCCAAAGCGAATGGAGTCTATTTAATAAGCAAGGCAGATGATTTGGTTCAACGTCAGCGCCTTGGTTCCAGTAGTAAAGCGCTACTGACCAAGCATTTCTTCTTTCCTTGGACGTGGGAGCTGTCGCCGCTATGCGAATTTGATTAATCCCAAGGGTGTTCCAGGTTGAGCCTGTTTCGAAAGATGTAGCTACCATTCTCTATACCTAGATTTAACTCAGAGTCTGGACAGGATTAGACCACCTAAAATAGGTACCGGTAAGAGCTCTTGACTTCGCCATCTAATCACCTTAATCATTGCTGAGCAGGCTCAAATTTTTCTTGATCCAAAACCTATGTCTGGGGAAATCTTCATTACATAAGAACTGTGCCGGAACTATTCCGAATGAGTATCATCTTTGAACATATAAACTCACCACTCTCACCAACATGAGGGAACCGCAGCCACAGTCTTTCCGAGGACCACTAAATGCTATCATAGTTTTCATCCTGTAGGATCCCGTTAGAGAGTCAGCTTGGGTAAGTCTAGGTTAAGTATTGTGTAGGAAGCACTGCGCAAAGTTGGAGGCTCCCTTGTCTGCCCGTTGTCTGTGGAGTTGTCTGGCCAGGTTTTGGCAGGTTGGGTATCTCTTCAGCCGCATCTCAGAGCTCAAGCTGTATAATTCGCCTTTGCCTTCTCAGCTAACATCTGTCGAACTTGCCCTGAGGCAGTGCATTTTGCGAGGTTACACTCATGTCGCGATACATCAGTACCTATGCTCTCATCTTTACCTTGGGCAGTGTAATCGCCTGCACACAGGCAGCTCCTGTGCAAGCTCCTGACCAGGTGGTGAAAACGTTTATCGCAGCCACCGAGAAGGGGGACTGGGGCACGGCAGACAGCTACCTGACGGAGCGCTTCAGCAATGCCCTCCGGCCGGGATCCCTGCCTTCGATTTGGGGCACGGTGGGGGAGAACGTGCAGGTGCGCAACCAAGAGGTGACCGGGAAGACGGCCTATGTCTGGGTGGAGGGCACCGACTCGCTGGAGGATGCGGCCCAGCGCCTGGGGCTGGATCCCTTGACGTTGCGCAAGTATTTGACCCAGCCGGATCTGGCGGATCCGACCTATCAGCAGTTGGCCCCTCAGTTGGTGGGTCTGCGCCTGGAGGGAGAGACGGTAACCTCCCGCGTCAAGATCACCCTCTACCAGCAAGATCGCGGCTGGCGAATTGAAGTGTGGCAGCCGGATAAGCCACCTGCTGCTTCGGGATCCCAGTCGGAAAACCCAGAAGAGACAGAAGCAGCGGATCCCGGTGAAAATTCTGCATCTCCAACCGAGAACCCCTAGGACTGTTACCTGCAGGGAGATTGGGGAGGGTGTGGATGTGAGAGCGTGGTTTTTCCTGGTGCTGGCTTTGCTGCCTCTGGGGGGCTGTTGGCAGGCCAAAACGGCTGAAGAAACGCTGCGGGAGTTTGTCCAGGCGGCCAATGCCCGCGATTTTGCCACCGCAGAAGCCCTGCTCACTCCGCGGCTGCTAAAAGGGATCCCTCCGGGGGCCTTGGATCAATCGTGGCCCTCAGCGGAGGAGTTTACCCTCACCCCCATTCAAGCGGTGGGCAATACGGCCATTTTCCGGGTGGAGGCAATCCTGAAGCCAGAAGCGGTGGTGCCAACTTTGCGTTTCCAGTTCACTGCCGAGGAGCTGCAACGATTTTTAACAGAGCCGGATCGGGAGGATCCCCGGTTTCGCCCTTTTCGCTCTCAGTTGGGCTTCTACGAGCCTTTGCCGGAGGGTCGGCTGCGCGCAGTTATGGAGGTTACCCTCTATCGCCAGGCTCAAGGGTGGCGGGTGGAGTTGGCTCGGCTGCAGCCTTTAAATACAGAGGTTCTCTACGAGCCAATCAAGTTAGCGGAAGAAGCACAGCCTTTCCAACTAACTGGGACGGTGCGGCTGCTCAACCGCAAGGAGGGCTGGATTGGGGTCAACTTGGAAAAAGTCAGCCCCAGCTTGGATCGCTACGCGGGCACGTGGGTCTCGGTGGTTCCTGCTGAGGATGTTCAAGTGACCCGCCTTGGCCGCTCTGCCAGCTGGCTGGATCTGCTCCCGGGAGATGTGGTGGAAATGGAAGGCACCGTTCGGTTCGCCGTCAACGTCGATGCGGAAGGGGGGATCCCAGCAGCCATTCGGGCCGAGCAAATCAGGGTACTCAAAGCAGACTCAAAAGCAGACTCAGAGGGATCCGGATCCCAGCCTTAGGTGGGACAGCTCCTGAGGGAGCAAGTCCTGTTAACGCAGGGGCGAGTGCAACAGCACCACCAGCCGCTCTTCCAGGAACTTGAGATTGGCCACCACTTGGTTAAAGGCCTCTTCGGGGGTCCAATCCATGAGATCTAGCGCCTTGGCCGCCAGGGCCTGTACAGGAACAGGCTCTTCTCCAAAAACATCGATCAACCAGCGCACCGAGAAGGGATCGATGGTGATGTTGCCCTCGGAGCCGGGCCAGCCGTTGATATTGACCGGGCCATTGTCGCGGATGGCATTCTCAAAGGCAGCCTTGGCGTTGAGCCTCAGCAGCAGAGGATGCGCCTGTACCAAGCCATTTCTCCATTCCTCGCTGCTGAAGGGTTGAGGAGAAGTCGCCCCGGTGGGGTGGCCACACCAGAAGTCGATCAGGCGGGTCAGGTTAGGAAAGATTAACTCGATGAAGTGCAGCAGCTCCTCCTGGCTGAGCTTTTTGATTTGCCGCAGGGCGTAGGGAACGGGCTTGGTGAGGACCCGCTCCAGCTTCCACTGCTGCCAATTGACCATACTGATGAACTCCAGCCCGGCCTGGCGGAGCATCTCAAAGACCTGAGGTACGGTAAAGCCTTTGTCGCTGCGCAGCAGGAAGTTGGCCAGGATCCCATTGGTGGTTTTGATGGCATCCCCCTGCCAGTGGCTTTTGACGAAGCTGCCCTCGTGGAGGGCATCCATCAGCTCCCTGAGGATGGGAACGGCTTTGGCAGCCGGCTCATCCATCACCCCCAGCAGCTCCATGGCATCCTGCATGTTGAAAATAAACTGGCGCTGGTAAAGGCTGTGGACATTGGTGCGGATGATGCCGTCCGGTTTGAGGACTTGGCGCATGCCTTTCAGCCCCGCCACCGGATCGTCCAGCAGGTAGAGCACGTCGTTGCAGGCGATGAAATCGAATTGCTCCCCCAAGGCTTGCAGGTCGGTGATGTCCATCACCTCGAAGCGCACGTCTGGAATCTGGTGAAACTCAAAGCGCTGCCGGGCCATTTTCAGGGATTCTGCCGAGATGTCCACCCCGACGAAGGTGGCACCCGGATTGGCCGTGGCCAGCACAAGGGTTTCCCAGCCGGAGCCACAGCCGGCGTTGAGCATCACTTTGCCCTCGGGTTTGACCACCTTGCGGTTGCGGCGATAGTAAGCGGTGGTGAGGCTGTTGGCAAAAAGCGCGAAGTTATCCGTAACCGTCTGCTCAATCGGGACATTCGGGTAGGGAAATTCGTCAAACTGCGCCTGAACCAAGCGGGACGTCGATTGCTCCGGCATAGGGATCCCTGCCTCTGTAGGACTGATTAGGATTCTAAAGCGATTCCAGGGTTTAACCTAGGCGCTGCTCGGTTTCGGGATCGAACAGGTGGAAGCGATCCATGTCGAAGACCACTTCTGCCCACTGGTTAACCCGAAGCTGGGTACGGGGATCCACGCGGGCCATAAACTCCTGCTCGGCCAGGATCCCTTCTCGGTCGCTGGTGCTGAGATGGAGGATCACTTCATGGCCGATCAGCTCGGTGACGGAGACCTTAGCCCGCACCGGGGCAGGTTGGATCCCTGGGGGTTGGTAGTGGGGATCGTGGATGTTTTCCGGGCGGATGCCGAAGATGACCGACTTGCCGACGTATTGCCAATAGGGCTCTGCCTGGTGGGGCGGGATGGCCACGCGGAAGGCGCCGGTATCGATCCAGAGGGTGCCCTCCTGCTCCCGCAGCTTGGCCTGGAAGAAATTCATGGCGGGGCTGCCGATGAACCCGGCCACAAACAGGTTGGCCGGGCGGGTGTAGAGGGTGTGGGGGGTATCCACCTGCTGCAGGCGGCCATCCTTCATGACGGCGATGCGGTTGCCCATGGTCATGGCCTCCACCTGGTCGTGGGTAACGTAGATAAAGGTGGTGCCCAGTTGCATGTGCAACTTGCTAATCTCGGCCCGCGCCTGTACCCGCAGCTTGGCATCCAAGTTGGAGAGGGGCTCATCCATCAAAAACACCGCCGGATTGCGCACGATGGCCCGCCCGACGGCAACCCGCTGCCGTTGCCCACCCGAAAGTTCCTTGGGCTTGCGGTTGAGCAGGTGTTCGATCCCAAGGCGCTTGGCCACCCCCCTAACCCGGCTTTCGATCTCCGCCCGTGGCAGGCCGCGCAGCTTGAGGCCAAAGGCCATGTTCTCGGCCACGGTCATGTGGGGGTAGAGGGCATAGGATTGGAAGACCATGGCGATATCCCGATCCTTGGGGGGGACATCGTTCACCCGTCGATCGCCAATGTAGATGGAGCCGGCGCTCACTTCTTCCAAGCCGGCCAGCATGCGCAGGGAGGTGGTTTTGCCGCAGCCGGAGGGGCCGACAAAGACGAGAAATTCCCCGTCTTCGACGGTGATGTTCAGGTCATGGACGGCGGTGGTGTCTCTGTAGCGCTTGGTAACGTGTTCGTAGGTAACGCTGGCCATGCTCTCAACCTTGGCTCCGTTGCGCACTCAAACCCTATCCAAAGCGGCGGGCAAAAGTCAAATGGGGTTCGGTTTAAGTTCGCTAGGGAAGGCTGGGGATCCCTGCAGCGAACCCGATTTATTCCTGCTTGAAATGAGCGCAAGCTGAAAAACCAAAACGCAAAAAAGGACTAAAAAAGGGTAGGCGATGAGCCTACCCCTATGGGATCTTTTTTCCTCATGGAAAATTGCCTAACCTCAGAGCAGCTTCAGCTACGCCCATCAGGAGACAACGCTCACTTTAACCACTTGGGCTTTTTCAGAGTCGGCCTTCGGCAAGGTGAGGGTGAGGATCCCATCTTTGTATTCGGCTTTCACCTGATCGTGTTTGATCCGGCTCGGCAGTGGGATCACCCGTTGGAAGCGCCCATAACGGAATTCAGTCCGGGTTACCCCTTTGTCTTCAGAGCGCTTCTCAAATCGCCGTTCCCCGGTAATGGAGACCGCTTCGGCTGTCGCTTGGATATCCAAGTCGTTGAGGTTCAAGCCGGGCAGCTCCAGCTTCAGGGTAATGGTTTCGGGATCATCGTGCATCTCCACTGCCGGCATGAAGGCAAAGCCGTCGGCCTCGGTGGTGCGAGGGATCAGCCGGTCGAACATCCGGTTCATTTCCCGTTGAATTTCGTCAATTTCACGAAATGGATCCCAGCGGACAAGAGCCATAGAGCATCCTCCTCTATTACTTTGCTTTTTTGACTTCCAGTTCGAGTTTGGAGCTTAGCTTTTGGGGCTCAACTTTAGAGGTGCAAGCAAAACCTCTATGCTTCTAGTGTAGTCAAATCCGTTCCGGGAAATGTAGGGTTTTCTGGAATGTTTCTTAGGTGTTTACCCTACAGGTTTATCTATCCAAAACCCTCTAGGACTCCGTATGTTTGGGGCGGCGATGGGGTTTTGTGGGTAACCACATACTGAGACCGGTGGCCACCATCACCAGCAGCCCCAGTCCGTTTAAGAAGGGGTAAACCGCTTGCAGATCGAGGGGGCCCCACTGCCCTTTGTGGATTTGGATCAGCCAGTAGTAGTCGAAGTTTTCGTTAAGGCGGGCAATTTGATACAGGGATCCCGTTAGCACCGTTACCACCAAAGGCAAGGCCAGGATGGGGGCAAGGGTGCGGTGGATGCGGCGGATCCTCTTTGGATTCAGGGCCATTGAGCTTTCTCCAGGGCAATGGGGCGATCCCTGCCATGCTATCAGGGCAGCTAGCCCCTATTCTCGCTCAAGAACGGCTCCTGGACAGCTCCTCCACGTGCTGCCGCGGGATGACCCGTCCTTCGTCCTCAAAGCCAGGGATCTCGTGGAAGTTGAGGTAGCGGTACAGCTCGCCGGCAAAGGGCTGGATCTTGGTGGAGACGATCTCTCGATATTCCTCAGGGGTCGGGATCCGGCCCAAGAGAGCGCAGGCGGCGGCCAGCTCGGCGGATCCCAGATAAACCCGCGCGTCTTTGCCCATGCGGTTGTTGAAGTTGCGGGTGGAGGTGGACATGACGGTGGCCCCGTCTTCCACGCGGGCTTGGTTGCCCATACACAGGCTGCATCCCGGCATTTCTGTTCTGGCCCCGGCGGCAGCAAAGATGCCGTATACGCCTTCCGAGCGCAGTTGTGCCTCATCCATGCGGGTGGGCGGACAGATCCAGAATTGGCGCACCTTGGCCCGCCCTTGGCCTTCCAGGATTTTGGCGGCGGCGCGGTAGTGGCCGATGTTGGTCATGCAGGAGCCGATGAAAACTTCGTCAATCTTGATCGGCGTATCGGGGTTGCCGGCGGCGTGTTGGGCATGGACTTCGCTCAGGGTCATCACCTTGTCGGGATCGTTGGGGGCACAGACAATTGGCTCGGTGATGGTGCTGAGGTCAATTTCGATGACTTCGGCGTATTCGGCGTCGGCATCCGCCTCCAGGAGGGTGGGGTTGGCCAGCCATGCTTCCATTTTGGCGATGCGCCGCAGCAAGGTTCTCGCATCCTGATAGCCGCGGGCGATCATGTTCTTCAGCAGCACCACGTTGGAGCGCAGATATTCTGAGACCGTCTCGATGCTCAGCTTGATGGTACAGCCGGCACAGTTGCGCTCTGCCGAGGCATCGGTAAACTCAAAAGCTTGCTCCACCTTCAGATCCGGCAGGCCCTCGATCTCCATGATGCGCCCGGCAAAGACGTTTTTCTTGCCTTTTTTCTCAACGGTCAACAGGCCCCTCTGAATGGCCACGTAGGGGATGGCATGGACAATGTCCCGCAGGGTGATCCCCGGCTGCAATTCACCTGTAAAGCGCACCAGCACCGACTCCGGCATGTCCAAGGGCATCACCCCCATGGCGGCGGCAAAGGCCACCAGACCGGATCCTGCCGGGAAGGAGATCCCCAAGGGGAAGCGGGTGTGGGAGTCGCCCCCTGTGCCCACGGTGTCGGGCAGCAACATGCGATTCAGCCAGGAGTGGATAATGCCATCGCCGGGACGCAGGACAACGCCCCCGCGGGAAGCGAAAAAGTCGGGCAGCTCTTTGTGGATCTGGATGTCCACCGGCTTGGGATAGGCGGCGGTGTGGCAGAAGCTCTGCAGCACTAGGTCGGCGTTGAAGCCCAGACAGGCCAGCTCCTTCAGCTCATCGCGGGTCATGGGGCCGGTGGTGTCCTGGGATCCCACCGTGGTAATGAGGGGCTCACAACTGGTGCCCGGGCGCACGCCTGGCAGCCCACAGGCTTTGCCCACGATTTTTTGCGCTAGGGTATAGCCTTTGCCGGTGTCTGCCGGTGGAGTGGGGCGGATAAACAAGGTCGAGGGAGGCAAACCCAAGGCTTGGCGGGTTTTGTCGGTGAGGGCACGGCCAATCAACAGGGGAATACGTCCCCCCGCCCGCACTTCGTCGGGGAGGGTCACGGGCCGCAGGGAAAAGGTGGAGAGAACCTGGCCGGCCTCAGAGCGGATCACGCCTTCGTAGGGGCAAATGGTAACCACCATGCCGGTTTCCAGGCGGGAGACATCGCACTGGATGGGCAAGGCCCCGGCATCTTCGGCGGTGTTGAAGAAGATGGGCGCAATGGTGCCCCCCAGGATCACCCCCCCAGCCCGCTTGTTGGGCACATGGGGAATGTCGTGGCCGATGTGCCAGAGCAGCGAGTTGAGGGCGGATTTGCGGGAGGATCCCGTGCCTACCACATCCCCCACAAAGGCGACCGGATGGCCACGGCGCTTCAGCTCGGCAATGGCGGCCAGGGATCCCGGAGCGCGGGACTCCAGCATGGCTTGGGCGTGGAGGGGGATATCCGGGCGGGTGGTGGCGTGGGCGGCGGGGGAAAGGTCATCGGTGTTGATCTCGCCGGCAACTTTGAACACCGTCACGGTGATGGCTGCGGCCAGGGGAGCTTTGGCGGTAAACCATTCGCCCTTGGCCCAAGACCGGAGCACCTGCTGGGCATAGGCATTGCCGGATTGGCTCAGCTCCAGCACATCGTGAAAGGCATCGAAGATCAGCAGCGTGTGGCTGAGGGCGCGGGCTGCTGCCGCTGCAATCTCACTCCGGGGATCCCGCAACAGATCCAGCAAAACCTGGACGTTGTAGCCCCCCAGCATGGTGCCCAAGAGCTCCACCGCCCGCAGGGGAGTGATCAACGGGGATTCAACCTCCTCCTTGGCCACAGCGGCCAAAAAGCCCGCTTTCACATAGGCGGCTTCATCGACCCCCGGCGGGACGCGCTCTGTTAAGAGGTGCAACAAAAAGGCTTCTTCGCCAGCAGGCGGGGCCTTCAGGAGCTCGCACACCTGGCTGGTCTGGGCAGCGTTTAAGGGCAGCGGCGGGATCCCTTGGGCCTCGCGGGCAGCGGCGTGTTGGCGGTATTCGGCCAGCATGGGGGTTTAGGCACTCGACGTGGGTGTTTATTCTACCGCTAGCTCGGCAGAGGAAAGGTCCTCGAGAAGGGATCCCATCCGCTGGCGGTAACTCAGCTTGGCCTAGGATAGCTCCGCCAACAGCTCTTTTTGGTAAAGGCCAATACAAGCCTGGATCAAGTCGTCCAGCTCCCCATCCAAGATGGGCTGCAGAGGGAAATTCTGGTTGAGGCGGTGGTCGGTAACGCGGTTGTCCTTGTAGTTGTAGGTGCGAATTTTTTCCGAGCGGGATCCCGTTCCCACCTGCATGCGCCGAGCAGAGCTAATGGAGGCCTGTTGCTCCTGCAGCTTCATCTCGTAGAGTTTGGCCCGCAAAATCTGCATGGCCCGCTGGCGGTTCTGCAGCTGGGAACGCTCCTCGGTACAAAACACCCGGATCCCGGTGGGCTTGTGGAGGAGATCCACCGCCGTCTCCACCTTGTTGACGTTCTGGCCGCCTGCTCCCCCGGAGCGCGCCGTTTTGATTTCGATGTCTTTGGGGTCGATCACTACCTCCACCTCGTCCACTTCCGGCATCACCGCCACCGTTGCCGTCGAGGTGTGGACACGCCCCTGCGCTTCTGTAACAGGCACCCGCTGCACCCGATGCACGCCGGCTTCAAACTTGAGCTTGCTGTACACCTGATCGCCGCGAATTTCCAGGATGGCTTCTTTGTAGCCCCCCATATCCCCCTCCGAGAGGCTGGCCAGACGCACCGACCAGCCCAGCTTTTCGGCGTAGCGGGTGTACATGCGGGCCAAATCTGCCGCCCACAAAGCGGCCTCCTCTCCCCCCGTGCCGGCGCGAATCTCCAACATGATGTTTTTCTCGTCGTTGGGATCCCGGGGCAGCAGCAGCAGGGTAAGCTTCTCTTCCAATTGCTCCTGGCGGGCCCGCAGTTGCTCCAGTTCTGCTCTCGCCATCGCCTCCAGCTCTGGGTCAGAGGCCGATTCCCGCAAGAGCTCTTCCGTCTGCCTCAGCTCACGATTCAGCTTTTGCCAGTCGTGAAAGGCTTGGACAGTCGCCTCCAAGGAGGAGCGGGCCTTGGCAATCCGCTGCAGCTCAGCCGGATCGGTGGCCACGTCGGGATCTGCCAAACGCACCGTCAGCTCCTGAAAGGTGGCTTCGACGTTTTTAAGCTGATCGATCAGTTGAGCAGAAGCCATGGATCCAGTAGTAGTGGGGAAAAGCGCTCTGCACCACCTGTCCCGCCTCTGGCGGGGTTGAGGCCACGTTCACATTAGCGTTGCATAGCAACAGCGAAACAGTGCCCATCGCTTTGGAGGGGGAAGGCTTGTCTACAAGTCCGGGAAGATCCAGCAAACTCGGTTACTTGGCCTTTTTGCCACCGCTCATGCCGTATTTGCGCATGAACTTCTCCACCCGGCCTTCGCTGTCGATGATCTTCTGGCTGCCAGTGAAAAAGGGATGGTTGCCCGACCAAACATCCACCTTGAGCTCCGGCTTGGTGGATCCCACCGTCATCACCACTTCGCCGTTGCAGATGACTTTGGCTTCTGGATACCACTGCGGGTGCAATCCTTTCTTGGGCATAACCCTTTCCTCCTCTGGGCCTGTTTCTATACCCTTGTCTATCAACATCTTCCTCTAAAAACAACGGCAGGGATCCCTAGCGCTTCGAGTACTGGGGAGCCTTGCGGGCCTTGCGCAGGCCGTATTTCTTCCGCTCCACGGCGCGCGGATCCCGTTTCAGATAACCCTCGACTTTCAAAGGGCCGCGATTGGCCGGATCCACCTCGCAGAGGGCGCGCGCCACCCCCAGCTTGATCGCATCCGCCTGGCCGTGAACGCCGCCGCCATGGGCTCGCACTAGGATATCGTAGGAGTTT
This sequence comes from Thermostichus sp. OS-CIW-31, assembly GCF_054060305.1. NCBI lineage: Bacteria > Bacillati > Cyanobacteriota > Cyanophyceae > Thermostichales > Thermostichaceae > Thermostichus > Thermostichus sp. OS-CIW-31. The sequence goes on along the minus strand of NZ_JBSSDA010000001.1, from coordinate 181,078 downwards.
TCCAGACCAAGGATCTCCAGCGGCCCCTTCACACTGGCCAGAAGGGCTTCTTGATACTGCAGATACTGGTCTCCCGGCCTGTCGTTGATGATGATTTTGCCCGTGCCGGGCACCAAACGCACGCGGGCAACGGCGGTTTTGCGGCGTCCCGTTCCCCAATAAACGGCTCGTTGGCTGCTCGCTTGAGTCATGCTTTGGCTCCTGGGATCGTGTTGAGGGGATAAACTTGGGGCTGCTGGGCCTCATGAGGGTGGTTTGGCCCGACATAAACTTTCAGCTTGGTGAATTGCCGCCGGCCCAAACGGGTGTGGGGCAACATTCCCTTGACCGCTTTTTCCACCACCCGCTCCGGCAGGCGCGCCTGCAGTTGGGCAAAGGTTTCCACTTTCATGCCGCCAGGACGGCCAGAGTGGCGGCGGTAGAGCTTTTGGGTGCGCTTTTTGCCAGTGACCACCACTTTCTCAGCGTTGATCACAATTACATAGTCCCCCGTATCCAGGTGAGGGGTGAAGTCCGGTTTATGCTTACCCCGCAAGAGGGTGGCCACAGCGGCGGCCAAGCGGCCCAGGCGCTGATTGGCAGCATCCACCAGATACCAGCGGGGCGCCAGAGTCTCGGGGTTGGGAAGGGGAGTTTTGTTCATGGCAGCCAAGGAAACATATCAGGACAAGCTTGGAGATCGCCCAGATCAACCGCAGGAATGGGCCAACGCAGCCGGCGACCGGAGGGCGGAGGGAGGCTCTGTGGGCAAGGCCCAAAAGGGCGGCGAGTGGGCGAACTGTTGACCGAAGGGATCCGCAGCATAGCCCACATCCGTCAGGCACAGCCCTTGCGGAGGAGCGCTGTAGCGGGTGCGCATCTGGCTCCAGTCGTTGTGTTGCCACAGGTGGACAAACTGTGCCGGGCTGAGCTGGCCCCGGCCCACCACCTCTAGGGATCCCACCAAGAGCCGCATCATCCGGTAGAGGAAGCCGCTGGCCTGCACCTCGATGCTGATCAAGTCCCCCAGCCGCTGGCAGAGCACCTCCTGCACCTGTACCCGCGAGTGGGGCCGATCCGATCCCCGCCGCCGGAAGGCTTCCAAGCTGTGCTCCCCCAGCAGGGAATTCAGGGCTTCCGCCATCGGCTCCACCTGCAGAGGCCAACGCACTTGCCAGCTAAAGAGGCGCCAGAACACATCCGGTCGCTCCCGGTTCAGGATCAGGTAGCGGTAACGGCGCCAGCGAGCCGAAAAGCGGGCGTGCCAGGAGTCAGGCACTTGAGCAGAAGCCAGCACTACCACATCTTCCGGCAGACAGTCGTTCAGCACCCTCGACCACTCCGCCGCAGGGATACCGGAGGTGGTGTCGAAGTGGGCCACCTGGCCTGCAGCATGAACCCCCGTATCGGTGCGACCGGCCCCATAGAGGGTTACCGGATGCCCCGCCCGCGACGCAATCGCCTCCTCCAGCACCCCTTGCACGGTACGGCGGGCTGCCTGGCGCTGCCAGCCATAGAACCTGCTGCCGAGGTACTGAATTCTCAGGGCAATGCGACGGTACGGCATGGATCCCTTTCCGCTACACCAGCTCGATGACCGCCATTTCTGCTCCATCCCCCCGCCGATGCACGGTGCGCAAGATGCGGGTATAGCCACCGGGCCGATCCCGGTAGCGCTCAGGAGCCTGCTCAAACAGGGAGCGCACCAGCTCCTTGTCGTAGATGTAGGCCAGCGCCTGTCGCCGCGCCGCCAGGGATCCCTCTTTGGCCAGGGTGATCATCTTCTCGGTGGTGGCCCGAATGGCTTTGGCGCGGGCTTTGGTGGTGGTGATCCGCCCTTCCCGCAGCAGAGCCGTGGTCAGCGCCCGCATCAGGGCCTTGCGCTGGTCGGCGGGCTTATTGAGGTGGGGGGTACGACGGCGGTGGCGCATGGTAACCTCTGTCTTGTGTCCTACACTCTTCGGGGATCCTTGCGTTTTGACGCGGTTGTGCTAGCGGTGCAGATGCTTGAGACGGAACCTAAACTCTAGGCCTTGCCTTTTTCGCGGGTGCGGGGCAGTGTCAGACCAAAGCGGGCTTTCAAAGCCTGCACCACCTCTTCGGCAGACTTCTGGCCAAAGTTTTTGATCTCCAGCAGATCTTCCTCGGTATAGAGCAGCAGATCGGCCACCGTGTTGATCTGAGCTCGCTTCAGACAGTTGTAGGCCCGTACCGAGAGCTGTAGCTCCTCGATGGGGATCTGGTTTTTTTGGTTGTCCTCGTCTGGCTTGGGCGGCACAGGAGCATCGAAGCTGACCTCCTGCAGCGGTGCGAACAAGCCCACCAAAATGCGGGCCGCTTGGCTGAGGGCCTCTTGCGGGGTGAGGCTGCCGTTGGTCCAGATTTCCAATACTAGCCGATCTTTTTCCAGGAATTGGCCCACCCGAGCTGCTTCCACAGCGTAGTTCACCTTGCGCACCGGCATGAAGACAGAGTCGATCTGCAGAAAATCAATCGCCATCGCTTTGCTGTCGGAGTAATCGACGGCGCGGTAGCCATGTCCCCGGCCAATCATGAACTCCATTTCCAAAATCGCCCCTTCCGCCAGGGTGGCAATGTGGTGACGGGGGTTGATCACCTCCACATCGCTGGGCAATTGCAGCTTCTCAGCAGTAACTTCCCCTGGCCCCTGAGCCACCAAGCGGCCCACCTGAGTCTCGGGGGAACTGGAGCGCAGCACCAGCTCCTTCATGTTTAGAAGGATCTCCATCACGTCTTCCCGCACCCCCGGCACCGTGGAAAACTCGTGGGTCACCCCGGCAATGCGTACAGCAGTCACCGCCGTCCCCTCCAGATTGGAGAGCAACACCCGCCGCAAAGCGTTGCCCACCGTGATCCCTTGGCCGCGCTCCAGTGGCCCCAGAGCAAATTTGCCGTAGTGAACGCCGTTATCATCCCGATGAGATTCGACACACTCGGTCTGATAGGCAACAGCACTTGCGCTCGCTCTGCTGCCCAGAGAGTGGGAGAGGGTTCGGCTGGTTTGAATCGTCATGGTGGCCCCGTCCGTCTGGCTCGACATCCGTTTGGAGAACTGATGAAACTTCGAGGTCATCTCACGCTTGGGCAGACCTGTAGCTCTGGAGCAAACTCCTACAGACGCTCGACCGGCCCTCAACGCGGGATCCTTTAGACACGCCGCCGCTTGGGGGGACGGCAACCGTTGTGGGGAATGGGGGTAATATCTCGAATAAGGGTAATTTCCAAGCCCGTTGCCTGTAGAGCGCGAATGGCAGTTTCCCGACCGGCTCCCGGCCCGCTGACCATCACTTCGATCTGGCGCATGCCGTTCTCCATGGCTTGACGCGCCGCACTTTCTGCTGCCATTTGGGCGGCGAAGGGAGTGCCCTTTTTGGCCCCTTTGAAGCCCGTAGAACCTGCCGAGGCCCAAGACACCACATCGCCGTTGGGATCCGTGATGGTGACGATGGTGTTGTTGAAGGTGGACTGAATGTAGGCCACCCCATTGGGGATGTTCTTTTTGACTTTACGTCCGCGCCGTTGCTGCCGAGCCATGATCCAGGTGTCCTTGCAATCGACTGTTTGGGGTTGGGATTCGGGATGGTGGAAGAGTTTTGCCTTCCGCGCAAAGCCGAGCGACTACTTCTTGGCAGGAGCTTTCTTCTTGCCGGCCACCGTCTTCCTGACCCCCTTGCGGGTGCGGGCGTTGGTGCGGGTGCGCTGACCACGCACGGGCAGACCCAGGCGATGGCGACGACCTCGATAGGTGCCGATGTCGATCAGCCGCTTGATGTTCATCGCCTCCTGGCGGCGCAGATCCCCTTCCACCTGGTATTCGCCCTCCACCACCGTTCGCAGGGCGGCCACCTCAGCGTCGGTGAGGTCGCGGGTACGAGTATCCGGATTAATGCCGGTCTTCGCCAAAATTTGGCGGGAGCGGGTTAGCCCAATGCCGTAAATGTAGGTGAGGGCAATCTCCACTCGCTTTTCTCGGGGGATGTCAACTCCCGCAATCCGTGCCATAGTCAGGGGTACCTTTCAAATCAAACCAACTCGAACACACTTGCCCAGTAAGGATTGAGTTGCCTGCCTGAGATGGGATCCTCATTCAGAGAAATGTTGCTGTAGAGATGCCGGTCTTGGGATCCATGCTCACCGAGAGGTCTAGCCAACGTTTTGCTCGGTTGTGTCGGAAGCCTTTGCCTCTGTCTCCCATTGCAGGCTGAACCCACCCACCATCGACCCTCTAGCCCTGCCGCTGCTTGTGCTTGGGGTTGGAAGAACAAATGACCATCACCCGACCGTGGCGGCGGATGACCCGGCATTTTTCGCAGATCCGACGGACGGAAGGCCGTACCTTCATGGTTGATCCTGACAAAACCAGCGAATATCCATTCTATGTTCGTCTGGGCAACCTGTCAAAATGTGTTTGGGTTTGCTGACAGCGAGCGGACAGTCGGGTTGGCTATGCTGGTTGGGCAAGGATCTCCTGAGTCAAAGCAGGCGCGACTGTGGGGTGGAGAAGGCCATGCGGTGGCAATGGCTGGTTGTGCTGAGTGGTGTGCTGGGGCTGGGATCCCCTGTGTTGGGGCAAGGGATCCCTTTGCCGGCAGCAGGCTCCTCCTCTGCGGTGGAGAACTTTTCGACGGACGGGAACGGCCTGAGGACAGAGGGGGATTGGCTTTTGCCGTTGCGCAGCTCTGCCGATCGCATCGATGGGGTACCGGATCGGGGCTGGGTTGCGGTTGGGCTGTTGGAGGAGCAGGCCGTGACCCTGCTGGATGGGGCCAGCGGGGATCCCCTGTGGCAGGTGGCGGTGGGGTTTGCTCCCAGTGTGGTGCGGGTGGATGAGGCACGGCAGGTGGTCTACGCCTCTGGCCCCAATGCCCCTGGGCTGGTGGCCCTCGATCTGCTGACGGGGGAGCTGATTCAGGCTTATGGGTTGCCGGCAGGAGTTTTGGATATTGCCGTGGATGCGGCCACAGGGCGGGTTTTTGCCTCCCTGCCCTCTGCCCAGAGTTTGGCGGTGATGGCTGCTCCCCTTCGCAGCAGCGGTGCGGAGCACAAACGCCAAAGCGACCCCTCAGAGCAGCCGCAAGCCCGCAATTTGCCGATGCCCGGCCCCCCTTTGGCGCTGGCCTACGATGCGGAGCGGGGATCCCTGTTTGTGGGTCTAGCCGGGGAGGATCCCCTCAGTTTGCTGGTGGTCAACCCAGATAATGGGGAGTTGTTGGCCCGTTGGCGGGGCGGTCATACTCCGGAAGCCATGGCCCTGGATGCCGAACGGCAACGCTTGGTGGTGCTCAACTCCGGCAGCCAAGACCTGACGGTGCTGGATCTGAGCCGCAGCGGCGAGGCCCTGCAGCGGGTTGGCCTGGATTGGCGACCGACGCGGCTGGCCCTTTCCCCTGATGGACGTTGGGCTTACGTGACCTCCCGCGATAGCGACCGCCTGCAGCTGGTGGATTTACAGACGGGGCGATTGGTGGCCTCGCTGCGGCTGCAGGGACAGCCGACGGGTCTGGTGATGCTGGGGGAGCGGGATCTGTGGGTGGTGGCAGCAGGGATCCCGGCCTTGCGCCGTTTGCAGGATATTCAGGCTCAAGTTGGCGACGGCGGGACAGAGGTCCTGAACGGGGGAGTCCCCTCTCCAGGCAACCGCGGTGTGGTGACCGGGCGGGTGCTGGATATTGCCGGCCAACCCGTTCAGACCGGGGTTTTGCACTTGGCCGCCACGCCAACCCAACCCAGGCAAACCGTCCGCATTGCTGCCGACGGCACTTATGTGCTGCCGGAACTGCCGGCTGGCCTGTATTTGGTGGATGTGGAGGTACCAGGTTTTCCCCTGACCAGCACCCAGGTGGAAGTCCGGGCTGGCTTTGTCTCCACTCAGGATATTCGCCTGCCGCCAGGGGAACCGACCCGCCGGCCGGAGGGCATTGGCCTTTTGCCGGATGAACCCGTTTACTCGGATGAGCTGGCCCGCCACCTCAGCATGGCTCTGAAGGAGTTGCAGCCGCAGCGACCGGTACTGCTCTTGAAGGGGCCTTTGGGGCCGGATCCCCGGTTTGAGCCGCTGCTGCCCCTCACCCAGGGCCTGACTGTGTTGGATCGGGATGAGCGCTACACCCCCGACCTGGCCAAGCTGAAGGTGATCGGGGATGCCCTGGGATTGCGCTACATCCTCTTGACCCAGATGCAGATCTCGCGGGAATACAACCGCCAGGGCAACTCTCTATTGAATACGGCCTTGCGCTTTGTGGCCCCGACGGTGCCGGTGGAAATTCCCAACTTTACCCCCAACCAGTTGCGCAGCCGCGGGGTGGTGGTGGTGGTGGACTTGCAGAGGGATCGGCCTGGGGATCGGGCTCGCTACTACGAAGCCTATGGGCGGGATGATGTGGGCGGGGATCCGATGTTTGAAGATGCGGCAGCGGGCCTATTTCGGCTGCAGGTGCGCAACATGGTGCCGGTGTTTGTCCAACAATGGCAAACCAACAACCCCTTTTCTGGGTGAGGATCCCTGCAGCAGGATCTTGCCCTGTTCGCGTCAGGGGTGCGGAGCAGAATAGAACCGACTGCTACTACCGGATGCAACCTTCGCCATGCCTTTTTTCTTCTTTCATCCTCTCCGGCACAGGATTAGCTATCGCTACGCAACGCTCTCGCGAACAGGCAGTCTGGCCCTCTGCGGCTGGCTGGCACTGGCTTCAGGAGCGCTGGCTCAGGCTCCGGCCACCCCCATTCCGCGGTTGACGCCGTTGTTTCCCTCCCAAAACAGAGGGCAGCCCCAGGGAACAGCACGGCTGGTGGGGCAGGTGAGCAACAGCGTGGGGCAACCTGTGGCGGGGGCACAGGTGCAGTTGGAGGGCATGGAGAACCCCAATCAGCCGATTCAAACCGATGAGCGGGGCGCTTTTGAGCTAGACCATGCCCCAGCCGGGCGCCGGATGTTGACGGTGTGGCACCCCGACTATGAAAAGGCAGAGCAGGAGATCCTCCTGCAAGCGGGCCTGACCACCCCTGTGGATGTGGTTTTGCAGGTGCCCATTCGGCCTCAACCCCGCCGTCGCCTTGGCATTTTGGGGGTGGGAGGGTTGGAGCATACCCAACTGTTGGGCCAGCGCCTGGCCATAGAGGCGGTGCGTCTGGGCTTGATCCCCAACGGCGAGAAGGTGGTGCCCCTGGACAACCGTCGCATTCAGCCCATTTTGCAGAAGGTGGGCTGGCCCATCTACGAGCTGTTTGAGTGGGATCGCCGCAAGCCGGAGGCGGTGGGCCAATTTTTCGATTACCTGGGCCTGGAAGCCATCGTCATCGCCCGCGTCGATGTCCTCACTCGACCAGCTTCGCCAACGGAGCTGAGCCTGCGTTCCCGCAGCCGCCTGGAACTGTGGCGGTTTGATGAGCAAGGCAACCTTGTGGTAGATATCCTGGCCGAGGCCAGTCGCGATCAGGTGGAGCGGAGCAACCTCAATGCTGCCGAGCTGGCCCAGCTTTATCAAATCCAAGTCACCCAGATGGCTGCTGAGGTGGGATCCCGCTGGAAGGAGCATCACCCGCTGGCCCAGTACCTAGAACTGGCTCAGGGAGAAGCCCCACCCCCACGCTCTCGCCTGGATACGGCTGTGGAGCTGCGCATCCCCTCTGCCACACCGACTCCCTAGGTCTTAAGCAGAACAGCTCCGGGATCTCTTCTGTTGTCGTGAAAGGGATTGTCCTCTGAGTTCGTCTAGCAACGACGGGAGGAGCCGCCCGAAGAGTGGCGAGAAGAGCTGCCCCCCGATGAAGGGCGGGAGGAGGAGCCGAAAGAGCCAGAAGAGCGCGAGGAGCCGCCACAACAGGAGCTTGCAAAGCTTGGATCTGGTTTTGCAGTTGTCTGCAGCGACGCTGCCTGCGCCAGTACATTGTGCCGCCGATTATCCCTGCAGCACCTGCCCCCACCCCTACCAACGGCCAGGGCGAAGGGGGAGGCGGGTAGGTCATGCCTCTGTTGAATTGCTGCCCGGCGCTGCAGCCGGCCTGACCGCGTCAGCGCTGCAGTTCCCCCCCCAGCGCTTTGCTCCTGACGCCAGCTGTCCCATGGGCTATTTTTGCTGGGGATCCCTTCCGATGGCGCGATAGGGCGAGCCACCCCAGTTTCAAGGCCAGCCCCAGCACCTGCCAGCCGCGCAACCGGATCACCAGGGATCCCCATCCGTGCCAACCGATGCGAGCGAAGGTCAAGCGCAGGTGTTGGGCCAACTGAGGGGGTAGAGCGGCGATTAGTCCCAAGCATTGCCCCGTCAAAGCTGGATCGGCAAAGCCAATTTCTACGCCGCCTTGCCAGGATTGAATGCGAAGTTGCTTGCCCAGCTTCCACAGGTAGGGCCAATAACGCGGCCAATCTCCGAGGGAGCGAGGTTCTCCCCGCTGTACCGGCCAACGCCCGCGAAGGCGCAGGGATCCCCAACGCCATTCCCAACCACGGCGGCTGCCCCGCACGGCCCAGCCTCCCCAGCCGTGCCATTTCCAGATCCAGGCAAGGGGGCCCTGCCAGGGTTTGCGGTAGCGCAGAATGAGCTGTTGAGGCCAGAACAAGAGAGTTCCCACAAAGACGGCCAGCAGCAATCCCAAAGGACTCCGTCCCGCTAACGCGAACAGCTTGAGCACCGACTGGGATCCTCCGCGGTCAATCCATAGCGGGCCAGAAAACGGGGCAAATCGACCACCAGGCAGGTGTAGGATCCCTGCATCACCAGCCGCTCCTGCTGGGTGATCTCCACCTGAAACTGAATGCGTCTCCCCTCCACGGCCACGACTTCGGCCCGAACCTGCAAGGGATCCCCCGCCACCGCTGCCGACCGATGTTCCAAGGCAAAGCGGATCCCGACCGCCGCTTCCTCCGGCTCGTAGAAGGGCTGCAAGGTGTTGTGGCCGCACCGCTCGATCAACGTCAACAAAGCCGGGGATCCGATCACCTTCACACCGGGGTTGCCCAGAGCCTCAGCGGTTTGTTCTGGGCCGAGGATCCCTTGCCAGGTGCCGAGGGTGCCCAGGGGAACAGGTTTCATCAGCGGGCGGGGGCGCGCATTCTCCCAGAGTGCCATAGGCTCCAGCCTTGCCAGAGCAGGAGAATCAACGCCAGGATCCCGACCACCCCGGCCAGCACCAGCGCCCGTTCCAGGCGGGTGGCATGGAAGCCGGTTACCGTCCAATCGCGGCTGAGGTTGGATCCCAGAATGGCAAGCACAGCCAGGCCCAAACCTCGGATCCCCAGAGATTCCGCCCCTCTTCCCTCCTGCTGCAGGAGGATGGGCTGCAGCGCCGCCAGGATCAAGGCGGTGGTCAAGGCTCCCAACAGGAAGGCCGCTTGCGGCTGAGCGTGAATGAAGTAGCCCACCCCCACCGGCAGAGCCAGGCTGGCCAGCGTCAGAGCGATCCCCGTCTGCAGGGGTTTGTCTGGCCCATACAGCCAGTGCAGGAGCGCCGCCAGCGCCATGGCCGCCATTCCCAGGTACAGCGCCGCCGACACATAGGGTTGGGTGAGGTCGATCCCGGCAACCTGCAGGTTGAACTGGTGCAACAGGTTTTGCAGCAGAGGGCGGGCCGACAAAAACAAAGCGGCCATGGCCCCCCAACGGCTGGGAAAAGCCAGACACCCCAGCCCCAAGAGGGCCGCCCCGTAGGATCCCCCCAGCCGCAACGCCAGCAGCGCTCCTCCGCCCACCAGCGTTAGGCCCACACAGGCCCGCCAGAGCAGCCGTCCTTGTTGCTCGGCAACGCTGACGCGACCGGCTAAAGCCTCCGGCCCGCTGACATGAGCAGGTTCCCCTGGCGCAGGGATCCCCCGTCCCGTCTGGTTCTCCAAGGCAAGCAAGGCCCACGAGAGCAGCACCCCTGCCCCGTAGAGCAAGGCCCAGAAGGGATCCTGGTATAGGCCGTTGCGGGTCAAGGCCAAGGCCAGCGCCAACGCCACCAGCCACCCCACCCCATGCCCCACTGCCGACAGCAGCCCGGGGGAGTCTTCTGCGGCGGTCAAGAGGGGCACAGTGCCTGCCACCAAGCTGAGGGCGGCCAGCCCCACCGGCAACAGCACCTGCCAAGGGAGATCCGGCTGGGATCCCATCTCCAGCAGGCGGGATCCCCAGGTTAAGGCGGCAATGCCGCTCCACCCCTGGCCCAGCGCCATCAGCAAGGACAGGGCTTCTGTTTCGGCCAAGACCCCCAGCAAAGGGATCCCCACCAAGCCCATCCCCAGGCCGCAGCCCCACAGAAAGAGCATTCCATGCTGCTCCGCAATGCCGATGCGACTGGGGGAGCCGATAGCCAGACTTTGCCAGGCCGCCAAACTGAGCAACAGCACCACCAGCCCTTGCCCGGCCCGACCGCAGCCACTCAACCCCAGTAAACCCACCCCCACCAGGCCCCCCAACAACAAAGCCAGGGGGATCAGATCCGGCAACTGACCCAGCCAGCACCCCAGCGCCGCCAAGGCCACCAAGCCCAGCCCCACTGCCGGTTGCCAGCGGCGAACGGATCCCCAGCGGCGATATCGAATCGCTTCCAACAGCAAGACCACCAAGCCAATCGCGGCCGCAATCGCCAAAACTCCACCCAGCACGTGCTCCCTCCTTTCAAGCCCTGCACCAACTATCGCCTATCGCTGTCCGGTCATCATCGCCATTCAGAACCAATCGAGCGGAAGCGTTGCCTAGCATCAGGTTTGCTCCTTGCCCCAGACCCGATGGGGAGCAAATGCGTTTGCGTTTGTGAAAGCATCGCGCAGCGATAACGCAAAGATAAGCTGGAGAAGAGCAGCGAGCGGGCGTTCATGTCTTCAGAGCATTACAAGTTCGACCTTTTCTTGCGCTACCACCGAGAGCAAGCCCGGTGGGCGCGTCAACTGGCGGAGCGGCTGGATCGCGAGGGTTTCAAAGTCTGGTTTGACCGCTGGATGCTGCAGCCGGGGGATAACCGCAAGCTGGAGCTGCAACTGGCCATCGAACAATGCCGCTGGGTGGGAGTGGTGGCCTCTCCAGAGTTTGTTGCCGATCCCTGGCCAAGGGATGAGCTGTACAGCGGGTTTCCCCATGCCCCGGCACGACAAAACCAGCGCCTGCTGACGCTGCTGCACACCCCCACTGAGCTACCCCGCCCCCTGGAAGAGGCGCCCCTGCTGGATTTTACTGGCTCAGAAGAGGATCCGGTGCTGTTTGAGTACCGCGCCTTGGAGCTAATGCACTTTTTGGATCCCAGCTTCCCTGCCCCCGGGGATCTGCAGCGGTTCCGGCTGCAATACCGCCGCCGTGAGGGGAAAGAGTCCCTGGAAGATGAAGAGGTGCGGGGATTTCAGGCCTTTTTGCGGGCCATCCAGATGGCCATCCTGCGCATTGCCACAGGCGAAACCCCCTCCGCCACGCCAGAAGAAGGAGCGCGTCAGATCGCCATTTTGCAGTTCATTCAGCGGCTGTTTCAGTGGAACAGTGCCGACATCCAATTCGAGCGGGGGGAAGACTGGCGTCGCCGCGGCAACCTGACGGAAGCCCTGGCCGCCTACGACCGGGCTCTGAACATGGATCCCAACTTCGCCCTGGCTTGGAGCCGCCGTGGGGATGTGCTGGTGCAGCTGGCCCGCTACCGCGAGGCGGTGGACAGCTACAATGGATCCCTGAGCATCAACCCCTACGACGAAGAAACCCGGCTGCGCCTGGCCCTGATTCTGGGGCGCCTGGGGCAGTACAAGTCGGCGGTGGTTAACTACGACAAGGTGCTGGAGAGCAACCCGGAAGATGCTCTGGCCTGGCATAACCGCGGCATCCGCCTGCTGCAACTGAAGCGGTCGAAGCTGGCCCTGAACAGCCTGAACAAAGCGCTGCGCCACAACCCCAAGCAGCCCCGCACCTGGCTGGCCCGTGGGATCGTGTTGCGACGGCTGCGGCGGCCCAGCTCGGCAGCGGCTAGTTTTGCGCGGGTTTTGAAGCTCAACCCCAGAAGTGCGCGGGTTTGGCGCTACCAAGGCAATGCCCTCTTCCACTGCCACCGGCTGCGCTCGGCTGTCGAGTGTTACAAGCGCTCGCTGCGGCTGCGTCGCCGGGATCCCATAACCCTGCACAACTTGGGGGTGGCCCTGCTGCGCTTGGGGCAGTATCGGCTGGCCAGCAAGGCCCTAGAACGCGCTCTGCGCTACGATGCCGACAACTACAAAAGCTGGTACGCCCGCGGTGTGGCCTTCCAGAAATTGGGCTACCTGAAAGAAGCCTGTATCCACTTCGAGGAAGCCCTCAAGATCAAGCCGGAGCACTTTCCAGCCCGCTATGCCTTGGCGGTAGCTCAGCAGGAGCTGGGGCAATATGAGGCCAGCCTACGGCATTTCCAGCGCTTGGTGCAGCAGCGTCCCGGCAGTTCTGCCTGCTGGTTTGGCCAGATCACCGGCCTGCGGCGCCTGGGCCGGCTGGAAGAAGCCCGTGCCGCCTGCCAGCAGATGATCCACCTCAACGAACGGGATCCCTGGGGCTGGTTTGCCCTGGGGTTGATCTACAGCGAGCTGAGGGATCCCGAACAAGCTGTGCAAGCCTACTCGCGGGTTTTGCAGCTCACCCCAGAAGATGCTGTGGCCCTCAACAACCGCGCCTGGGAAGCCTTGAAATTGGGGAAGCTGGAACCTGCCCTGGCAGACGCCCAACAGGCCACGCACCTGGATCCCCAGCGGCCCGCCTTTTGGCATACCCTGGGGCTGATTCAACTGCGGGCCGGCCAGCGAGCAGCCGCCCAAGCCAGCTTGCAGCGCTGTCTGGAGCTGGATCCGCAATTTCAGCCGGCCCAAGCCGCCCTGCAGGACTTGGCCCAGGAAGACTCGGCCTCGCCGGCGGGAACAGCTCTGCCGGATTTGGAAACCCTCACTCCCCAGTCGGAGCCGCAGCCAGTTGACCCCAACCCCTAGCAGGATCCCCTGGGCTTTCAGACCCCAAGGACAATGCCTGCAGCAGGCAGACGGGAGCAGAACATGCCACACTGGATCCCGCCCCCCAGGACCGACACGCATGGATCCCTATCTGATCCCTGTCAAGCTTCCCCACAGCTCCTACGATATTCTCCTCCAGTCTGCCGAAGGCCCCCCTGGCCACAGCCTCATCCAGCTGGGATCCCAAATGCGAGCTAGAGGGCTTTCCGGCAAGGCTCTGGTGGTGAGCCATCCCGGCATTGCCAAACACTTTGCCGAGAAGTTGCTGCAGGGGCTGCAACAAGCGGGGTTTGCCGCCCACCTCTGCCTATTGCCTGCCGGCGAACGCTACAAAACCCTGCGCTCGGTGGCCAAGATCTACGACGCCGCCCTAGCCTTTGGCCTGGAGCGCTCCTCCACCTTGGTGGCTCTAGGAGGGGGGGTCATTGGCGACATGGTGGGGTTTGCCGCCGCCACTTGGCTGCGCGGGATCCCTTTTGTGCAGGTGCCCACCTCACTTTTGGCCATGGTGGATGCGGCCATCGGCGGCAAGACCGGTGTCAACCATCCTGGCGGGAAAAACCTCATTGGGGCGTTTTATCAGCCGCGCCTGGTGTGGATTGATCCAACGCTATTGCAGACTCTGCCCCAGCGGGAGTTTACCTCGGCTTTGGCAGAGGTGATCAAATACGGCGTGATTCAGGCTGCCGACCTATTTGAGTTTTTGGAAGATCGACCCCAACTGAGCCGCTACACCGACTTTGCCCCTGACGATCTGCACTATCTGTTGCGGCGCTCTGCCGAGTGCAAAGCCTGGGTAGTGCAGCAGGACGAAAAAGAAGCGGGCCTGCGGGCCATCTTGAACTACGGCCATACCCTCGGCCATGCCCTGGAAACGGCCACCCACTACCGCCGCTACCTGCACGGAGAAGCCGTCGCCATCGGCATGGTAGCTGCCGGGGAGATCGCCCGCCGCCTGGGGTGGTGGAGCGCTGCTGAGGCGGAGCGGCAACGACGCCTCATTGAAAAAGCAGGACTGCCCAGCCGGTGGCCGGCCGGGATCCCTTGGGAGGCAGTGCTGCAGGCGATGCAGGCCGACAAGAAAGTCAAACAGGGGCGGATTCGCTTCGTTCTGCCCCGCCGCATCGGCCAGGCCGAGCTGACCGATCAAGTCGAGCTGGCAGAGGTGCAGGCTGCTTTGGCCTCGATTACAGCCACCTCTGGAACCCTAGAATTAGGAAAACCTAAGGACAAGAAAGCATGGCACGGCAACAACGGGTAGCCATCTTGGGGGCCACAGGAGCAGTAGGGACGGAGCTGCTGACGCTATTGGAAGAGCGCCACTTTCCTGTAGCCGACCTCAAGCTTTTGGCCTCGCCCCGTTCAGCGGGCACTTATTTGACCTTCAAGGGGGAGCGGATCCCGGTGGAACCAGTTTCAGAAGCGGCCTTCCGGGGCCTGGATCTGGTGCTGGCCTCTGCCGGAGCAAGTGTTTCCAAAGCCTGGGCCAAGCCCATCGTCGAGGCGGGGGCGGTGCTGATTGACAACTCCAGCGCCTTTCGCCTGGATCCCAATGTTCCGCTAGTGGTGCCGGAGGTCAACCCCCAGGAAGCCTTCCGTCACCAAGGGATCATTGCCAATCCCAACTGCACCACCATCCTAATGTGCGTGGCCATCTACCCCCTGCATCGCCACATCCCCCTGCGCCGAGTGGTGGCCGCTACCTATCAATCCGCCAGCGGGGCTGGGGCCAGAGCCATGCAGGAACTTCAAGAACAAACCCGCGCCTACCTGCAGGGGCAGCCGTTTCCGCCCCAGGTGTTCCCTTACCCCATTGCCTTTAACCTCTTCCTCCACAACAGTCCCCTGCAAGAGAACGGCTACTGCCAGGAAGAGATGAAGATGGTGAACGAATCCCGCAAGATTATGGGATCCCCCAACCTGCGGCTGACAGCTACCTGTGTGCGGGTGCCGGTGCTGCGTACCCACGCCGAGGCCCTCAATCTAGAGTTTGAACAGCCCTTCCCTGTGGAAAAAGCCCGGCAAATCCTGGCCCAGGCCCCTGGGGTGGTGCTCATTGAAGATTGGCAGCAAAACCGTTTCCCCATGCCCATCGACGTGGCCGGCAGGGATGAAGTGGCGGTGGGCCGCATCCGCCAGGACATCTCCGAGCCCAAGGCCCTGGAGCTGTGGCTGTGCGGGGATCAGATCCGCAAAGGAGCAGCCCTCAACGCCGTTCAAATTGCCGAGCTGCTTTTGAAGGACTAATTCACCACAACCGTCCAGGTTACCGGTCCTGCTGTGGCAGGGGCGGCCTGAGCGTTGGTCAATGTTACTGGGGAGTTGGGGTAGGTGTAGGTGCCGGGTGAGGTCAGAGGTCCCGTTTGGACAGGGATGGTCACTGTGCAGGTTGCGCCGACAGCCACTTGTCCTCCGGTGAATTGAATGGTGTTCCCACCCACCGACGCTGTGAGGGTAGCTCCAGCACCACAGGAAGCAGGTAAGGGAGGAGGTGCACCAGGCCCTACGGTTAAAGGCGGCGCTCCCGGCAAGGTGTGGTTAAAGGCCAAGCCCGTCAATGGAATGGCAGCGTTGTTGGTTATTGTAAACGTCAGAGTTCCATTCCCGGTAACGGGAGCTGGGCCGATTGGGCCAAGCGGGTTGGGAGCAAAGGCCATGGTAAAGGTGGGAGCTGGCACCGTTACCGTTAAGTTGATAGCAGCAGCGGTGGCATTAGGCGCTTGGTTGCTGCTCAGGGTTACCGCGGGGCTGGTCAGGGATCCCGCTGTCGTGGCTGTAACCTGAAGATCCAGGCTGATGGTGCAGCTAGCGTTGGCTGCCAATGAGCCGTTGACCAGCAAGATGGAAGTTGCTCCTGGTGCAGCTGCCAGCGTCCCGCCACAGCCGTTGTTGAGGTTGTTGGGAGTGGCAACGATCAAGCCGGCAGGCAGGGGATCGGAAAAGGCTAGACCCGTCAGCGGCAGAGCGGCTGTGTTGGTGATCGTGTAGGTCAGAGTTGTTTTGGCAGTAGGGCCGGCAGCTACCGAGGTGGGGCTAAATGCCTTGGTAAAAGTCGGGGCACCCGGTGTGGGCGTAGGTGTCGGGGTTGGGGTGGGGGTGGGCGTCGGGGTTGGGGTGGGTGTTGGAGTTGGGGTCGGTGTAGGTGTCGGCGTGGGCAATATCGTCCCGCTGCTTCCGCCGCCACCGCAGCCGGTCAGCCCCAGACAGGCCGCCCCTAGACTCAAAGCCAAAAGGTTTGTAACTGCTTTTTTCTGCATCGCTTTTTCACTCCTCATCATCAGACTTGACTTTAGTTTTCTTTAGTTTTTGTCGACCCGCCTTACTAAAGTATAGCCTGGTCAAATTGCTGCTTAGGATGCTTCTGCGCCCACGCAATCTACCACTGTTGGGAATAAACCTTGCCTCAAATGGCAAGCTCCAACTGGGGAATAGAGCCTTCAGACTTGCTCTTGTGTACCTTGCTCATAAACACAAAATCTGGCAACAGAAGCTAATTTTTAGAACCTCGCGTATGCCGCTTGGGCTAGCAATGTTCACACAACGTTGGAAAGGGAGGAGAATTGAAAAGCATTCGGCCTTTGTGGAGATTGGCTTGTGCATCCAATTGGGATGGGATCCCTGGCCAGCTTTATCGCCGGCTTGGCGACGGGGCTGGGGGCTTTGCCGGCCCTTTTTCTTCCCTCGCTCTCCGAAAGGGTACAAGGGATCCTGCTGGGGTTTGGGGGTGGGGTGATGTTGGCGGCCACCTCTTTTTCCCTGCTGGTGCCGGGCACCGAGGCAGCCATGGCGCTGGGGTATTCCCAGTTTGGAGCGGCGGTGGCGATGGCGGCGGGCCTGCTGCTAGGGGCAATCTTCCTGGAGAGTGCCCACCGCTTTTTTCCCCACGAGCACTTTTTCAAAGGGGTTGAAGGGGAGAACCGCGCCCATTTGAAGCGGATTTGGCTTTTTATCATTGCCATTGCCCTGCACAATTTCCCGGAAGGCTTGGCGGTGGGGGTGGGATTTGCCACCGGCCAAGTTAGCGATGGGTTGGCGCTGGCGCTGGGGATCGGCTTGCAGAACATTCCAGAGGGGCTGGTGGTGGCTTTGTCGCTGGCAAGCCAGGGGTATTCGCGGCGGTTTGCTTTTGCCATTGCCCTGGTGACCGGGCTGGTGGAGCCCATCGGCGGCATCCTGGGAGCAACGGTGGTTTCTCTGGCGCAGCCCTTGTTGCCCTGGGGCATGGCTTTTGCGGCAGGGGCGATGTTGTTTGTCATCTCAGATGAGATCATCCCTGAGTCCCACCGGCAGGGGTTAGAGCAGGAGGGCACCTTTGGGGTCATCAGTGGGTTTGTGGTGATGATGTTGCTGGATATCACCTTGGGCTAGCAAGGGATCCCGTCGCGAAGTGGAACGGAGTTTTATTTTTTTATGTTGAGTAACGAACCCTTTTTGTGGCGAGGAGCAGGGGAACACGCCTGTCTGCTGCTACATGGATTGGGGGGCGGTGTTTACGAGTTGCAGTGGCTGGCAGAGCGGCTGTTGGCGGCTGGCTTGACGGTGCAGGGATTTAACTATCCTGGCCATGACCGCCCGGCCCATCGCATGCCCCCTTCCCGCTGGACGGAGTGGTACGGGCGGGCTTTGGAGCATTACCTGGCTTTGCGGCAGGAGTACCCGCGCGTTTCCTTGGTGGGCTTTTCCACCGGCTGTCTGCTGGCTTTGCACCTGGCTTTTGCCCATCCTGTTTACAAATTGGTGCTGCTGGCGCCGTTTTTCGCCATTCGCCACCACTGGTACTATCTTTTTCGCCCAGAGCAGTACCTGAACAGCCTGGGGTGGTTGTTGGAGGATGTCCCCCGCTTCCATCTGCCCATTCGGGACGGGGATGTCCGCGCTTTGGCGGAAAAGGTAGCCTATTTTCGCAGCTTCAATCTGTCGGCGGTGCGCAGCGCCCTCGAGCTGATCGAGCGGGTCAAGGGAGAGGTGGCCGGCATCCGGGTTCCCACTCTGATCCTGCAATCTCGCCAAGATACAGTAGTGGATCCTGAACAGGCAGCGTGGCTCTATCAAGAGCTGGGATCCGAGGAGAAGATCTTGCATTGGCTGGAGCACTCCGACCACATCCTCACTTTGGACTGCGAGCGGGAAACGGTGTTTGCCCAGGTTTGCGCCTTCCTCAACCAGGATCCTTCTGCGCCCGGATCAGCGTAACCCGCTGCCAAGCACCGCGGGCATCGTAGTCCCGGATCAAACACAAGAGACAATGGCAGTCTTCCGGCTGCGGAAACCAGCTCAGGCTTACCGAAAAGCTGCGATCCCGCTGGGCAGTGGGGATGGGCAAGGGATCCGGCCCGCCAATCCACAGCCCCCCAGGCAAGGGATCCCAGTTGCTCAACCACTCTGCCCCCGAGCAGTCCATCTCGGTTTCGGCAAACCGGCCCTCGGCAACCGCAAAGCTCTGGGCGATCCCCCGCCATCTCCCCTGGAGGCAGGCTCTCAGCTGCTCTCTGCTCAGGGGTGCACAGTCTGCAACGGGATCCAAAGCTTGGCCGCGCCGCTCCAGGATCGCGGTTACCTCTACCAGACGACCTTGGGCATCCCACTGTTGCACCAGCCGCGCCTTGCGATCCCCCCAGAGAAAGCCCTGCTCGACGGCAAAATCACTAAACGGCGCCAGCTGCAGCCGCCCGTTAGAAAAGGAGCCATCGGGGAAAAAGCGCAGTCCGGGCGAGAAATCTCGGTAAACCCAGCTCTGGCGGCTTGTTGGGTTAGGGGATCCCTCCAGGGGGTAGTAGGCGTTGGTTTGGCGGATCGCGATCCCTGCCGCCGGACTTCCTGAAGAAGAGGATGGAGCCAAGGCCTCAAAGGTGATGAGGCTGCGCTTTTGGCCCCCCAGCTCCCAGCCGCCGGCGGTGGGTCGATAGTTGGAGAAGAGGCCGTGCCACACTCCCAGGTGGAGAGCCAGACATTGTTTTTGGGTTTTCATGAAGCAATGTGAAGCTAAGATTGTGAGGACGTAACGCTGGAGAGCAAGACCTATGGGGAAGAAGCTCCGAGGTGGCATTTTACTGATTTTGGGGTTTATGCTGTCTCCCCTTTCCTGGTGGAATGACTTGTTTTTCAACCTGCCGATTGCCTATGGGTTGGGCTACCTGTGTAGCCTGTGGTAGCCACAGTGGTTTTTGGGCGGAACCCTCGTGGGGTACTGGCTCTCCAACTTGATGGGCATTCTCATGATGCAGTTTGGCGCTACGGATGTCGTCGAGAAAAGCGAAAAACCTCGCAATGTGAAACGTGATCTCATGATTGGGCTGGCTTCTTCTACCGCCTATACTTCGGCAATTGTTGGGCTGCTTCAGTTTCACCTCGTCGATATCAGCGCCATCTTCCCCATTTCTTAACCCTATGCCGCTGGCAATTTTCTGGGCAACTTTAGTCGAAGGGATCCTCGCTTTTGTTGCCACCCATATCGACGACTTTTTCTTGCTGGTTCTGTTGTTTGCCCAGGCGCAGCTGCAACCCCTGTGGAAGGGCTGGCACATTTGGCTGGGGGGCTACTTGGGCTTGGCAGGGTTGATCCTGCTCAGCTCTCTGGGATACCTGGGGGGCCTGCTGTTGCCGCCACCTGCGATTGGGCTGCTGGGGTTGATCCCGATTGCTGTGGGTGGTTGGAAATTGTGGCGACCTGAACCTGAAGAAACCTTGGAAAAAGAGTTGGAAGAGTTGCGAGAGCGCCCAACCCAAAAGGCTTGGCCGATCCTTTTGTCCCCGCCAGTTCTGATGTCCATGCTCTTCACCTTTGCCAACGGCGGAGATAATGTCAGCCTGTACGTTCCTCTGTTTGCCGGCAGCACCCCTCCTCAGTTGGCCCTTTTTTCCACGATCTTTTTTCTGATGAAGGGATTGTGGTTTGCAGTGGCTCAAAAACTGACGATGCAGCCTGCAGTGGCGAAGGTTTTAACGGAACGGACAGAACACTGGGTGCCCTGGATTCTGGTGGGTTTGGGGGTGTGGATCCTGTTCAAAAATGAGACTTGGAGATGGCTTTTGTCTTAGACTCTGGCCGGGATTTGTTCGTGATAGCGGGACGGGATTCTTTCGAGTTCTAGTCGTTGTGTCGGTCTAGAGAGGGATCCCAGTCCAGATCTTCGTGGCGGTGCTCCCGTTCCCAGCGATGCACCCAGTCCCAAATGCGATAGTGCTGCTCGGCGGTGAGTTGCTTGGGATCTTGGGCCAAAGCGGCAGCCTCTTCTGGGGTGAGCAAAGCAGCCAGGCTGCCGATCTCCACCAAATAGCGGCGTTCTTCCGCAGTGGTGTGGGACTGATTGAGCCGTCGAATTAAACGACGTAAGGTGGCTACATCTTGACTCATAAGCCGATAGGAAAGAATCGACGAGCATCTAAGCTGGTAAGAACAGTTTAAGAGCAGAATCATCGAAATTATCAAAGTCATCAAAAGAAAGCAGGCCAAATTGCCCAGCCGATGCTCTTCTAATCCTCAAAGGATCCCAGAATGCGCACTTCTGGCTCCAAAAGCACCGACCATTGCTGATAGACCTTTTCCTGCGCCAAGCGAATCAAGCGGTAAATGTCCTTGGCACTCGCCTGATGGCAATTGAGGATGAAGTTGGCATGGCGCTCTGAAATTTGGGCCCCACCCATGCGGTACCCCTTCAAGCCGACCTGCTCGATTAGCCAGCCGGCAGGGTGAGACTCTGGGTTGCGAAAGACGCTGCCACAACTGGGCAAATGATAGGGCTGAGAGCTTAGGCGTTGGTTGAGGTAGCGCTGGGTTTCCCACTGCACCTGGGACGGATCCCTGCTTGGGATCAACTGCAGCGTCGCTCCTGTCACCGTCCAGGGGGAGTCCTGTAGGCGAGAGCGGCGATAGCCAAATTGCAGATCGGCAGGTTCTAGGCGGCAGGGCTCTTGTTCCTCGTCCAAAATCTGCACTTCCACCAGCACATCCGCCATGGCGCGTCCGTGGGCACCCGCATTCATCACCACGGCTCCCCCCAGGGTGCCCGGGATCCCGATGGCCCACTCCAAACCGCTCCAGCCTTGCTTGGCGGCTGCCCGCGCCAGATTGACCAAAGGCTCTCCGGCAGCGGCCCAAATTCTCCCCCCTTCTAGCAGTTGGATCCCGCGCAAACGGCGAGTGCCGATCACCAGCCCCTTCAACCCGGCATCGCTGATGAGCAGATTGCTGCCTGCCCCCAGCAGCGTCGTGGGGATCCCTTCTGCTCGCGCCCAAGCCAAACACTGCTGCAGCTCCAGGTGGCTACGGGGCTCACAATACCACTCCGCTTTGCCGCCCACGCGAAAGGTGGTCAGAGGAGCCAACGGGATCCCCGATTGAATCCGCCCAGATAGCAGAGCCGCCGGCCCGCGGGGGAGAAGCCTGTCTTCAGCGGTAAGACTTGCCGCCTCAGACTCACAGGAACCGTCCCGCTGAGGCACCACCGGAGCCGTCGTCATGATTCAATACCTCAGAAGCAGCTATCTTTTCAGCTGAAGTTTGGATTTTTGGCTTGCCCAGGCTGTTCCCTCACCTGAGCCGCATATGCCCGCATCGTAGCGATTATCTGCTGATTCAGATCGCCTGCGCCCAAAAAAACGGCGAGATCTCCAGGCTGCAGGACGGACGGCAACACCTCCGGCAATCGCGGCAAAGACAACACATAGCGCACATGGGGATGGTGCTCCGCCACCGCCACGGCCAAGCGCAAGCTGTTGTCGGAACCCTCAGGCGCCGGCTCTCCCGCTCCATACGTAGGCACGATCACCACCACGTCCGCCTCCCCAAAGCAGCGGGCAAAATCCTGGAACAAGGCAGCCAAACGGCTGTGGCGATGAGGCTGAAACACGGCCACCACCCGCCGCTGCTGTAGCCGTGCTGCCTGCAGGGTGGCTCGAATCTCGCTGGGATGATGGGCATAGTCGTCGATAAAGGTGACTCCACCCACTTCCCCCTTGTGCTCAAAGCGGCGATGCGCCCCCCGAAATTGCGCCAAAGCTGAGGCAATCACCGCAAACTCCAAGCCCAACTGTCGCCCCACGGCAACCGCCGCCAGGGCATTGCTGAGGTTGTGGGATCCCAACACCTGTAGGCGAAGCTGTCCGAGGAGGGATCCCTTTTCCCAGATCTCAGCGCAGGTGGAATTGGCAGTGTAGAGGATCTGACGGGCTTGGTACTGGGCTTGGGGATGACCGGTCAGGCTGTAGCCCACATCCACCCTCAGGTGAGCCGCCACGTTGGGACAGTCCAGACAGGCCACCAGGGTTTGGCTTTGCTGCCCATACTGTTGAAAAGCCCGGATCACCTGCCCCAAATCGGCGTAGTGATCGGGGTGATCCAGCTCAATGTTGGTGATCACCCCAATCTTGGGATAGAGCCGCACCAGGGATCCATCCGACTCATCCACCTCGGCCACCCAATACTCCCCCTTGCCCAGACGGGCATTGCCATCCCAGGCATCCACTTCCCCGCCGATAATCAAGGTGGGATCCCAGCCCGCCGAGAGCAATACATAGCCGATCATGCTGCTGGTGGTGGTTTTGCCGTGAGTGCCGGCCACCCCAATGCCAGAGCGACGGTTAAACAGAGCCGCCAACAAGTCTGCCCGGTGCCAAACCGTCAATCCCTTGCCCAGGGCAGCAGCCAATTCTGGATTGGTGGGGCGAATGGCGCTGGAATAGACCACCTGGGGATCCCCGACCAACCCCTCCAAGCTGTGGCCCTGAAAGAAGCGCACCCCCAAAGCTTCCAGGCGGCGGGTACGGCCATTGGCGACAATGTCGGATCCGGAAACGCGAAACCCTTGTTTAGCCAGGATATAGGCCAGGGCCGACATCCCCACTCCACCAATGCCCACAAAGTGATAGGTGGACAGCAAGGGATCTAGGGGATCCAAATGCAGGGGCGGAGGCTGAGACCGAACCGGCAACGGCGGGATGGGATCCCCTCCTCCAACTGTTTCCACCATCGCAACTCCACCCCACTCCTAAAACCGCCACACTCCAAAAAAAGGACTGCGTTCTGCTGACTACAAACAGGTTCGAACAGGCCACATCATATCAGGAATCCCCAGAGCTAGGTAGGCTGCGCCCCACCGGTTGCCGTGATCTGCCGGCACCTTGGGGAACCCACAGGGGGTGAAAATACGATGAGCACAAGCAACACAGAATACAGCTGGACATTTTCATCCCAAAAACTTTACACTTATTTAAGAAAAAGAGGCGGCGTTTGTCGTCTGCAAAGCCACAGCGGGTAAAAGGCCATGAACCCACGAGCGCTTTGGTCGCTGGCAGGAGTCGGGCTGCTTGGTTGTGCCGGTCTGGTATGGCTGGGATTGAGCCAACAGGGAGCCACACAGTCGGTATCGGGAAGTGCAGAGGCAACGGTGGAAATGCGGCTGCCTCCGCAAGTTGGTGCTTTGGGTCGCCTGGAGCCGGAGGGGGAAGTGCTGCGCATTGCCGGTTCCCCCGGAGAACGGCTGGGAGAGCTGCTGGTGGCCGAGGGGGATCGCGTGGTGGCAGGCCAAGTGCTGGCCCGCTTGGAAAGCTACGCCGAGCGGTTGGCGGAGCGAGAGTACGCTGCCGCCCAACTTCAAGAGGCCCGCGCCCGGTTGCAGGCCGAGACCCGTTTCAGTCAGGCCCAAATCCAAGAGGCACGCACCCGCCTCAGCCGTCTGGACGAGCCGCAACAGATGCAAATCCGCTCCCAGGAAGCGGTGGTGGAACGTATCCGGGCAGAACTGGCCGATGCCGAGGCCAATCTGGCCCGCTTTCAGGAGCTCTGGCAGGAAGGAGCAATCTCGCAACAAGAGCTGGATCAACGCCGGCTGCTGGTGCGGCAACGACAGGAGGACTTGCGGGCTGCCGAAGCCACCCTGAGCCAACTGCGCCTGGCCCGTGAGCGGGATCTGCTCAATGCCCAAGCCCAAGTCCAAGCTGCCGAGGCGGGGCTGAGTTTGGCCCAAGCCCAAGTCCAACTGGGATCCCTGGTCCGCAACCTGGAACTGGCAGAAGCTCGCCTAGAGCGCACCCTCATCCGCGCTCCCCGTGCTGGACAGGTGCTCAAGATCCACACCCGCCCTGGAGAGGTCATCCCCGCCGGCGAGGGCATTCTCGAGCTGGGCAACACTGACCAAATGATGGTGGTGGCCGAGGTCTACGAAACAGACATCTTGCGGGTTCGGCCAGGCCAGCAGGCCACCATTAGCAACCGCGCTCTGCCAGAAACCCTGCAGGGCCGAGTGGAGCGGGTGGGCCTGCAGATTGGCAAGAAAGATGTGCTCAACACCGACCCAGCTGCCGATGTGGATGCCCGCGTGGTGGAAGTGTATATCCGCCTGGATCCGGAGAGCAGCGCCCGCGTGGCTGGCCTGACCAACCTGCAGGTGAATGTGGCCATCGATGTCGAGGGGTAGGCTCAGCCCATGTACAGCCTGTTCAGTGTGGCTTTTATCGCGCGCCGGATCCCGTTGGCCTGGCTGCAGTTGACGCGGGAGAAGATCCGCCTGCTGGTGGCCCTGGCGGGCATTGCCTTTGCTTGCATCTTGATGTTCATGCAGTTGGGCTTCCAGGATAGCTTGCTGGAAAGTGCCATCCGCTTCCACGTGGCCCTGAAGGGAGAGATCTTCCTGGTCAGCCCTCAGTCCAACGCCCTGATTGCCATGAACACCTTCTCCCAGCGGCGACTCTATCAGGCTTTGGGCTTTGAGGGGGTGCGGGCCATCTCGCCTGTCTATGTGGGCTTTGCCCTCTGGAAAAACCCAGAGACCCGCCGTACCCGCAGCATTTTTGTGGTAGGAGTGGATCCCTCGGCTGATCTGTTGGACTTGCCGGAACTGACGCCGGACGAGCTGGAAGAGATCAAAAAGGCGGACGTGGTGCTTTTTGACCGCCGCTCCCGCAGCGAGTTTGGCCCCATCCCAGAGTGGTTTGAGTCCGGGCGAGAGGTGGTTACTGAGGTGGGAAACCGCCGCGTCCGGGTGGGGGGCCTGTTTGAGATGGGGGCCACCTTCGGAGCCGACGGCACCATCCTCACCAGCGATCTCAATTTCCTGCGCATTTTTCCGCAGCGGGGGCGCGGCCTGGTGGATATCGGCGTGGTGCAGCTTCAGCCGGGGGTGGATCCGGATCCCTTGGTGCGGCAGATGCGGGCTTTGCTGCCGGAAGATGTGCGGGTGCTCTCACGGGCGGAGTTTATCGATATGGAGCAAACCTACTGGGAAGAGGGCACAGCCATCGGCTTTATTTTCGGCCTGGGGGTGGGCATGGGCTTTATTGTCGGCATTGTGATTGTCTATCAAATTCTCTACACCGATGTGTCGGATCACCTGGCAGAATATGCCACTCTCAAAGCCATGGGCTATACCGATACCTACCTGCTGGGGGTGGTATTTCAGGAGGCGCTCCTGCTGGCCGGCTTGGGGTACATTCCTGCCTTTGCCCTGTCGGTTTTGCTCTACGATTTGACGGCCAATGCCACGTTGCTGCCTATTGCCATGACCTTCAACCGGGCAGTGCTGGTGCTGGGGCTGGCGGTGAGCATGTGTTTCATCTCAGGAGCGATTGCCGTGCGACGGCTGCGGGCAGCCGATCCTGCCGACATTTTCTAGAGTTTTGGCTGTGGGCAGGGCGCCGGGGCGTTGGTAAGTCAATAGTCTGCCAAAGGGGATCGGATGGATGGTGAAGGGTTTGAGCTAGGCTGTCTAAAAACTTCTGGGATCCTCATCAACGCTCTCCGGCCAAAGGTTTCTAAATGGTCTCATCTCAACGCTCCAAATGACGGCCTAAGTGGTCAATGAGTTGTCAACGCAAAGTTTTGAGATTTTGAGTTTCCTATGCTGACTTCTCTTTTCGATCAAGCTGCCCTTGCTTCTGCCCAGAATGCCGTTGAGCCAGTGGTGAAAGCCGAAGGTGTAAACCACTATTTCGGCGAGGGATCCCTGCGCAAGCAGATTCTCTTCGACATTAGCTTTGCCCTGCAGCCAGGGGAGATCGTGCTGCTGACTGGCCCTTCCGGCTCCGGCAAAACCACCCTGCTGACGCTGCTGGGGGCCTTGCGCTCGGTGCAGGAGGGCAGCTTGCGGGCGTTGGGACAGGAGCTGCGGGGAGCTCAGCCCAGTACTCTCATTCAAATCCGCCGCCAGGTCGGGTACATTTTCCAGGCCCATAACCTGCTGCGATCCCTGACGGCAGCCCAAAACGTGCGCATGGCCCTGGAGCTGCACAACGGCCTCTCTCCTCAGGAAGCCCAGCAGCGAGCGGAAGCAATGCTGGCGGCGGTGGGCCTGGGGGATCGCGTCCACTACTACCCGGAACAGCTTTCTGGCGGACAAAAGCAGCGGGTGGCCATTGCCCGCGCCTTGGTTAGCCATCCCAAGCTGGTGCTGGCGGACGAGCCCACGGCAGCCCTAGATAGTAAGTCGGGCCGCGAGGTGGTGACCCTGATGGAGAAGCTGGCGCGGGAGCAGGGCTGCACCATCCTCATGGTGACCCACGACAACCGCATCCTGGACATCGCGGATCGGGTGCTGCACATGGAGGATGGCCGGCTGGAGAGCCAAGGGGTTGCCTAGCTTTGCCCAGAGCAGGCGTGGCGGCGGTACCAGTCGATGGTGCGCTGCAGACCTTCTCGCAGGCCGACTTTGGCCACAAAACCCATCCTCTCTCGGGCTTTGGAGACATCCAGACAGCGGCGGGGTTGGCCATTGGGCTTGTCCGTTTGCCAGCGGATCTCTCCCCGGAACTCCATCAGCTCGCAGATGAGGGCAATCAGATCCCGGATGGAGATCTCTTCGCCGGTGCCCAGGTTCAAGGGATCCGCCCCGTCGTAAAGCTGGGTGGCCATGACAATGCCGCGGGCCGCATCTTCAGCGTAGAAAAACTCGCGGGTGGGGCTGCCATCCCCCCACACTTCGACATAGTTTTGGCCCCGTTGCTGCGCTTCGTGCACTTTGCGGATCAAGGCTGGGATGACGTGGGAGCTTTCGGGGTCGAAGTTGTCCATGGGGCCGTAGAGGTTCACCGGCAGGAGGTAGATGCCGTTGAAGCCGTACTGCTGCCGGTAGGCCTGCAGCTGCACCAGCAGGGCTTTCTTGGCGATGCCGTAGGGGGCGTTGGTCTCTTCCGGGTAGCCGTTCCAGAGATCCTCTTCCTTGAAGGGGACGGGGGTAAACTTGGGGTAGGCGCAGATGGTGCCCACGCAGACAAACTTCTCCACCCCGGCCAGGTAGGCGGCGTGGATGAGCTGGGATCCCATGATGAGGTTGTCGTAGAAGAGTTCTGCCGGCTTGGCTTGGTTGAGGCCGATGCCACCCACGTGGGCGGCCAAATGGATGACGATATCTTGCCCTTGCACCACCTCTTGGCAGACTTCCCAACGGCGCAGATCCTGGGTGCGGGAGCGCGGGATGCGCACCTGCTCCGGCTTTACCCCCAGCACCTGCAACTGTTGCAGCACATGTTTGCCCAAAAAGCCGCTGCCCCCTGTGAGCAAAATGCGCTTCTGGCTGAGATCGACGGAGCTGGGCAAGCTGTTGGGCATAGATCCGACGCAGAGAACTTCCGGCTTTCATTATGCTGCAGACGGGATAGCCGTATTCCAGACTTGTTGGCGATGGTCATCGAGAATAAGCAAGGCATCAACTCAAAACCTGGGCAAACCGCGCCGGCGACAGAGCAGGGATCCATTCATCCGCTTGTCCATAGGCTTGTTGGGCGAAGCGACGGGCCAAAGCGGGCAGGATGGGCAGGGGATTGCTGAAGCCGGAAAACAGTTGCAAGCCTTCCCAACCGGGCAGGGATCCCACCAGAGGCTGGTGATCGGCGCTGAAGGCCACCAAGCAGTGATACCACCGTCCGGGCAGGTGGGCCAACTTGGGCAGGTAGCGACCGGCTTGTGCCCGGATCTGGGCTTCGCTGGCGGCTGCATCCACCTCGGCATGGGGATCCGTCAATACCCGGCTGATCTGGCCCATGCGAATGCTGCCATCTACAAATTGCAGGATCCCGGCATCCAGAATCGGCGGGCAAAGCTCGTGCCCTGGCTCGTCCCAAAGGGGATCCCGATCGGGATGGGCGGCTTGTCGTTCCAGTTCCAAGCGTTGCACGGGCACGCTCATCACCAACGCTTTCAATTGCAAATCCGAGGGCTCCAGCTCCAGGGATTCGGCATGGGTGTAGTAGATGGGCACCCGGATTCCCGCTTGGCGCAACAGAGCCCGTGTCCAGCCGCCGGCGCACACCACCACCTGGCCTGCTCCGTAGCAGTCGGCTCCGGACTCTACGCCCGTGATGCGCGCTCCCTGCCGCCGCAGGGCCGTTGCTGTTGCGATCAAGAGGGATCCCCCCAATCGTTGAAAGGCTTTTTGAAAGGCCAGCGCCGTCAACAAGGGGTTGATGTGGCCATGCCGAGCCCAGAGGACTACTTCCAGAGCGGCCGGATCCAGCAGCGGCTCCAGCTCGCAGGCTGCCGCCACCGAAATCCGCCGGGGTGGGATGCGACAGTCGGCCAGATCCGCCTCAACGGCCTCTGCATCGTAGCCGGGGGCAATGGGCATGAGCAGATCCAGCTCGCGAAATTGAATATCTGCCTCCAGCTCTTCTGACAGGGTGCGGTAGCGTTGGATCCCTTCTTCCCCCAGAGCTTTGAGCAGCGGCGTTTTGCCCGCCCAATGGGCCAAGCCCCCGTAGCTGTAGCGGGTTGCCCCCTTCAGCACCGCTTCTTTCTCCACGAGGAGAACGGATCCTCCCTGGCGGGCCAGCTCATAGCTCAGAGCTGCCCCGGTAATCCCGCCACCGATCACGATCCAGTCGTAGTTGGCCATCACTTCCCTCTTTGCCCTGAACCTCATCTTGCGGCAAAGAGGCTCAGTTTGGGGTAGCGAGCGCAGCAGAACTCGGATCCGCACTGGTGGCGGTACTGGCTGAAGCGGAACTCACAAAGGGCTTCCTTGAGTCCAGATTGAGAGTCCCCTTGGGTCCAGAGTCAACATAAAAGGCAGGTTAGTGGCATCGACCATCTGCAAATGAACCTGTGGCGGCATCTGGCCCAGACTTTATCGCTGCACACTTCCCCAACAGGCAAAAGGGGCCAACCTGGACAGAGAACATAGCCAACAGAAACGGGCGGAGATCTCCGGGATCCCTGCCCATCCTGGTTTGAGGCGGGTTATTCTCTGCCCTCAGGCGCTTTCAAGACTCTCCCGCCAGGCGGGCGTAAAACAGGCCTTGAATGCGAACAGTGTGGGGTTCCATCGCCCCTTGCTCGGTGCTGGAAGGCTGAATGCTAACAAAGGATCCCGCCATTTCGCCAGTGCTGGGATCCACGCGAGCGATCCGCAGCGACATTTTCCCCTGGGAAACCTCGTCCACCTTGCGGTTGGTGGCAAAATCATCTTTGGCAGCCTGTAGACCTACCGCAGTGTCGTAGCCGGTGTTGGATCCCCGCCCGCGCGGGTCGAGGAAGGTGCTGCTGTGATAGCCGGGCACCAAGAACTCCCCTTCAAAATCCGTCGAAGGGTCAATGGCGGAGCCCTGGGCAGTGGCGACCAAGTCTTTCACGCTAAACAGAAACGGCACCAGCTCGCGGCGGGGCATTTGGCCGGTGGTCGGCTGAAAGGTGATCCCATCCACCACTTTGAGCTCCAGCGCACCGTCTTTGGGAGTCACCTCAGCTTTAATCGGCCCCAGAGTGGCCGCTGAGATCATGATGTTTTTGGCCTTGATGAACTCTTTCTCGCCGTTCCGCTTTTCCTCTTCCACCTCAATTTGCACCGGCTGGAAGCAGACATCCGTCAGCTTCAGGGATCCCCCCCTAGGCACTTCGATACGGCCCCGGGCGTTGTCCGAGACCGAAGGGCAAATGGCGGCCTTGCCGGTGTTGCGGATCTGGTCATAGGTCAGCGGCGCCTTGGCAGCCTTAGCCGGAACAGCAAAGACGCTCAAACAAAGCGCCAACAGGATGGCGAGCAGTGGACGGTACCGCATAATCAACCTCGAAAAACCTTTTTTGAATCTGAACGCTGCTGGGGGAAATAAGCCCGAATGCCCCCATTGTACGCAATCGTGATCCCCCTCAGAGGAAGTGCCTCAAAATTAGCCACCCACCAACAGGGATCCCAGCCAGCGTTCCCGAATCTGGGTGATCAACTCGCGGATAGGCTGTTGGTTGACACGGTAGCTGATGGGATGGGCAATCAGGCGAGCTGTACTCTCGAATAGGCAGTCTCGCTCAATCAGGCCGTTTTCCCTCAGGGTGCGCCCTGTGGCTACCAAGTCGACGATGGCATCGGCCATGCCGGTGAGGGGGGCCAACTCCACCGAACCATAGAGAGAGATAAGCTCCACCGGCAAATCCAGGCGGTCAAAATACTCGCGGGCGCAGCCGACAAACTTGGAAGCCACGCGGGCATGAGCAGGCAACTGAGCTGCCGAGTGGTAGGGGCTATCTTGGGGAAGGGCCACCGACATACGACAGTGGCCAAATTGGAGATCCAACAGGTGGGCCACCCGCGCTTCGGTGCCGGCATAGCGCTCCCGCAAGACGTCGTAGCCGACAATGCCCAACTGCGCCTGCCCGTACTCCACGTACACCGGCACATCGTGAGTGCGCACCAGCAGCGCTTCGTAGCGTTGTCCGTTCAGCCGGGTGGGGGATTCAATCCGCAGCAGGCGATTGCCGGGATCTAAAAAACGGCTGAAATCGATCCCCACCTGCTGCAGGCATTGAATGGCCTCAGGCAGCAAGGCTCCCTTGGCCAGGGCAATCGTGATGGGTGGGCTGTCGGGACGGCCATCCAGCATCTTTTTCAGGATCTACTACATTTGTCTGATACATCCGTCTGAATCTTGGGCCAGGAGCAATCAATGTAAGAATGCTGGGATCCCCGTCTGCCGGGTGGAACTCTCAGGAGAGACGGGGCAAAACGAGGGGCTCAGGGGAAACCCTTGGCGAAATGCCCAGAAGAGCAAGCCCCCTTGATTGTAGGGGATCGGAATCCCAGCAGCGATTCCCCAGCCTCTTGAAAGCCCCGCCGGTTCTCTGGAATGCCGATCCTGGGATGATAAAGTCAGAGCACGGTTAGCCCGGAGGAGTGACGACGGCATGAAAGCCATGATCCTGGCAGCAGGCAAAGGCACGCGGGTACGGCCCATCACCTACATGATGCCGAAGCCGATGATCCCCATTTTGCACAAGCCTGTCATGGAATTTTTGGTGGAGCTGCTGCGGGAACACGGCTTCGACCAGATCATGGTCAACACCAGCCACTTGGCCCACCAAATCGAAGACTACTTTCGAGATGGGCAGCAATGGGGGGTTCACATCGGCTTTTCCTTCGAAGGCCATTTTGAGAACGGCCAGCCGGTGGCCGAACCTCTGGGCTCCGCTGGCGGTATGCGCAAGATCCAGGATTTCTCCGGATTTTTCGACAGTACCTTTGTGGTGCTCTGTGGGGATGCCCTGATCGACCTGAACCTCACGCAGATCGTCAACTTCCACAAATCCAAGGGAGCGCTGGCCACTGTGGTCCTGCGGCAGGTGGATCCCAGCCAGGTCTCCAGCTATGGGGTGGTAGTCACCGACGAGACGGGTCGCATCACTGCTTTCCAAGAAAAGCCTAGGCGGGAAGAGGCCCTCGGCCACACCATCAACACCGGCATCTATGTTTTCGAGCCGGAAGTGTTCGACTACATTCCCCCTGGCTGCCCCTACGACATCGGCAGCGATCTCTTCCCGGCCTTGGTGAAAGCGGGTGCCCCCTTTTATGGGATCACGGCTGACTTTCAGTGGGTGGACATTGGCCGCACCCACGACTACTGGCTGGCGGTGCAAAAAGTGCTGCGCGGCGAGATCAAGGGAGTCAAGGTGCCCGGGATCCAGATTCAACCCGGCGTATGGACGGGGATCAACATCCGCGCCAACTGGGATCGCATCCACATCGAGCCACCGGTCTACATCGGGGCCAGCAGCTATTTGGCGGACGGGGTCAAACTCATCGGCCCCACGGCAATTGGCTACGGATGTGTGTTGAATGAAGGGTGTACGCTGGATGGCAGCTTGATTTTTAACTACACCCAGATTGCGGCAGGCGTGACCCTACGCCACCAGATGGTGATGGGTCGCTACTGCATTTCCTCGGATGGCAATGCCATCGACACCGAAGAGTCCAACCTCACGTGGCTGATCGGAGATGCCCGCAGCAATGCCAACGGCAAATCCCCATAGCTCCCTCTACCTCTACGGGATCGTCGCTGCCCCCGGCCCGCGTCATCTGAGTGTGGTGGGGCTGGACAAGCAGCCGGTGCAGGTTCATGGGCTGGGATCCCTGGCCTTCTTGTACTCCCAGGCTCGACAGGAGCGCTACCTGGCCAGCCGGGCCAACTTGCTCGCCCATGAGGCCGTGCTGGAAAAAGTGATGAACGAGGGACACCGGGCTCTGCTGCCTCTGCAATTTGGCCTGGTGGTGAGCGGCTGGGAGCAGGTGGAACGGGACTTGGTGCAGCCCCGCTTGGCGGATCTGCTGGCTCTGCTGGAGCGCCTGGAGGGCAAGCGGGAGGTGGGAGTCAAAGTCTTCTGGGATCCCGAGCAGGAGCTCAAGCTGGGGCTAGAGGAAAACCCTGCCCTCAAAGCTCGGCGAGACGAAATGGCCGGCGCTCCTCTGGGGCTGGACGCGGTAGTCGAGATCGGACGGGCTCTGGAGCAGCTCTTAGAGCAGCGACGTCAGCGCATTGCCCAGACCTTTACAGCAGCCCTCAGCCCCTTGGCCAGCGACCGCGTAGAAGGAGATCTGCTCACCGAAAACATGGCCTACAACGGCTCGTTTTTGATCAATTGGGAAGATGAGCCGGTTTTTGCCCAAAAAGTAGAGGAGCTAGACCAGACCTTCCAGGGGCGGCTGCGCATTCGCTACAACAACTTCACCGCTCCCTACAATTTCGTCAAACTTTGACACACTCAGCTGTATTGGGTCACTTCTCTACAAAAGACAAGAGGAGACCGCTCGGCTGAATGGTCGAAGGCAGGGATCCTTTTGGAAATCTGCTCAGGTATTGTGGGGATGGGCGCTGCAGTCTGTAAGCCGAGGGAGACGGTATGGGGTTGCTTATTTTTATCTTGTTTTTAGCTCTGGCTGCCGGGATCTTGGCTCTAGCCCTTTACCACGAAAAGAAACGTCGAGAAGCTCTGGAGCGGGTAGCTGCACAGCTAGGAATGCGCTTTTCTGCCCAGTTGCCTGAAGAGATTCGATCTCGCTTGTTGCAAGCAGGCTTTGGACTGTTTGAACGAAGCCATGGGCGGCGTTTCTATAATTCGATGTCCAAGCGGCTGATCGATGGCACTGAGATTACCGTTTTTGATTACCAATACACCCGCGGCAGTGGCAAGAGTTCCAGCACTTATCGCCAGTCCGTCTTCTACGCCTATCACGAGGATCTTCATCTGCCGCGTTTTCGGCTGCACCCCGAAAATGCCTTTTTCCATGGCATCGCCAAAGCTTTTGGCATGCAAGATATCAATTTCGAGAGCCACCCTAAGTTCTCCCGGAGCTATCTCTTGCGAGGAGAGAATGAAGCCCAAGTTCGGCTGCGGTTCCATCCTGGCGTCCTTGGTTTTTGGGAGCAGCATCCCAACTATTGTGCCGAAGGGGCCGGCGCCCACCTCATTCTCTGGCAGGATGACCGACAGGTGAATCCCGAAGGGATGGCAGAATGGATGCGCTTGGGGGAAGAGTTGACTCAACGGCTGCGGCGTATGTAGTAGCAGAGCCTACGGCCCCCCGCCGCGAACGGTCAACCTCGGCCTAAACCTCACCCCAAGAGGGTGCGCTGCAATCTCAAGAACCTCTCTACTGAGCGCCGAGGGCCGCCAACAAATCATCTGCCAACAACACCGCCGTATAGACCAAAGCCTGTCGTTGCTCAGGAGACAAATCGCCGACGGGAGTCTGGGGATTGCTCACGATACCCTGCAGTACTCTGCTGGCTATGTATTCCCGCTTGGAAACCCCTGGGCTGGAGATAGTGGGGTTATCCAGAGAGAACTTCTGATGGTGCTCGAAGGGGAAGGCGTATTCGGGGGCAACCGGCATCGCTCGACTCCAGATGGATCTCTACACTCTGCTTTGCCTATTTTCCCATCCTCTCTCGCTGGGGATTTTAAAAAAGCGGTGCCTCAAAAAAGACATAACGGGTTATCGTAATCAGAGAGATCCCTATGTGGGGGAAGGATCTGGGCTGCTCTCCCTTGGGAACAGTGGACATGCATTTGAGGGATTCTTTTCGACGCACCAAAATTGTTGCCACCATCGGCCCTGCCAGCTCAAATCCAGCCATTCTCAGGGAGATGATCCTGCAAGGGGCAACCACCCTTCGCCTGAACTTCTCCCATGGGGATCACGAGCTACACCGCCGCAGCATTCGCCTGATCCGCCAAACCGCGATGGATCTGGGCATCCAGGTCGCCATTTTGCAAGACCTGCAGGGGCCCAAAATCCGCCTGGGCAAGTTCGCCGAAGGCTCGATCACCCTCAAGGCAGGGGATCCCTTTGTGTTGACCAGCAAACCTGTCTTGGGATCCCAAGAGCGCAGCTGGGTCACCTACGACAAGCTGGCCCAAGAAGTGCCCGAAGGAGCGACGATCCTCATCGACGATGGTCGAGTGGAGATGCGGGTGGAAGCCGTGGATCCGGAAGCGGGCGAACTCTTCTGCCGCACCATTGTCGGGGGTACCCTCTCCAACAACAAGGGGGTCAATTTCCCCGGTGTGCGCCTGAGCATCCGCGCCGTGACCCCAAAGGATAAAGAAGATCTCTACTTCGGCCTCAACCAAGGGGTGGATTGGGTGGCCCTCAGCTTTGTGCGGGATCCCTCTGATGTGCTGGAGCTGCGGGAGCTCATTGCCTCAGCCAAACGGCCTTCTTCGGGCTCAGCCGACAAGCGGGTACCCATCATCGTCAAGATCGAGAAACACGAGGCCATTGAACAGCTGCCCCAGATTTTGGCCCTCAGCGACGGTGTGATGGTGGCGCGGGGAGATCTGGGGGTAGAGCTGCCTGCGGAAGAGGTGCCGATCCTGCAGAAGCGGGTGATCGCCCTGGCCAACTCCCTGGGGATCCCGGTAATTACGGCCACCCAAATGCTGGACAGCATGGTGCACAGCCCCCGACCCACCCGTGCCGAGATCTCCGATGTGGCCAACGCCATTTTGGATGGCACCGATGCCGTTATGCTCTCCAACGAGACGGCTGTGGGCAAATACCCTGTCGAGGCCGTTGCCACCATGGCCCGCATTGCCGTGCGCACCGAGCGCGATTACTTTGACCTGACCTCCGCCGACCGACGACAACGCCTTCGCACCCTTGCCATGCAGGAGCTGAGCCAAAACAACGGCAACAGTCCTGCTGGAATGCGGCCCAAAACCCTGATCACCGACTCGATTAGCCGCGCCGTGGGGGAGATCGCCCAGGAGTTGGATGCCGTAGCCGTGATGACCCTGACCAAAACGGGGGCTACCGCTCGCAATGTCTCCAAGTTTCGTCCCCGCACTCCCATCCTGGCCGTAACCCCCCATGTGGAGGTGGCACGGCGGCTGCAGTTGGTTTGGGGGGTACATCCGCTGTTGGTTATGGATTTGGCCACCACCCGCCAGACCTTTCAAGCGGCCATCAGCTTGGCTCAGGAAGATGGCTTGCTCAAGGATGGCGACTTGGTGGTGCTCAGTGCAGGAACCCTGCCAGGCGTTGCGGGATCCACCGATCTGATCAAGGTGGATGTGGTGAAAGCGGTGGTGGCTCAAGGCAAAGGGTTTGGCAAGGGCATTGTCAGCGGCCCGGCCCGCATCTTGAGATCCAGCCTCGATGCCAGCAAAATCACCGCCGGGGACATTTTGGTTGCCCAATCCACCGACGCCAACTATGTGGAGGCCATCAAACAGGCAGCCGGCGTGATTACCGAAGAAGAGGGAGCCTCCTCTCATGCAGCAGTCATTGGCCTGCGGCTGGGGGTGCCGGTGCTGGTGGGGGTCAAGGATGCTACCCGCTTAATCCGGGATGGATCTATCGTCACTCTGAACCCAGAAAAAGGCATAGTGACCGCAGGAGCCGATGGCTTGGGCTTTTAAGCGGGCCTTAAGGTTGCCTGCAATACAAACTTGTATCTCTTGCTACGAAACGAGACCAAGTTCTATGATGGGGGTAGCGAGGCAAGATTTTCCCTGACCCTTCGGTGCGTCCCATCCATTCCACGTGTAGGTTAAGCTATGCCCACTTTACAAGCCACCCACTATGCGGTTGAGGCCATCCAGGAGGAAGCTCGTCGCCTCATTCAGCAGGGCGTCTTACGCCGCTCTGCAGCCATTGCCCACCTGCAACCCTTTTTCCCGCAGCGGGAGTGGCAGGCGATTGCCCAAGAGCTGGAGCTGCAAGACTACTGCCCCTCGGATCCCCTCTGCGATTTAATCGGCGACTGCGAGGAGTGGGGCGAAGACTAAGCCTCGATCTGCCGAGGATGGCAAGCGGTCGGCGTTGGCAGACAGCCAATGCTTCTTTCTATTCCACCCGTTTTTTCCCTCTTGATCTGTCGGCGGTTAAGCTGGATGAACTATAGTCAGTAATCAAACATCCCTTTTCGCCGGGTTCGCATGGGTCAGACGGCTGTCATTACCACCTCAGATGGAGGTCTCGACCTGAATAGCCTCGGTTTTGAGGTGCCAGGGTGGCTGCGTGCTCTGCTTTCCGGTGCCGAGGATCCCGGCGATGGGTTGCGGCCCTACACGGCTGAAGAAGCCGATCTGCTGCGCCGTGCCTTTGAGTTTTCTTACTGTTTGCATCAGGGCCAAAAACGCAAATCAGGGGATCCCTACATTGCCCATCCGGTAGCCGTGGCTACTCTCCTGCGGGAGCTGGGGGGAGATGCGGTGACGGTGGCAGCGGGCCTTTTGCACGATGTTATTGAGGATACAGAAGTTACCCCAGAAGCCCTGGAAGCTGAATTCGGCTCTGAAGTTCGCCTACTGGTAGAAGGAGTTACCAAACTCTCTAAGTTCAATTTCTCCAGCAAAACCGAGCAGCAAGCGGAAAATTTCCGCCGCATGTTTGTGGCCATGGCCAAAGATATTCGAGTCATCGTGGTCAAGCTGGCGGATCGCTTACACAACATGCGCACGCTGCAGTATCTCTCCCCCAGTAAGCAACGGCAAATTGCAGCCGAAACCATGGAAATTTTCGCCCCTTTGGCCAACCGGCTGGGGATCTGGCATTTCAAATGGGAACTGGAAGACTTGGCTTTTAAGTATCTGGACTACGAGGCTTACCGGAAGATTCAGGAATTGGTCAACGCCAAGCGCGCCGAGCGAGAGGCCGAGATCCAAGCTTTTATCGAAGAACTGCGGCAGAACCTTCTTCAAGCGGGACTGGAACGCTTTGAGATCAGCGGACGGCCCAAACATTTGTACAGCATCTATCGCAAGATGCAGCAGCAGCACAAAGAATTTCACGAGATTTACGATCTCTCGGCAGTGCGGGTGATCGTGCATACCAACAGCGAGTGCTATCGGGTGCTGGCAGTCGTTCACAACTGCTTTCGCCCCATCCCCGGGCGTTTCAAAGACTACATTGGTCTGCCCAAGGCCAATCGTTACCAATCTTTGCATACGGCGGTGATTGGCCCGCAGGGAAGACCGGTGGAGGTGCAGATCCGCACCGAAGAGATGCACCGCGTGGCTGAGTACGGGATCGCCGCCCACTGGAAGTACAAGGAGGCCGGCAGCACCACTGTCAAGCCCGACGAGGAGCGCTTCACCTGGCTGCGACAGCTGTTGGAGTGGCAAAACGACCTCAAAGATGACAAGGAGTATCTG
Source organism: Thermostichus sp. OS-CIW-31 (assembly GCF_054060305.1). Lineage (NCBI taxonomy): Bacteria > Bacillati > Cyanobacteriota > Cyanophyceae > Thermostichales > Thermostichaceae > Thermostichus > Thermostichus sp. OS-CIW-31. Next base: position 143,306 of record NZ_JBSSDA010000001.1, on the reverse strand, counting down.
GACACCCTTCGCGAGAACCTGTTTGAGAGCGAGGTTTACGTCTTTACGCCCAAGGGGGACTTGCTGGCTCTGCCCCAGGGATCCTGTCCGGTGGACTTCGCCTATCGCATCCACTCCGAAATTGGGGATCACTGTGCAGGAGCGCGGGTAAACAACAAGATCGTGCCCCTGGATACCCGCCTGCGCAACGGCGACATTGTGCAGATCATCACGCACAAAAATGCCCATCCCAGCCTGGACTGGATCAATTTCGTTGCCACCAGCTCTGCCCGCAATCGCATTCGCCAATGGTTTAAGCGCTCCAATCGCGAGCAAAACATCGCGCGGGGCCGGCATTTGCTGGAGCGGGAGCTGGGCAAAACGGGCTTTGATGCCCTGCTCAAATCAGAGCGGATGCAGAAGGTAGCCGAAAAGCTCAACTACGCCAGTGTAGAGGATTTGTTAGCCGCTCTGGGTTATGGTGAGACAACCCCCACGCTGGTGATCCATCGGCTGCAGGAGGTCAGCAGGCCGGCAGTATCTGCTCCCACAGAGGAGGAATCGCTTGAGGGATCCAAGCTGTTGTTGCCACGGGCTTCTGCGGCTCCCAGTTCCATCAAATCCCAATCTCCCATTCTGGGGGTGGAGGGTCTGAAACACCAGTTGGCCAAGTGTTGTAATCCGCTGCCGGGGGATCCGATCTTGGGCGTGGTCACCCGCTTTAAGGGGATCAGCATCCATCACCGGGATTGCCCAAGGGTGGCCCAGGTTTCGGGGGAACGGCTGGTGCCGGTACGATGGAACGAAGAGCAACTGCGGCAGAGCGCCCAGATCTACCCGGTAGAACTGCATCTGGAGGTTATCGACCGCGTTGGGGTGCTGCGGGACATTCTTTCCCGTCTATCGGATCAAGGCATTAATGTTCGCAATGCTAAGGTACAAACTTTTGCCAACCGCACCGCCCTGATCGATCTCTGTATCGATGTACGTGATAAGAAACAGCTCACCCAGGTTCAAAGTCAACTGCGCCAGCTTTCTGACGTGATCGTGCTGCGCTCCCGCCATCACCAAAACGGATCCCGTTGACCTACGCCTGGCCCTTCGCGGGTACGGACTCTAGACCGCATCCCTATTGCGACTCGCTCCTGCAGCAGCCCAATTTTGGGTCAGGCGCTGTCCCATCCTCATCCTGACCTCCTTTGCCGCTTCTGGTGCGCAGAGCGCTTTCCCGCTCCTCTGGGGTCTTGCCAAAAATCCCGTGTCAGCTCACAGGTGGCCAGGCAAGGCCGACAAGCCCAGAGCAATATCCCAGGCTTTCTTCGACAGCCTGTGGAAAACCTGGGGAAATCCAGCGAAGCCCGCCCCAGCTCCGGTGGAATCCCCAGCCATATCTAGGGGGAAGGACTCACCACCTTAGGGGATCTCACACTGACTGTGCGTTAATTTTTATGAATTTGTCAGAAAACCATAACATTAGCCTGTGGAAAACCTGTGGAAAAACCTGAAAAATTTGTGGAAAACCTGTGGAAAAACCCCCCAAGTTATTAACAGGTATAAATACCCTGTGGAAAAGTGGCCAAGTTATCCACAGTTTTTCCACAGGTGGGGAATAGGCTCAAAAGCTCATGGCACAAGGTGTTGACGATCACTTTCCACAGTTTCCACAGCCCCTACTACTACTAGATCAAAAAATTAAATTAGGCAGGGATCGAAATTTCAGATCTGTCCTACGCGCGAGGCAAATTTTCCAAAACTTGTCTGCAAGGGCAGGGATCCAACCGGGGCAGCCGGTGTAGGATGTGCATGTTCAGCCCTCAAGTGCCCCTGATGGTGCAAGCTCAGCGTCCTGTGGATCGAGAATCGGAAACCGAGTCGTTCGCGCCGGTGTTGCGCAGCAGCAAGACTGCAGCTCCCTATCGTGGGGAGAGCCGCTTTAACGAAGCTGTTGACGCGCCGCTGGAGGGTTTCAGCTTCACCTGCGAGCAAGCCGATCTCAGCCACCACCTCACTTCCGTTGGACGGGCTGTGGCCAGCCGCCCCGCCCTGCCCGTTTTGGCCAATGTGTTGGTGGAGGCCGACGCGGAAACTCAGCGGGTTGCTTTGACCGCCTTTGACTTGAACTTGTGCATTCGCAGCGAGTTCGAGGCTCAGGTCAGGGGATCCGGTCGCACCACCCTGCCGGCCAAGCTGCTCAGCGACATCGTCAGCCGTCTGCCCAGCGGCCCAGTGACTCTTGACGCGAGCAGCCAAGCCAAGGAGAGTGCCCCTGTGATTCTCATGTCGGCAGCCGGCCAGTACCAAGTGCGCAGCCTGTCGGCTGAAGAGTACCCCACCCTACCGGAAATATCGCTCCGCACCACCGACGCAGATGGCGATTTTGTGGGGGAGGAAAGCCCAACAGCTCAGGCCCTGGAGCTGCCCATCGAGAGCCTGTTGCAAGGGATCGGCCAAACCCTTTTTGCGGCCTCTGGAGATGAGACCAAGCAGGTGCTCACAGGGGTGCATGTCAAGCTCTTGGCGGGGGATCCCCCTTGCCTGGAGTTTGCGGCCACCGATGGGCACCGTCTGGCGATGGTGCAGGTGGAGGCCGAAGGGATCCCGGTTGCCTCGGCCCATGGGGAAATAGGGTTGGATTTCACCATTCCCGCTCGCACTTTGCGAGAGGTGGAGCGCATCCTCGGCACCCAGACCGCGGCCTCTACGGTGGAATTGCGGTTTGACCGATCCCAGGTGCAGTTTGTGCTGCCTCCTCGCGCCAGCAAAACGCAGTGCCAACAGCGGATCACCAGCCGCCTTTTGGAGGGCCAATATCCCGACTACAACCGCCTGATTCCCAGGCAATTTGAGCGGCAGGTAACCCTGGAGCGTCGGCCCTTGATGGAGTCGCTGGAGCGGGTGGGAGTACTCGCTGCCCAAAGAAACGACATCGTCAAGTTCAATCTTTCTGCCGCAACCCAAACCCTGCGCATCAGCACAGAGGCGCCCGATGTGGGCAGTGGCGAGGAATCGTTGCCAGTGCAGATGTCTGGTCCTGACCTGGAGCTGGCCTTCAATGTGCGTTACCTGCTGGATGCCCTCAGGGTGTTTCATACGCAGCAGGTGAGCCTGGAGCTAAACGGCGCCACGCAGCCGGCCATCTGGAAGCCCCTTGGGGCAATGCGGCTCTGTTATTTGGTTATGCCGGTGCAGCTACGGGCTACCTAGTTTTAGGAGAGCTCCACCCAGCTCTAGTCCAAAACTCTCAAGGTCATCTCAGTACAAATCTACAGTTGTTTGCATTGCCCCCTCTCCCAGAGGGAAAGGAGCCAGGGATGGTCGCGGAAGCGGCGCCGAGCGTTCAGGGAGTGTCCTAATCTAGCTTGAAATGACCGTGTTTTAGGTGGGGCTACTGTGTTTGAGTCGATCCAGCTCAAACAAAGCGGTGGGTAAACTCCTGCACCAAGTCCACACGTCCTTTGCGCAAAACCGCTCCCACGAGAGCAAGACCATGGCGGCCCAGCACTGTGGCCTCAGAAAGAGGGTAGGGCATGTATGTTAGCTTGCGTCCCTGGCCCAGCGACAATAGCCCCACCATTTTCTGGCGCCGGCCTCGAGGCCGCAAGATCCTGCTAGGAAAGCGTATCCAAGTTAAGTAGAGGGGGCTTCCAAATCGTTGCTGCCAGCTGCAGAGCTGGAATTGCCTTCCAGGGCTGCTTGGGCGTTGCGGCGCAGGCGGTGGGCCTTGAGCCGGCGCAAGGCAGAGGCGGGAAACTTCTGGTCGAATTCCCCATCTTCCATCTGGGCCAGTTCTTGGAGATCGGGGGCAACGTTCCAAGGGTAAGGCTGAAAATCCGGGATCCGGCTGGGTTGGGCAAAGCGTTGGTTCCAAGGGCAGACCTCCTGGCAGATGTCACAGCCGGCCACCCAGTTGTGCAGGTTCTGGGCAATCTTGGCAGGGATCCGCTCAGCGTGGCTTTCTAGAGTGTGGTAAGCAACGCAGCGGCGGGAATCCACCACCCCCGGACTGACGATGGCCTGAGTGGGGCAAGCCTCTAGGCAGCGGGTACAGGTGCCGCAGTGGGTGGCGTGGGGCCGGTCAGGAACCAGCTTAAGGGTGGTCAGGATGACCCCCAGAAAAATCCAGGAGCCGTACTCGCGGGTGAGCAACAGGCTGTTTTTGCCGATCCAACCCAAGCCCGCCTGCATGGCCCAGGGCTTTTCCGCAACCGGGCCGGTATCGACATAGCATCGACCGCGGTAGTTCGGAAATTGCGCTTGCATCCAGAGGTGGAGCTGCTTCAGCCGCCGCCCCAACACACGGTGATAATCTCGCCCCCAGGCGTAGCGGGAGATCTTGCCCTTGCCGGGATCCTGGCTGTGGCGGATGGGGGTGTAGTAATTCAAAGCCACACAGACCAACGACTGCACCCCCGGCAGCACCTGCTTTGGATCCATTCGCCTAGGATCCGCCATCCAGGCCATGTCGGCGGCCATGCCCGCAGCCAGCCAAGCTTGCAGACCCCGCAAGTCGGGGGGATCCTCTATGCTGGCAATGCCGACTTTGTCAAAACCCAGGGCCAGGGCCTGTCGTTTCACCTGCTCTGTGATGCTGGCCCGGTCTGCTTCTTCTGGCCACACAGGGACATCCAACGCTACTTTGGCAAGCCCATCACCCGACGATAACGAGCTTCCAGATGCTCTGCCTGCTGGGATCGGCGGAAGGGATCCCAGGAGCTACAAGCAAACAACTCCTGCCGCAGCTTGGCCACATCCACCGTCGTCACGGCTCCGCCGGACACCACCTGTTTTCCTCGCACCCAAACGCTATGCACTGCCTGGGTGGGCCGACCCAACACCAGCAGCCCAATGGGATCGGTACGGGGCAACAGCGACAGTTGGGTGAGATCGTACAGCACCAGATCCGCTTGCTTGCCCACTTCCAGGGATCCCATCTGATCTCCCAGGCCCAAGCCGATTGCCCCACCTCGGGCTGCCATCTCGATGCTCTCGCGGGGAGAAATCCAGTGGCGGTAGTCGGGATCGGTGATGTTGTGCAGGATGGTGCCGATTTTGATGGCCTCCAGGAGATCCTGGGAATCGTTGCTGGCAGCCCCATCGCAGCCAAAGGCCACGTTCACCCCTGCCCGGCGGTATTTCAAGATGGGGGCAATGCCGCTGCCTAGGCGCAGGTTGCTCAAGGGGTTGTGAACAACCGTAGAGCCGGTACGGGCCAGGATTTCAATATCGGCATCGCTGAGCCAGACGCAGTGGGCCAAGGAAGTTTTCCGGTCTAGGTAGCCCAAGCGCTCCAGATGCTCCACAGCACTACAGCCGTACTTTTCCTGGGCCAACATCTGCTGGGCGCGGGTTTCCAACAGGTGGGCGTGGCGGGGTAGGTCATACTTCTGGCTCAACTCCGCGCAGCCCTTGAACAGCTCGTCTGAGCACAGTTGGATCCCTGTGGGAGCCACCATGAGGGTAATGCCCTCTTCTGGCCGGTGAAAGCGCTGCACCGCCTCTTCCACAATGGCCAGCACCTCTGCTGTGGAGAGGGGATAGGTTTCCGGCTCCCGATCCCAAGAGGAGCTGCTGGGCAACCCCCGAGAGAGAGCCTGATCCTGGATCAAGGGGCCCACGAAGGCGCGGATCCCGACTTCTCGGTAGGCCCGTACCGCCGCCTCAATGGTGGCCAACTCTTGGCCTGGGATCAACACCAGATGATCCACCACCGAGGTGCCCCCCGTCAGCAGGGTTTCCACCGCCGTCCCCAGCGCGCTGAGATAGATTTTTTCCGGATCCGGCGGCGCATACTCGTGCAGTTGTGCCAGCCACAGCTCCAGCGGATAGGGCGGTATGATCCCTCGTTGCCACATTTCGGGAGAATGGGTGTGGGCATTGACAAAGCCCGGCAGCAAGAGTTGGTTACTGGCATCCAGTTCCAGGCTGTCTGCGCCCGTTGCGGGTAACCCTCTGCCTATGGCAGCAATCCGTTCCCCCTCGATTCGCACATCTGCGGTTTCGTAGCCGGTGGCGGTGGGAATTAACGCATTGCGCAAGATAAAACTCATGCCCGGGATCCAAAAAGGCCGTCTGCTACCTTAGCGTGCTGGAGTTAACCCTGCCAAGGCGGGAGGATCAGAACATTTGCATGCATAACCTAGCCTTTCCCCCAAGGGATACCCAAGCGTAGTGGTTATAGAACTGCCGACATAGAGGTGCCCACACTCTCCATAACGCAGTTTCAACGCCTCTGCACCGCCGACATGGCCCTACAGCTCAGCCTTGACCGGCTATTTCTTTTTCTTGGCGGAGCCTTTTTTGGCCGGCTTGCTCTCGGCAGCAGGGGCCGGTTCTGGGGCAGGTTCTTCAGGAGGAGCGGGTGGAGTCTCTTCCACTTTGGGGGCCTCTGCCGGCTTGAGACCGGCTTGAGCGGCAACCTCAGCAGCAAAATCCACTTCTTCTTTCTCGATCCCCTCTCCCAGGACAAAGCGCACAAACCGCCGCACCCGAATGTTTTCCCCCAGTTTGGCAATGTGCTGCTTCACCAATTCCTCCACCGTGATCGAGGAATCTTTAATAAAGGGTTGATCCAACAGGGATAACTCTTTCAGGCGCTTTTCGATGCGACCTTGCACGATCTTCTCGCGTATGTTCTCCGGCTTATTGGCCAGATCTTCTTTGCCCATTTCAATGGCTTTTTCCCGCTCCACCACTTCAGCAGGGATCTGGTCAACGCTGACGTATTCTACGTTTTGGCAGGCGGCAATCTGCTTGGCGATGTCTTGCACCAATTTCTTGAAATCTTCGTTGCGGGCCACGAAGTCCGTCTCGCAGTTCACTTCCACCAACACCCCAATTCGATTGCCGAAGTGGATGTAGCTGTCAACTGCCCCCTCTGCCGCGACGCGACTGGCCTTTTTGGCTGCCCCTGCCAACCCTTTCTGTCGCAGCCAGGTGATGGCTTTCTCCATATCGCCACCGGAATCTTCCAGGGCTTTTTTGCAGTCCATCATGCCTGCGCCCGTCTTTTCGCGCAGCTCTTTGACCAGTTTGGCATCAATGCTCATGAGGGCTCCTCGAATGAAAGAACGGGAAGAATGTGGCGGGATATGAGTGAGAATGAGCGGGCTTCGGTAGAATTGTAAACCTAGATTTCAAGAATACACGCCTCTGGATAGGGAACAGGCAGGGAAGTGCCCGGATTGCACGGGATCCCTGCCCTCGGTCTAGCCTTCCTCGGCTTCTCCTTCTTCTTCGTCCTCCATATCCTCCAGCATGTCGTCGTCCAGATCCATGGCCCCTTCGTAGTCGTACTCATCCTCTTCAACGGTGTCGAGCTGCCCATGCCGCCCTTCGTAGATGGCATCCGCCAGCTTGCCTACAATCAGCTTAATCGCTCGGATGGCATCGTCGTTAGAGGGGATAAAGATATCGCTGAGATCGGGGTCGCAGTTGGTGTCCAGGAGTGAGATGATCGGGATGTTAAGCCTGATACATTCTTGAACGGCGTTGGCCTCCCGCCGCTGATCGACGATGATCACCGCATCGGGGAGCTTGCGCATCGTTTTAATGCCGCCCAAGTACTTTTCCAGCCTGGCCAACTCTCGCCGCAGACGGCTGGCCTCTTGTTTGGGCAGGCGATCCAGAAGACCGCTGCTCTCCATCTCCTCAATTTCTTTGAGGCGGTCGATGCGGGTTTTGATGGTGGCCCAGTTGGTGAGCATGCCCCCCAACCAGCGCTGGTTGACGTAGTAGCTGCCACAGCGACGAGCCTCTTGAGCAATGATCCCGGCAGCTTGCCGTTTGGTGCCCACAAACAGGAAGCGCCAACCCCTGTCAGCAGCATCCCGCACATACTCGTAGGCTTCGTTCAGATAGCGGGCCGTCTGCACCAAATCGATGATGTGGATGCCGTTCCGCTCGGTAAAAATGTAGGGCCGCATTTTCGGGTTCCAGCGGCTGGCCTTGTGGCCGAAGTGAACCCCTGCCTCCAACAGTTGAGGCAAACTGACTACGCTCATGAGTTTTTCCTCTCCTACGGGTTAGCCTCCGCCCGAACGGATCCCAGTTACGGCCTTCCCGCCGGTTACCTGCACAGAGCGCTCTACCCCCATTGGCAAGGAACTCAGGAGCTGTTGCAGCAAACCGCGAAAGGGCTGTAAGGACACCCGGTGGTTCAGGCGTGCGATTTCTTAACGGTTTAACTAAGCTAGCATGTTTTCCACGGGATCCCGCAGCTTGGGGTTAACTCTGGCCGCGATCCGATGCTAGACTAGCTAGGCACTTCATGGGCTTCTACCCGTAAGTGCGTCGGGGCGTAGCGCAGCTTGGTAGCGCACCACTTTGGGGTAGTGGGGGTCGTGGGTTCAAATCCCGCCGCTCCGATACTGAGTAATCAGGGGAGGGCTTGGGCCGGACAAAGCCCACTATGCCGGAAACTTTGAGGTACTTTGGCTCCGCTGTCAATCCCTTGCCCTTGGCTCCGTTGATCGGCAGCCTTAAGAATCAGGTCACAAGCTTGGCCGGACAATATGGGATCCCGGTTTTACGGTGCTGGATCCCGATGCGGAGCCGACCTTGAACAACATGGGGTTTCGACGGATCTGGAGCGCTTAATCACGGCCCAGGATCCAGGCAATAAGGGGGGGATCCCTGTGGTCAAGATAATACCGAACGGCTTGGGTCAGGTCGATTTCCAGGTCGCGGTTTTGGATGTCGGTGATCATCCTGTGCATAAGCTCCAGATGGATGCGGTCGTCTTGGGTGAGCAGAGCATACTTGCCATTGGGGCTGTTGTTGAGGGCGGCCAAGGCCGCTTGGGTGGCGGTAGCCTTTTTGGAAGGAGGCTTAAGGCGGGCATCCCGTAGCAAAAGAAACTGAAGCTCGGGGTGAGCAATCACCAATTGGTTGAAGTTATTGAGCTGTCCATACATGCTGCTGGGACCCACTTGGATAAAGGCGATCACCCGCTTCTGGTCGGAGAAATAGAGGTGATCTGGAAGTTTGCATTGGCCCAGTCTCAGGGTGCTCATGGGGAGGGGATGGATCCCTTGTAGGGCATTGCCGATGGTGCGCAATTTGCCGATATCGGCTGTGCTGTCGATGATCGCCTCTTGGGGGTAGCTGGCACGAAGCTGGGCCTCGGTATCACGGAGGTAGGGTTCCAAGACTTCGGCAGGATCCTCAGAGAGGCTGGGTGGCTGGAGAGGCGGAGCTACAGCAAGGAGACTCTGGGCAGGAAGAAGGGGGATGAGCAGTTGTTTGAGGGTTTGCAGCTCAGTCTCGAGGCGCTGGACGCGGGCGGGCAGGTCGCTGGCAGTGGGCAGAGCTTGTACCCGTGGGGGGAGAGGGATCCCGTTGATGTAGTGGCGGTAGTAGGCTGAGGCTCGGTTGAGAATGGCGCGGATGGAGGGTTGGCTGAGGATATCGCTTAGGTCATCGGCGGTAAAGAGAGCTTGGAGGTGGATCCCTGAGGGCAGGCGGCTCTGGAGAAGGGCTTGAAGCTGGGGAAGAGAGGGGAGATCTAGGGAGAGGACGGTTTGGGAGAGGCGATCGACGGTAGCCCGGTCAAATTGGGTTTGGAAATGTTGCCAACGATCAGGAAACAAATTAAGGACAAACAGACTGTTGGGGATACGGGTAAAAAGCTCTTTCAGGGCATCGCCAAAGTTGAGAAGGATATCTCGATTTTCCTCTCGGCCCAGAGCCTCCAATTGGTCAAAGACAATAATGAGAGGTCGGTCAAGCAGCGAGAGCCTACCGATGACTTTCATTCCTTCTAGGGCAAAGGTGTTGCGATCCAGATCTGCACTCCAAGGGGGCAACCCAATCAAGTTGGTTTCTTCAGGATCCAGGTCGGTACCGCTGAGCCAGCGGATGATCTGGTGACGGCGGTTGGGATCCCTGTAGCTGCAGTATTTGATGATGCCCTTGAGAATGTTTTCGGTGGAACCGGTAAGGAAGTTTTGCTCTGCCCACCAGCGCAGAACCAGTTTTTCAATGGCTTGCCATTGTTGACGACGACGCTCGGTGCCTTCTGCTCCCAGGCAATGAAAGAGGTTGAGGGGATCCGCCGTGAGAAGGGAGAGAAGCTCTTCAGTTTTTGAGGTTTGGGGGAAGGTTTTCAAGATTTCCACAAAGCTCTTGGCAATCAAGTAGTCGAGCTGGGTGTGGTGATGGGCATCTACCCGTTCGCGCAGGGATTCCAGGGTGTGGCTGTAGATGTGGTGGTAGATGTTGTCGGGATGGGTGGGCTGAGGGATAAACAGGAGACGGTTGTGGCGCAGGAGGTTTTGGGCCACCCGCATGATCAGGTGGGTCTTGCCGGATCCAGGTTCACCCAGTAAGACAACCCCTCGGCTCTGGTGGTTGGGATCCCGTTGGATGTCCTGTAGGGTGGCAGTGAGCTGCTGGTACTGAGGCTGATAGATGGTGGTCTCGTCGGGATAATGCTGAAAGGGATTGTCAACTCTGCTGTTGGCGAAAGGATTGGGAACATTCTGGGCTTTGAGCTGAGCGTGGGTGAGGTGGCGATAGAGGTGGTAGGTAAAGAGGGCATCGTAGCTGGCGTCGTGGGCCAGTTTGGAGTTGAAGTAACCGCTCTCCAGTTGGATCCCGAGATGTTTGCTGAGATACTCTAGGCTGTAACCGGCGAGGTTGGGAAAACATTGCTTGGCGGCTGACCAAGTACAGAAGATGGGGTTAGGAAGCCAATCTTGGTTAACTTGGTCAAAGGCTTGTTTAAGGATTTTTAGGTCGTGATCTGCATGGTGGAAAACAAGAGTCTTGCCTTGTGCCAAGCGCCGCAGGTCAGCAACGATTTGGGCCAAAGGTTTGGGCTGGGGGTGGTGGGGCGAGTATTCTTGGGTGTAGGCATGGTAAATAAGCTCGCCGCTGCTGTCGATAAGGGCGATCTCTCCCAGGTTGGGGTTGCCCTCGGTGTCGATAACCAAGTAGCTCATGGAAGGGCGGGATCCCGTGATGCTAATGTGCTCAATATCTCAGTGTAACTCTGGGTAGGCGGGTTCACCCGACACCAAGGGAACTAGAGATGAGTGAGCAGTGGTATTTTGCATACGGAAGTAACCTAGATGCCCAGCAGATGGGACACCGTGCTGTTGATTTCAAGGAAGCTAGGCGTGCTCGTTTGCAGGGATACCGCCTGACGTTCAACAAGCGCGGCAACGATGGAACCGGCAAGGCCAACATTGTCCGGGATCCCTCTGGGGTTGTGTGGGGAGTTGCCTATCTGTGCAGCTCGGACAGGCTGGAGAGGATGGATCGGTATGAAGGAATTCCGGGAGGTCATTACCGTCGCCAGCAGGTTCAGGTTCGAAGCGATGAGGGTGAAGTGATCGAAGCAATGACTTACGTGGCGGGAGATTCATTCATTGATGATTCATTGATCCCAAGCGAGGGATATCTTCAAGGAATCTTGAAGGGGGCACGAGAGCATGGGCTTCCCCCCGACTACATTCATCAAATTGAAGCGATGGGGTTGGGTGGCTGAGAGCATTCTGTCCAAGGGGATTGAGGCTGCTGGCAAACAGGTTCCTGCCCCTGACCTTAAGATGGAGCCTCAAACCAGGTGGGTTGATCCCGAACGGTTTTGGCAGCGTCCAGATCCAAGAGAGTGCGGCCTATCCGATAAAAGTGACGGGATAAAAGTGACGGCACATCCGTTGGCAATCCGAAAGGTCGGCGACTGTTATCTCAATCACCTACAACCATGCCAAACAGGCCACAGTAAAAGGCTGGCCATCGCAATGGTACTCCTCTTGCGTCTACAGATGCGGTGGGGCTAGTGTTGCCAGACTCTCATCTAACTCAGTAACTGTTCTTGCAACACGGAGTTTCTCAATAAAACGATGTAGTCTTGAATCTCTTGCGGAAGCATTTTAATGTCGCTATCCATTTGTCGATGAACAGAGAGAACCTCAACTCCAACCAGTTGATTTTCCTTGTCGAAATCCAAAACAACCCCAGGGGCAATCTCCTCTGAGCTTTGGACTTGAGCTGTTGTCAAACGAATATATCCGGCATCCACATCAGGATCAAACTCGATGAAAGGTCTCATGGCAGCTTTTTCCCCATTGTTCGATCAAAAAAGATAGTCACCACTGTCCAAGGATCCGTTGATTCATCGTAAACAATCTTCAGGAGGCGATTGCCGTACTCCGGAATTCGACCATAGGCTTGCTTGAGCTGAGGATCTTTGGGATCCACTTGTACGTAGTCAGGGCAGCTCAGAACTCTCTCGATCCACTGGCTTGCGATCTCTTGTCGCTGCTGCAGCCGTCTCAACGCATGCTTAGATAGCCGAAAGTGCTCAGACTCTAACACGAGCTACCCAAATGAGATAAGGAGCCGCTGGCGGGAGCTGACAACTCTTTTTTTCCTGCGGTTAAAGAGTAAACCTTGCCATATCATCTTCTCCACCGGATCTCGACCGTCAAACGGGGGGATCCCTGAGCAAGCTAGCTCTGAGATAGGCGCTTCACCTCAGCTCCAGAGAGCAGGCGATGGGCTTCTTGCAACAAAGCCGGGATCCGGTCGCGGTGGGGGCTGTGGATAAGATAAGGTCGCAGGGCTTCGGCATCCACTTTGTCTGCCCGCTGGCCGGGGAGCCAACTGCCGGCATTGCCCAACAGGTTGTAACGGCTCTTGGCATAGTCCACCAAGTCATAGGCCAAGACCAAATTGCGCAGCAGCAGAATGAACGGGATATTCACTTGTCCGGGGGTTTGGTCGTAGCGAGGCAGGCCCTGGTGCCAAGTTTTGGCGTAGTGTTCCCCCACCTGCTCGATCAAAGCTTGCTCTAGGCGGGCCAGGATCGGCGGCAACAGCTCATCAGCCCGATCCAATAACTCCACCGCCTGCAGGTGCTCATCAAAATCGCTGGGTCGGGCCGCCCCAATGCTGAGGGTGTGAACCTGGGGATGGGACAGACAGAACAGGTCGTTGAAGACCATCGGGCTGAGGGGTTGGCACAACTGCACCAGCTTGGCGGGCGGATCGTAAAGCTTGCCCCCCTTATCCGAGGGACTGATGATGAATACCCCCATATCCTGCTGAGCGGCGGCCTCAATGGCAGGCCAGTTGGTCTGGTTGACAAAATACCAGTGCAGGTTGACGTAATCGAAGCCCCCTGACCGTATGGCTTCCACGATCAACTCCGTCGGCCCATGGGTGGAGAAGCCGACAAAACGCACCCGCCCCTGCCGTACCAGGCGCTGACACACCTCCAGACACCCCCCTGGACGCAGGCTGTGCTCCAAGTCTTCCCAGGTATTCAACCCGTGGATGGCCAGCAGATCCACATAATCGAGGTTCAAGTAGCTCATCGATTGCTCGAACTTGGCCAGGAACTGCTGCGGGTCGGCGCTGGGGCCAATTTTCGTCTGCACAATCAGATCTTGCCGGGGAAAGAGCGGCAAAGTGCGGCCCAACTGCATTTCAGAAGTGCCATAGCCGCGGGCAGTTTCGATGTGGTTGATGCCCACCTCCAAGGCCCGGCGAATCGTCGCCTCCAGGTTCTGCTGGCTTGCCGCTGGGATCCCTGACCAAGGAGTATCTTGCCAACTGTGTTGATAGCGCATGCCACCACAGCTCAGCACGGGCATAGACAGCTCGGTACGCCCAAATCTGCGATACTGCATGGTTTTTCCCCTGGACTAAGCCCCATTTTAGGGCGGGCTTTCCATACCCCACCGCCGAAACTTGAACCCTGAGCCGGCCGCATTGTGCAGCAGTCACCGTCAGAAATCAAGAAATCAGATCAGTCTGGAAATGTGAGGGCTGCAGGGGAGCGACTAAGCTAGAGTGTTTTAGGAGTACGGGGCTGACGGGGCTCGAACCCGCAACTTCCGCCGTGACAGGGCGGTGCTCTAACCAATTGAACTACAGCCCCAATCGCTGCGAATATCTATTCTGGATGTGGATGAGGATTGTTGTCAATCATGGTGGTTAGTCTGGCAGCACAGGCCGCAACCCTTGTGGATACTGCTCCGCAAAATGGGATCCCAACGGCGGCGATGCAACAGGTGGCGGATGTGCTCACCCAGGTGGCTCAACACCTGGATCACCTGCAATACACCACCTTGCGCTACCCCGATGGCGGCTGGCTGACGGTGCGGGTGGTCGAGGATCCTACTGCTGGCGACTCATCCTCAGAGGGATCCCAGCCGACGACCCATCTGTGGATCCCGGCCTTCGGCCACCTGGAAGATGCCCACACCACGCTGGCAGAGCTTAAGGATCGAGCGCCGGAGCTGGAGACCGCTTCTTTTGGGGTCTTGGAGCTGTTGTTCTTGGCGTTGGGCCTTTCTCGGGCCGATGGCATCGTCTTTTACGACCAAGCTGGGGATCGGCAACAGGGCAAAACTGTAGCCTGCCGAGCTCTGACGGAACAGGTCAATCAATCGCTTCGCAGATGGGCTTCCCCACCCCCTTCGATGGCTTGATCTCTTGAACTTTTCTCTTTTATGGTTTTGTGGTCATTTCGATTCAAACTAGGACAAAGCGTTGAATGCGGAGGGCCAGAAGGCTTTTCTAAGGACTCCGTCCCGCCGGCGCGATCAGTAGCCCAGACGTCTCATCCTAACCTGAAACAACTATAAAACTATTAAAGAAAGTTTAAAGATCGCAACGCAAAATTCCAGATCCGCCAGATCCGCAATCCGCCCTGCGTCAGCTCAAAATGGCTCCCTGCCGACGGGCAAACTTCCGTAGCTTCTCGTCCATCCGCGCCCCCCGTAGATCCGCTTTGCAAAAGTTGGTAAAGCGCTTGCTCTTTTCTTCTGGGTATCGAGCCAAACGAACCCCACCGGCCATCGACCAGATCACCGAGCTGGCCACCACCAAGGCGATCCCAGCCGCTCCTAACGCATAAACCAAATTGCCCGTGATCAGGCGGACAAGCAAAAAGGCCAGGATCCCTGAGCCCAGCAGCCCCCCCAAGCCTGTCAGGATCCCTCCCAATGTTTTGGCCGATCCAGACAGTTGGCTCAAAACCCGTAGCCAATGGGGTTGAGGGGTGTTGAAGAGGATCCCGCGCAGATCCGCCCCCTGCAAGTTGGCCCCTGAGAAATCGGCCCCCCGCAGATCGGCCTGGCGCAAATCATAGCCGGCTAGGTTTTGGTTGGCAAAGGACTTTCCCCGCAGATCCGCTCCCGCCATGGAAGGGATCCGCGGTGGGGTAGCCGGCTTGATCCGTCCGCTGCCTGTGATGCTGCTGGCTCGGCCCAGTTGGGTGAAACCGGTGGTGCTCCCCCACTCAGAGGGGATGGATACCGGGCTGCTGGCTGTCATTCCCCCTGCGGTGGACGGAGGGAGGGGTGTGGGCACGAAACCACCCGAGCGGCGCTTGGCCCAGTAGCCGGAGATCACCGATGTGCTGGGATTGGCAGACAGGGGGGAGTTGGGCAACACAATCGGTGCTTCTTCCACCGGGATCCCTTGCAACGCCCGCAAGACCTCGGTGGCGGTGGCAAAGCGCTGATTGATGGCCGGCTGCAACATGCGGTGCAGAATGGCGTCGAATTCCGGGCTGAGCTGCAGGCAATCCGACCAATCCCACTGTCCCGTTTCATGGTTATAAAACTTGGCCGGAGATTCCAACGTCATCAAGTTGATGCAGGTAGCCGCCAAAGCATAGAGATCGCTAGAGGGACCGACCGCCTGGCCGGCTACTTGCTCCGGGGGAGAAAAGCCAAGGGAGCGGATTGCTGTCACTTCTGCCGCCTGCTCCTGGGCTGGCCCCAGTTCCTTTACGGCCCCAAAGTCGATCAGCACCAGCCGCTGATCCTCTTTGCGGCGAATGAGGTTGGCAGGTTTAATGTCTCGGTGAACCGTGTTTTGGCTGTGGACATAGCTGAGGATCAGCAGCACCTCCTGCATCACCTGCCGGGTTTGTTCTTCGGAAAAGGGCCCATTGCGACGCATTTCTTGGGAGAGGGTGGTGCCCTGGATAAATTCCTGCACCAAGTAGAACTTGCCGCCTTCCTGAAAGTGGGCGTAGAGCTTGGGGATCTGCGAATGTTCGCCCAGGCGCTCCAACACTTGGGCCTCGCGATTGAAGAGCTCCTCCGCCAGCTTGGCCAGTTGCGGGGATCCCTCGACCGGGCGCAACTGCTTGATCACCCGCCAAGGTTTGGAGGGCATGTCCTCATCCCGCGCCAAAAAGGTAGAGCCAAATCCCCCCTGGCCGATGCGCTTGAAGGCCCGGTAGCGATTGCGCAGCAGCAGGGGATGGCCACAAGAGGCACAGGTAGAGGCATCCGCCGGGTTTTCCGGGTGCAAACAGGCAGGGTTAAGGCAGTAGCAAGTGGGCATACCAGTTTGGGGTTACCGGCTGGCAATCCGGACAACCGAGACGGAGCCAAGAAGTCGGCAGGCGAGTTGTGAGAGATACATACAGGTTAGACCAAGAAGAAACAAATCTTGCACAACTGCCTCAGATAGGCTGATCTTAGCGTCTGCCCGCCCTGAGGTTAATCGGACAAATCGCTTAGGTTTTCGGCGGATGGGGTTTGGTGGAACAGAGGAGAACAACAAGGGCTGGACTGCCCTGCAGAGGGAAAACTTAGAATTGATGAATACAGCCATCTTCGCCTGTCATGTTTCCAGCGCTTTCCGGTGCCGCCATTCGGCAAACTTTTCTGGACTTCTACGCTCAGCGGGGCCACCAGGTGTTGCCCAGCGCCTCCTTGGTGCCGGAAGATCCGACGGTGCTGCTGACCATTGCCGGCATGTTGCCCTTTAAGCCCATTTTCCTGGGGCAACGGGATCCGGAGTACCCACGGGTTACAACGGCCCAGAAATGTGTGCGCACCAACGACATCGAGAACGTGGGCCGAACGGCGCGCCACCACACCTTCTTCGAGATGCTGGGCAACTTCAGCTTTGGCGACTACTTCAAAAAAGAGGCCATTGCCTGGGCCTGGGAGCTGGTGACGGAGGTGTTCGGCCTGCCCCCGGAACGGCTGGTGGTGAGCGTCTTTCGCGAAGATGAGGAGGCTTTTGCCCTCTGGCGAGATGAGGTAGGGATCCCGGCCCACCGCATCCAGCGCATGGGAGAGGCGGATAATTTCTGGGCTGCCGGCCCCACCGGCCCCTGTGGCCCTTGTTCTGAGATTTACTACGACTTCAAGCCGGAGCTGGGGGATGAGCGGATCGATTTGGAGGATGACTCCCGCTTTCTGGAGATCTACAACCTGGTGTTCATGGAGCTGAACCGGGATAGCGAAGGTCACCTGATGCCGCTGGCCAAGCAAAACATCGACACCGGCCTGGGGTTGGAGCGGTTGGCCCAGGTGTTGCAGGGGGTGCCCAACAACTACGAGACGGACTTGATCTTTCCCATCATTCAGACGGCGGCTGGGATCGCCGGGCTGAACTACTCCAAGGCCGACCCGGAGCAGCAAATCTCCCTGAAGGTGATCGGGGATCACGCGCGGGCAGTGATGCATTTGATTGCCGATGGGGTGCTTCCTTCCAATGTGGATCGGGGCTATGTGCTGCGGCGGCTGATCCGGCGAATGGTGCGCCACGGGCGATTGCTGGGGATTGGCGAGCCCTTCACCATCCCGGTAATCGAGACCGCGATTCAGTTGGCCGAGGCTGCCTATCCTCAGGTGCGGGAGCGAGAAACCCTGATCAAGACCGAGCTGCAACGGGAGGAAGAGCAATTTCTCAAAACCCTGGAGCGGGGGGAACGGCTACTGCTGGATTTGTTTACTGCCGTCGAATCTTCCCGTCGCGACAGCGGTGCGGAGCACTCCACCGGCTCCCAAAAGCAGATCTCCGGCGCCGACGCCTTCAAGCTCTTCGATACCTACGGTTTTCCGCTGGAGCTGACCCAAGAAATCGCCCAAGAACACGGCTTCAGTGTGGATCTGGAGGGCTTTGAACAAGAAATGGAGAAACAGCGGCAGCGGGCCCGCGCCGCCCACCAAACCATCGATCTCACGGCCCAGGGATCCCTGGACGAGCTGGCGGATTTCCTCAGCCAAACGGAGTTTTTGGGGTACAGCCAATCTTCTGCCCGCGGCGTGGTCGAGGCCCTGCTGGTCGGGGGAAAATCGGTGCCCCAAGTGGAGGCAGGGCAGGCAGTGCAGGTCGTTTTGGATCGCACGCCCTTCTACGCCGAGTCCGGCGGGCAAATTGGCGACCGGGGCTACCTTTCTGGGGACGGCCTGCTGGTGCGGATTGAAGATGTGCAAAAGCAAGGGGATCTGTTCGTTCACTTTGGCCGTGTGGAACGCGGGATCCTGCGGGTGGGGGATCCCGTCCAAGCCCAAATCGACCTGGCCTGTCGGCGGCGCGCCCAAGCCCACCACACCGCCACCCACCTGCTGCAGGCAGCCCTGAAAAGAATTGTCGATCCCTCGATTGGTCAGGCGGGATCCCTGGTGGCTTTTGACCGGCTGCGCTTTGATTTCACCCTATCCCGGCCAGTCACCCCTGAGGAGCTGGAACAGATCGAGAACTTGGTGAACACCTGGATCGCCGAGGCCCATGCTGCTCAAGTGGCGATCATGCCCCTGGCCGAGGCCAAAGCCAGAGGTGCTGTGGCCATGTTCGGGGAAAAATACGGCGCTGAGGTGCGGGTGATCGACTTTCCGGGGGTGTCGATGGAGCTGTGTGGCGGCACCCACGTCAACAACACCGCCGAGATCGGCCTGTTCAAGATCATCGCCGAGACCGGGGTGGCTGCCGGGATCCGCCGCATCGAGGCCGTGGCCGGGCCGGCTGTGCTGGAATACCTGAACGAACGGGACAGGGTGGTGCGGGAGCTGAGCGCTCAATTTAAAGCCAAGCCCCAGGAACTGCCGGAGCGGGTTGCCGCCCTACAGGCGGAGCTGAAAGCTGCCCAGAAGGAACTGGAAGAGGTGCGCAGCCAGTTGGCCTTGCTACAGGCCGAAGGTCTGCTGGCCCAGGCGGTTGCCGTCGCAGATCTCAAGGTGTTGGTGGCAGAACTGGGATCCACCACCCCTGAGGCCCTCAAAACCGCTGCCGAGCATCTGCTCCACAAGCTGGGGGAAGGGGCAGTGGTGCTGGGATCGGTGCCGGAAGCCGGCAAGGTCAGCCTGGTGGCTGCCTTTAGCCCTGCTGTGCAGCAACTTGGCCTGAAGGCGGGATCCTTCATCGGCGAGATTGCCAAACTCACCGGAGGGGGCGGCGGCGGACGGCCCAACTTGGCCCAAGCTGGGGGCAAACAGCCGGAGAAATTGGCAGAGGCTTTGCAGGTGGCCCGGGAGCGGTTGCAAGCGGAGCTGATCTCGCGCTAGGGGAGCGAAGCCCTTTTGAGCACCAACAGGCCGTCCATCAGCCACTACAGTCTGTTCAGTTTAGGGTGAGACACTCGGGCTATAGAGAGAAGCCTTCTGGCCACGTATGGGGTTATGGGTTTAGTGTCCTAGTTTGAATCGAAATGACTATAAATCTTCGGCCAGTGGGGTTTCCGACATGTCTTCCAAGCTCAGTTGCACCTGCCGCTGCAGCGCCTGAATCGCTTGGTATTCCTGCTGGATGCTGGCCTGGTACTGGGCAGCCAGGGCGGTGTTGCCCTCGGAAAAGGCTTGATCCCACAGTTGGGTCCAGTAGCGGTAGCGCTTCTGGCGAATTTCCAGCTCCATGTTGGCAATGGCGGCCCGCACCACCATCCGTGGACGCATCAGGGCTACGCGGGTGTTTTCGTCCAGCCAAAGCAGATGGCTGAGGCGCTCGTTGAGCTGCTCATCTTGGGCACAGAGGGTGCGCAAAGCCGTCAGCAACGTCTCTTCTTGCTCTTCCAGCTCCGGCTGAGCCGAGATCAGCTCCAAGATCCGCTGCCACAGCTCCCGGTGGGGGCGAAAACTAAATTGCAGCTCTCGCTCCAGCAAAGTTTGCCGAATTTCGCGGCGATACTCGCCAAAATGCAGAAAGATCTGCAAAAGATGGGACTCAGATTGCAAGAGTTTGGATCCCTTATTGAGGGAAGGTTGCTGGGGTTTGGCCCAGCGGTACTGCCGCACGGCTCGGCGCAGGTCTTCTTCCAAATCTCGACTGAGGCGACCGTTGCCGCGGCTGAGCAATTCTGCCACTTTGTGCAAATACAAAGAGCGCCACTGTCCACCCAAACCGGCCAGCAGTTGCACAAGGGCTTGACGGGCCTGCTGAAAATCGGTGGCCCGGCTCAGATCCCGACCGGCCAGCACCTGTTCAATTCGCCAATCCAGCCACAGGGGAGCTTGCTCGATCAGGGTTTGCAGTTCAGAAACCGCTCGCGTCGGCGGGGCCGAGCTCTTGTACTCCCGCAAAAACTCGTCGGCATCTTTGCCCTCAGGAAGGGTGAGAATGCGCAGCTCAATTTCTCCGCGCCGCGCTTGTTCTTCAACGGCTTCAATGGCCCGGCTGGCGGCGTTCAAACCGGCCCGATCCGCATCAAAATTGAGGATCAGCCGCTTCGACTGGGTGTAGCGCAGCAGGGTCTTCACCTGGTGGGGCGTCAAAGCAGTGCCCATGGCCGCTACAGCATAGGCAACTCCCGCCTGATGCAGGGCGATGACATCGAAATAGCCTTCCACCACCAAGACTTGATCGGCTTTGGCAATGGCATCGCGGGCAAAGTTGAGACCATAGACCACCTGGCTTTTGTTGAAAAGCTCTGTTTCTGGAGAGTTGAGGTACTTGGGCTGTCCTGACTCCCCCAGAGCTCTGCCGGCAAACCCGATCACCCGCCCCTGCACATCGAAAATGGGCAGCATGATCCGGTTGCGAAAGCGGTCGTAGTGGCCGGATCCCTGCTGGCGGGGAACCAGCAATCCAGCCTCTTCTAAAAGTTTGACCGGTTGGCGCTTGTGGTTGACCAAGTATTCGTAGAGAGATTGCCAGCCGGGGGGAGCAAAGCCAATTTGAAATTTTTGCAAGGTTTCCTCGCTCAGGTGCCGGCTGCGCAGGTACTGGCGGGCGGCAGCTCCCACCTGGGATCGGAGGGCATGCCGATAAAAATCGGCAGCCATGGCCAAAATCTCCAGCAGCTTTTCCCGGTGGGAGAGCTCCCGCTCATCAAGGGATCCCAAGGGCTGCGCCTCGGGATTGCGGGTGGGCAGAGGTATGTGGTATCGCCGCGCCAAGTGGCGCACGGCCTCAGCAAAGGAGAGATGCTCGGTCTGCATGACAAAGCGCAGCACATCTCCCCCTGCCCCGCAGGAGAAGCACTTGTAGATCTGCTTGCTGGGGCTGACCTGAAAACTGGGTTTGTGGTCGTTGTGGAAAGGGCAAAGCCCAACGAAGTTCTTTCCCTGCTTGCGCAGCACCACTTTTTCGGCCACCACTTCCACGAGGTCGGCCTTTTGGCGCACCAACTGAATGAAATCGGGGGGCAGACCGCTCATGGCTTCGGGGGATCCTGACCTTATAGTAGCCGGGGGAAACTCGACAGGCTGTCTTTTGACCTGGCCCAACGGGCTTGGGATAATGGGCGGGCCTTAAAGGCTAGTTTTCGGTCAGTCCCTGAGATGAAAATGCGAATGATCAACCTTTTTATCGGGCTTTTGGTGGCAGTATTTGCCCTCTTTTTAGGCCCGCAAATGGCTTCTGCTGAGCCTGATTTGGCCTTGGGAGCCAAGGTCTTTCAGGCCAAATGTGTGGGTTGTCACTTGAACGGGCGCAACACTTTGGTGGCAGCGAAAAACCTTTCTCTGGCGGCTCTTCATGAGTACCACGTAGACACCCCTGAGCTGATCCAGGCCCAAGTGAGAAACGGCAAAGGGGCCATGCCGGCTTTTGCCAAGATCCTCAAGCCGGAGGAGATCGAGGCAGTGGCGGCCTACGTTTTGGATCGCGCTGAGCACAACTGGAGTAAAGGCTAGTGGCCAAAGAGAAGACTCAAGATCCAGCCTTGCTGCAGGAAAGCCCGGCGGAGCAGCTGCCTCACGAGCAGGGATGTGAAGGGAAGGGATCCCGCCGCAAAATCTTGTCGGTTGGCGTGGGAGCACATGGCTTGGTGGCGGTGGGCATTTCCGCCCATGGGGTGGTGGCCATCGGCGTGGTGACTCACGGCATCCTCTCTATCGGCCTGGTGGCTATGGGAGCGCTCTCGTTCGGGCTGGTGTCGATGGGTTTGGCCAGCGCCGGCCTGGTGTCGATGGGCCTAGCCAGTTGGGGACAGCACAGCATGAGCGTAACGGAATCCCACGGATCCCATCACCATCCCTAGGTTTTGACCAACAAACACTGCATTTTTCTCTTTCTCTACAGGCTTGTAAGGAGCATCTGCGAATGTTCAGTCTGCAAAGTTACTTGACCCTGGCCAAGAAATCTCTGCTGGCCCTGGGAATGAGTTTTTTACCCCTTTCCTCTGCCTGGGCCCATGTCACCGTCCATCCCAAAGAGGCCCCGGCGGGCAGCTTTGCCAAGCTCACCTTTCGGGTGCCCCATGGCTGCGATGGATCCCCGACCGTGCGCCTGCGGGTGCAGATCCCGGAGGGATTCGTCTCTGTGAAGCCGATGGTGCATCCCCTGTGGAAAATCGAGACGGTCAAAAAGCCGCTGGAGACCCCCTATGAGTCGCATGGGAAGATGATTACCGAAACGGTTGCCGAGGTGATCTGGAGCGGCGGCTCGCTGCCCGATGAGTTCATGGATGAGTTCAGCATCAGCCTCAAGCTGCCGAATCGCCCCGGTGAGGTCATCCCCATCCCAGTGATTCAGGAGTGCGAGCAGGGCATGTACCGCTGGATTCAGGTGGCTCAGCCTGGCGAGGATCCCAACAGTTTGCCGGAGCCGGCTCCGCTGCTGAAGCTGACAGGTGGAGACAGTGGACAGGGTCACGGCCACGGGCATGGACATGGGCATGGTCACGGTACCCGCTAAGCGGTCTGCTTAGGAGCATGTTTCATCCCAAAAGGGGTTTTGCTTGGATTTGGTCTGGGATCCTCTGCGCCTTGCTGTGGGTGGCCGGGATCCAGCCCGTTTTTGCCCATGCCAGCTTGCTATCCACCTTCCCGGAGGATGGGGCAGTGTTGCAGGAAGCTCCGGCCCAGGTGCGGCTTGTTTTCAATGAGCCGGTGCAGATCACACAGCTCCAGGTTTTAGACAGCAACGGACGAGCTCTGCCCTTGGAAAATCGGGTGACCAGAGGTGAGGCACCGCAGGGGGATTTGCCGCAGGGGATCCCCGAGGGAGTTTACATCGTCAGTTGGCGGGCCATTTCTGCCGATTCCCATCCGGTGAGTGGATCGTTTGCCTTCCAGGTGGGGGCAGCCGATCCTGGGCAATTGCAGGCGGCGAGGACAGCTCACGCCCAAGGAAGGGATCCCTTGTACTGGCCGCTGGTGGGCGTGCGCTGGGGGATCTACCTGGGCAGCCTATTTGTCGTGGGCGTACTGGGCTGGTGGCGGCTGTTGCGGGGACGGTCCAGGGTTTCGGGGGCAGATGGAATAGAGCTCTCCGCCAAGGCCTGGGCTTTTGCGGCAGCTTGGCTTACCCTCAGTTTGACGCTGGTGGCCTTCAGTTTGCACTTGGCCCAGCTTTACCCCCACTTTCATGGACGAGAGCTGCTGGGTGTGATGCTCTCTCCCTATGGTTGGGGTACGGGGCTGCGGCTGGCAGGGCTGGGGATCCTGATCTGGGCCTGCGAGGGAGGTGCCGCCTGGGCCAGTGGCATGGGGTCGGTGTTGGTGCTCGGCTCCTTTTTGCCCATCGGCCATGCCCTCACCAGCGAGTATCCCGCGGGGACGATGGCGCTGTTGGGGCTGCACCTGGCCGGCTCGGCTTTTTGGTTAGGGGGGCTGTGGGGGTTAGAGCGCCTGTTGAGCAGGGAATCTGCCCCCTACCCCTCTGTGGGCATCATCCAACGGTTTTCTGACGTGGCCACCTGGGCGGTACCGGGGCTTATCCTGGCGGGGGTGGGGATGGGTGGGATCCACCGCGGCTGGGACTGGGATCATCCGTATGGGCAGTATCTCTGGGCCAAGCTGCTGCTGGTGCTGATGATGGTGGGGTTGGGCGCCCACAACAAGTTTCGGCTGGTGCCGGCATTGCAACAGGGTGGGCAGACGGTGGGCCGGTCGCTGCGCCGGATCGTCCGCCTGGAGTTGGTGGGGCTGATGCTGGTGCTGGCCTTGACCAGCTTCCTGGTGGCCCAGGCTCCTCCCAGTCATGGGAGGCAGGGCATGGGATCCCCCCTGGAGTCGGGCTTGCAGACCAGTTGTGAAGAGCGCTTGAACTGGCCGGAAGGCAGCCTGCACCTGAGGATTCTGCCCTGTCGTCCTGGGGAAAATCAAATTCGGGCTGAGGTGAAGGGAGTCCCGGCCCAGGAATTGACCCTTGGGTTTTCCCTGCCAGAACAGGGGATCCCCCCTCTACGCCGCACTGTAGCGCCGGATGGGCCTGGCCAATTTGTGGTGGAAAATGTGCCTCTGGCCCTGGCGGGGGAATGGCAGATCGAGGTGAGACTGCTGATCAGCGATTTTGAAGAGCGGCGAGGTCAGATCGCGGTTTCTCTCTGACTGAATTGTTACAGACATTGAAGATCGCGAAAAGAAAAAGCAGAAAAAGACCCTGGATAGGAGCTGTGGATTGCTCCGCCCAAGGGCGTCCGCCTGTGGCAGAATCGAGCCAGCTCGTAGTGGCAAAAGGCTGCGCCGCTCAGGCGACTGGCTTGGCTATGGAAGACAAGATCAGAGCGGGAAGTGTGCTCAGGGGACGCTATCGCATTCTCCATCCCCTCGGGGAAGGGGGATTTGGCATAACCTACAAGGCGGTGGATCAAGACACCTTCGATAGCCCTTGCGTCGTCAAGCGCCTTCGCCCCCTCTCCACGGATCCTTATACACTGGCCACGGCTCGCAAGCTCTTTGAACGGGAAGCCAAGGTTCTCAACCGGCTCAACCACTTCGACCAAGTGCCCCGCCTTTTGGCCCACTTCGAGCAGGATCAGGATTTTTACTTGGTGCAAGAGTTTGTTGCCGGGCATGATCTCAGCCAGGAGCTGATCCCGGGCAAGCCGCTGAGCGAGGCCGAGGTTTTGAAACTGTTGTGGGATATTTTGGAGATCCTGCGCCATGTACACGCCCACCAGATCGTCCATCGGGATATCAAGCCGGCCAACCTGATGCGCCGCGATGCCGATGGCAAGTTGGTGTTGATCGACTTTGGGGCAGTCAAGGAAGTGGGGCGGTTGGTCAGCCATGCCCCCGGCCAAACTCAGTTGGCGACGGTGATTGGCTCGGTTGGCTACATGGCGCCCGAACAGCTCAACGGCAAGCCCCAGCCCTGCAGCGACCTGTACTCCGTAGGGGTGCTGGCCATCCAAGCCCTCACCGGTCGTCCTCCCCATAAGATCCGGGACGATCCCCGCACCGGCCAACTGCTCTGGCGGGATTTGGTTCAGGTCAGCGAGGAGCTGGCCGAGATTTTGGATCGCCTGATCTGCCCCCACTGGCAAGAGCGCTTCCAGTCCGCTGCTGAAGTGTTGGAGGCGCTGCGGCCCCTGTTGCCTTTTCCCCAAGAGGCGACGCTCGGCGATGTTTCGGTGGATCAGGTTTTGGCGACGCGCCTGTTGGCCCGCGCACAGGAGAAAGCTCGCCAAGGGGATTTCCAGGGGGCGATTGCCGACTGTACGTTGGCCATTCAATTGGATCCCCAAAATAGCCGCGCCTACAGCCAGCGGGGCAGCGCCCGCTACAAAAGTGGGGACTTGGCAGGGGCCATCGCAGATTACACCCAAGTCATTCAACTGGCAGGGGACGCCCGCGCCTATTTCAACCGCGGCATTGCCCGCTACCGGCTGGAGGACTACGAGGGAGCTGTTGCCGACTACACCCAGGCTCTCGGCCTCAACCCACAATGGGCGGTGGCCTACTACAACCGTGGCAATGCTTACCGGCAACTCAATCAGCAGCAGCAGGCCATCGAAGACTATTCGCGGGCCATTGAGCTCAACCCGGAAGATGTGCGGGCCTATTTCAACCGCGGCGTGGTGCGCGGCCATCTGGGAGATGCGCAGGGGGCAGCAGCCGATTTTTCCGAGGTGATCAAGCGGGACCCTCAGGACGGGGAAGCCTACTTCAACCGGGGAGTGGCGCGGGTCCAGTTGTCAGATTTGCAAGGGGCCGTCGAGGACTACACCCAAGCGCTGCAGTTGGATCCTCGCCACGGCAAAGCCTATTACCACCGGGGCCTGGCCCGGCAAGCGTTGGGGGATCCCCAAGGGGCCGTTGAAGATTTTTCTCAGGCCCTATCCCTACGGTCTGCTGAGGCCACTGAGCTACCTGAGGCAGAGGCGGCAGCCCAGGCGGATCTCTACTTGCAGCGGGCCATGGCCTACCTGAGCAGCAACACCCTGGAGCCGGCGCTGGCCGATTGTGAACAGGCTCTCCGTCTGGATCCCAACCTGTCGCGGGCCTATCTCTGCCGGGGCTTGGCTCGCCAGGGGCTGGGGGATCCCGGCGGCGCTCTGGCAGACTTCAACCGCGCCCTGGAGCTGGATCCCCAAATGGCCAAAGCCTACCTCAACCGGGGCATTGCCCACCTGGACTTGGGCAACATCGAAGCGGCTTTGTCGGACTTGAGCCAGGCCATCGCTCTGGATCCCCAAGATGCCAGTGCCTACAGCAGCCGCGGGCGAATCCATTGGCTGTTGGGGGATCCCCTGGCGGCTCTGCGGGATTATACAGCTGCCCTGGAGCGGGATCCGCAGAACCCTCAGCTCTACCTCAACCGCGGCCAACTCCATGCTGAGCGGGAAGATTGGCCGGCAGCCTGTGAGGACTTCTCGCAGGTGTTGCAGTGGGCGGCGAGGCCTGGGATCCCACGCGGGCCGGAGCTGCTGGTTAATGCCCATCTGCGCCGCGGTATGGCACGGCAACGGTTGGGGGATTGGCAGGGAGCGCTGGCCGATTTCGACCAAGCTCTGCAAGGGGATCCTCAGTCGGGCTTGGCTTATTTCCATCGCGGCCAAGTGCGGGCTGCTCTGGGAGATGGGCTGGGGGCCATCCAGGATTACCACCAGGCTTTGGCGCTGGGGGTGGCAGTGGCCGAGGCGGATATCCGCCGAGATCTGGCGCGGGCCCAAATCCAGACGGGAGATCTGCAGGCGGCCTTGGAGCAGTTGAACGAGGCGGTGCGCTTGCAGCCGGAACGGCGGGATCTGCGCCAAGAGCGAGCTGAGTTGTGCCGACAGCTGGGCCGGTGGCCAGAGGCCATTGCCGACTACGACGAGGTGTTGCGGCAGGATCCTCAGGACTGGACGGCTTGGCTGGGACGGGGCATGGCCCATGGACAGGTGGGCAACTGGGATTCCGCCATTCAGGATCTCAGCCGGGTTTTGCAGCAGGATCCTGACCACAGGGAAGCGCTGTGGCACCGAGGACAAGCTCTGCAGCAGTTGGGTCAGACCGAAGCGGCCTTGCAAGATCTCAACCGCTTGCTGCAGCAGGATCCCCAACACAGGATGGCCCGCTTGGCCCGCGGCTCTCTGTTGTTGGCGTTGGCGGTGCGCGGCACCGATGGCCCTACCAACCGTGCGGAGCAGGATCGCGTCAGCGGGACGGAGTCCTTGGAGCTGGGGTACTACGCGCAGGCTGAATCCGACTTCGACCAAGTCATCCAGGAAGAGGCCCAAGACGGGGAACAGTCCCGGCAGCTCTATCTGGAGGCCCACCTGAAGCGGGCCCAAGTCCGCCGCCTGCGCCACAACCTGGAGGGGGCAATAGCCGATTGGGATCGGGTCTTGGAGCTGACCAGCCCAGGGGATCCAGAAGTGCTGGTCACCGAAGCCCTGTTGTATCGGGGCTTGTGTCGCCAAGAGAGGGGGGATCTGGCTGGGGCGTTGGCCGATTTCACGGCGCTGATCCAGCAGCAACCGCAGGCTTCTCAGGCTTTTGCTTTGCGGGCAAGGGTGCATCTGGCTTTGGGGGATCAAGAGGCGGCATTGGCGGATCTCAACCAAGCTCTGAGCCTCGACCAGAACTGGGGGGTGGCCGATGCTGCCCTGGCCTACCGTCAACGGGGGGATCTACACCGGCAGGCCAATTGCCCTGAGCTGGCCATTGCCGACTACACGCAGGCCCTGGCCTTGAACCCCCAGGAGCACTCTGCTTTGCTCCACCGAGCTCTCCTGTGGGATGGCGAGGGACAGACGGACAAAGCGATAGAAGACTACACCCGACTGCTGCAACTGGAGCTGGATCCCCAGGAGCGGGTCTGGGTTTTGAACAACCGCGGCTGGGCCTACGCCCAACAGGGGGATTTTTCGGCGGCCATCCGCGATTACGACCAAGCCATAACACTCTGCACTGCTGACGCGAGCGATAGGGATCCCTGCCACCTCAAGGCCCACCTCAACCGCGCCCTGGCCCGGACTGCCCTTGGGGATTGGCAGAGAGCCTGCCAGGATTTCCAGGCTGCCCTCCAGATGCAAGGGTACGAAGGTCGGCTTTTGGAAGACGTTATCGCTAGTTATTTCAAAATAGGTTGAGACACTTCCCAAAGGCTCCGCGCCGTCGCCGCGGCCACCTCCAACCTCTCTTAGAAATCGATGGGATTTGAATGGACAGTTAGAGGGATCGGCTCAAGCCTCCTCCGCCACTTCTCCCGTCTCGGGCCGCAGCAGCGGAAAGGCAATGACATCGCGAATGCTGGGAGCGTCGCACAGCAGCATCACCAAGCGGTCGATCCCCACGCCCAGGCCGCCGGTGGGGGGCAGGCCATATTCCAAGGCCGTGAGGAAGTCTTCATCTAGAAAGTGGGCCTCCTCATCTCCGGCTGCCTTCAGGGCTGCCTGGGCCTCCAGCCGCTGCCGCTGATCCACCGGATCGGTGAGCTCGGAGTAGGCGTTGGCCGTCTCCCGCCCAACGATGAACAGCTCGAAGCGCTCGGCCAACCCCGGTTTGCTGCGGTGAGGCTTGGTAAGAGGACACACATCCAGGGGGTAGTCCAGAACAAAGGTGGGCTGGCGCAGGCGGCTCTCGCAGCAGTGCTCAAAGGCTTTGACCAGCAACTGGCCGGGGGAGTCCTGGGGGGAGAGATCGGGGATCCCTTGGGCGGCCAAGGCGGGCAACAGCTCTTCAGGGCATCCCTTTTCCACATCGATGAAAATGCCAGTGGCCTCCTCCACCAGCTCCTGCATCGTCACCCGTCGCCAGGGAGGGGTGAGGTCGATGGCTTCCCCTTGGTAGGTGAGCTGCAGGGATCCCCGCACCGCCAGGGCGGCATTGCAGACCAGGGTTTCCGTCAGCTCCATCATGGTGTGGTAGTCGGCGAAGGCTTGATAGGCCTCTAGAGAGGTGAACTCCGGGTTGTGGCGGGTGGAGATGCCTTCGTTGCGAAAGACCCGCCCAATTTCATAGACTCGCTCGATCCCGCCCACCACCAGCCGCTTCAGGTGCAGCTCGGTGGCAATGCGCAAGTAGAGATCCAGATCCAGGGCGTTGTGGTGGGTAACAAAAGGCCGCGCCTCCGCCCCGCCGGGGATCACCTGCAACACGGGCGTCTCAATTTCCACAAAACCTCGCTCTTCCAGAGTCTGCCGCAGGGAGCGGATGATCTGGGCGCGGTCGAGCAAGGTCTGCTTGACCTCAGGGTTGACGATGAGATCGACGTAGCGCTGGCGGTAGCGTTTCTCCACATCCCGCAGGCCGTGCCACTTGTCCGGCAGCGGCAACAGCGCCTTGGTTAGCACCTGGTACTCGTCCACCCGCACCGACAATTCCCCTTTTTCGGTGCGCTTGAGGCAGCCCTTGGCCCCCAGCCAATCGCCCACGTCGATGAGCTTGTCCAAGTTCTTGAAGGCCAACTCCCCCATATGCTCCGTCAGCCGTTGCTTCTCCAGGTAAAGCTGGATGGTGCCGGAGCGATCCTGAAGGGTAAAGAAAGCCAGCTTGCCCATGACCCGCCGCGCCCGGATCCGCCCGGCCACCGCCACCTGCACATCCTCCCGCTCGGCGCCGGGCTCGAGATCGGCAAATTGCGCCTGCAACTCGGCAGCCAGATGGGTAACAGGAAAAGAATAGGCGTAAGGCGGGATCCCTTGTTCCCGCAGGTGTTGGGCTTTTTCCAGGCGGGCGGCCCGTTGGGCAACTTCGCTGCTGCTGGGGAGAGTGGACATGGCAGTGGATAGGCAATGGACAATGGAAGCCCCGTTAGGGACGGGATTTTTCAGGCTGCCGGCGGTGCGATCGCGTTAGCGGGACGGAGTCCTTTCGCGTTAGCGGGACGGAGTCCTTTGCCGTGGGAACGCAGCAGCTCCAAAAGTCTTTCGGCCCGTTGGCGTTCTCTTTCAGCCCGTTGGCGTTCTCTCTCGGCCCGCTGCTGCTCTAGGGCGGCCTTTTCGTCGCCGGTGGGTAAAACTTGGCCCTCTCGGTCACACCAGCGCAGCCATTCCGTGTTGACGCCCTCGAAGGATCCCTGCCAGAGGGTCAAGCCCAGGCCAATCTCCTCCAGCCAGGTGGAATCGAAGGGAACCAACTCTCCCCCCCGCCGCTGAAAAAGAACCAGTGGGGATCCCTGCAGTTCCCTTAGTTGCCGCAAGGGAGAGGCTACGCCCGCTGTGCGATCGTAGACCGCGTAGTAGCTGACGCCGGCGCGGGCATAGTCTTTGCGTTTGCGGCCCAGCTCTTCCCCTTTGCGCTTGGAGACAATCTCAATGACCACATCCGGCGGCTTACCCATCTCCCAGACCAGGTAGGTGCGATCTTCCTTGCGCTCAAAGCTGGCGGGGGGAGCCACCTCCAGGCTGAGCATCACATCGGGCACCAGGGGAGGCAGTTTGAGGGCATAGAACAGACCGACATTGGCCGTGGCCAAAAAGGGGATCGGTTCCCCGGTGTCTTTGGCCTTGGGCTGGAATGAGGTGTAGAGGGCACCGGTGAGCAGGCGCTGCAGCTTCTCCGAGTGAATGCTGTCCACAGGCTCATCGTCCTCGATGACCAGGTCGCTGTTCGCGCAGCGGGTGTAGCCTTTATCCGGTGGCGGAGGAAATGCCGTCTCTGGCATCGAGGGCTGGACTGGGCTGGAGGGTGCGGAAACCATGCTCACCGGGATCCCTTGCTGGTGTTGCTAACTACGGACTAGGGCTCAGCTAAGGCTGCTGAGCTGTTTGCCCAGCAGGCGTAGCCTTTTTCGAGGGTAACAAAAGTTTTCGGGAACATGATGGACATGCCACCGAAGCAGCGGATGCCAATCGCGTTAGCGGGACGGAGTCCAATCGCGTTAGCGGGACGGAGTCCTTGCTTGGCCTTTGGAGATAGGCGCAGCAGAGCCCAGCAGCCGGCGACGGGTGGAAGGCAAGGGGATGTTCACTCTGCGCTCTGGGAACCGGGCACAGCCACCAGCAGGGCTTCCAACACCCGCTGCACCCGACTCAGGCGCAGGCCGTGATCCGACAACACAGGGCTGTTGGGGATGATGGCGTGGCGAAACCCCAGTTTGCTGGCTTCTTTCAAGCGCTGCTCCAACTGGGCCACCGGGCGCACCTGCCCCCCCAGTCCCACCTCGCCAATCAGGACTGTAAAAGGATCCACTTGGCGATCCCGGAAGCTGGCGGCCACGGCCACTGCTACCCCCAAGTCGGCAGCTGGCTCGGCTACCTGAATGCCGCCGGCAGAGGCGATGTAAGCATCGTATTTGGAAAGCGGGATCCCCACCCGTTTTTCCAGCACAGCCAAGATCTGCAAAAAGCGGTTGATTTCAATGCCGGTGGAGGTGCGGCGGGGGGAGCTGTAGCTGGTGGGGCTGACTAGGGCCTGCACTTCCACCACCAAGGGGCGGGTGCCCTCGCAGGCAACGATGGTGGCTGTTCCGGGCATGGCCTGATCCCGGCTACTCAAAAAAAGCTGCGAGGGGTTCTCCACCTCCACCAAGCCAGAGGCGGTCATCTCAAAAACACCCATTTCCTGGGCTGCCCCAAAGCGGTTTTTGACGGCGCGCAATAGGCGGTGGCTTTGGAAGCGATCCCCCTCAAAGTACAAGACCGTGTCCACCAAATGCTCCAGCACCTTCGGCCCGGCCAGGGATCCGTCTTTGGTAACATGGCCTACAATCAGCAGAGCCACCCCCAGTTTTTTGGCCAGCCGCATTAACAGGCCGGTGCATTCCCGCACCTGGGAAACGGATCCCGGCGCTGAGCTGAGCTGCCCCCAGAAGATGGCCTGAATGCTGTCGATGATCGCCACCTGCGGCTGTAGGGCCTGGATCTCGGCCACAATGGCCTCCAGCTCGGTCTCGGCCAAGAGGTAGAGCTGCTCGCTTTCTACCCCCAGCCGCTTGGACTCCGTCCCACTGACGCGATCGGCGCGTAGCTTGATCTGCTGGGCTGATTCTTCCCCCGACACGTATAAGATGGGCCCGCTCTTGGCCAGGTGGGCAGCGCTCTGCAGCAGCAGGGTGCTCTTGCCAATGCCCGGATCCCCGCCAATCAACACCAGGGATCCCGGCACAATGCCACCTCCCAACACCCGATCAAACTCGCCATAGCCGGAGGAGAGGCGAGGGTGGCGATCTGAGGAGACCTGGGAGAGGGGGAGGGCCGACCGGGGGATCCCATTGGCGCGGTTGGACCTAGGAGCGAGGGCTTGGGCCCGTGGGGACTTGGCCGCTGGGGCGACGACCACTTCCGTCAGGGTGTTCCAGGCGCCGCAATGGTCGCAGCGGCCCAAAAACTTGGCATAGCGCTCGCCGCACTGGCTGCACTCCCAGACGGTTTTGGCCTTGGCCATGAATGGGGATCCCGCTCTTTGAGGAGTGAGAAGGGAGAAGTGAGAAGGAAGGAGTGAGAAGTGAGGAGTGAGGATCCACTCTCTTTGCTCTCTTCTCTCTGCTCTCTCCTCTTCCTACTCAGGATATCCGCCAAGGACTCCGTCCGAGTATCGCGACCGGCTGCTGCTAGGTGTGGGACACAGGAACAGCAGGAATGGGCAGCTCCGGCAAGGCCAGGGATCCACACTGGGCGTGGTGGCGCAGCAGGTGGTCGCAGAGCACCAGGGCCACCATCGCCTCCACCATCGGCACCGCCCGCGGCAGCACACAGGGATCGTGGCGTCCCCGCGCCGCCAAAACCGTCTCTTGCCCATCGAGGGTGACGGTGTTTTGGGCCTGGCGAATGGTGGCGGTGGGTTTAAAGGCCACCCTTAGGAGGATATCTTCTCCGTTGCTGATGCCCCCCTGGATGCCGCCGGAGCGGTTGCTGCGGGTGCGCCAGCCGCCGGGGGTCATGTAAAACTCGTCGTTGTGCTGCTTGCCCGTCAGGTAGGTGCCGGCAAACCCAGAGCCGATCTCAAACCCCTTGCTGGCTGGCAGGGACATCACCGCCTTGGCCAAGTCGGCCTCCAGCTTGTCGAACACCGGGGATCCCAGTCCGCGGGGCACGTTGCGGGCCACACACTCCACCACTCCCCCCAGCGAATCCCCTTCCCGCGCCGCCTCCTCAATTTTTTGGATCATGGCCGCCGCCGCTTGGGGATCGGGGCAGCGGACGATGTTGGCCTCCACCTGCTCTGCAGTTACCGAGCTGGGATCCACCTGGGCTTCCACGTCTTTTACCCGCTGCACGTAGGCCAGGATCTCCACCCCTGCCGCTAGGCGCAGGATCTTCTTGGCAATGGCCCCGGCAGCCACCCGGCCAATGGTTTCTCGCGCTGAGGCCCGTCCGCCCCCCTGCCAGTTGCGGATGCCGTACTTGGCCTGGTAGGTGGCATCGGCATGGGAAGGGCGGAAGGTGGTGGCCATCTCCTGGTAGTCCTGGGGGCGGGCATCCTGGTTGCGCACCAGGATGTGGATGGGGGTGCCCAGCGTAAAGCCCTGAAAAACCCCGGAGAGGATCTGGCAGCGATCCGCTTCCTGGCGGGGCGTCGTGATGGGGCTCTGGCCAGGACGCCGCCGATCCAGCTCTGCCTGAATGTCGGCCTCGCTCAAGGGCAGCCGCGGCGGGCAGCCATCCACCACCACCCCCACCGCCCCCCCGTGGGACTCGCCATAGGTGGTCACGCAAAACAGGACACCGAAGGAGTTGCCGTTGGCCATGGGATCCCCAAGCAAGAAGCCGTTACTCGCAGGCGGCTGGGAGAGACTGTTTTCTATTCTGCACTAGGGGAGTGGCGGGCAGTGCGGTGCAGCTGGCGGCAGCCGGCAATTCCCCGCAACACCAGGTGGGGATCCCAGCGCAGCTCTGGGTCAAGCGGGCCCAAGTGAGGGTGGAGCCACTTCCCATCCCCGCCGGTCAGCAGCAGGGGGCCTTGGGGAAAGCGGCGACGCCAGTCGGCAATGAACTCGCGCAAGCCAGCCAAGAGGGTGTGGAGGATGCCGCTGCGGATGGCAGCCACGGTGTCGTTGGCCCAGCGAGGGGGCAAGGGATCCTGCGGATCCCACTGCACTTTGGGCAGCAGGGCTGTGTGATCAGCCAACGCCTGCGCCTGCAACCCCAGGCCGGGCAAGATGGCCCCTCCCACCAGGGATCCTTCAGAGTCAGCTCCTGTGAGGGTCAGGGCAGTACCCGCGTCGATGACCAAACAGGGCCAGCCGTAGTGGATCCCAGCAGCCCACAAGGCCAAGGCCCGATCCAGCCCCAGCCCTGGGTAGGGATCCCGCAGCGGCACCTGCGACAGCTCCAATCGATGCACCCAAGGGGATTCCGGCGGCAGGGGGGCAGAGCCCACAGGAGCCAGCCACAGCTCTGTCTGCTCCGGCCAGGACAAGGGCTGGTGAGCAGGAAACCGCTCCACCTTCACCAGGGTCTCCTCTACAAACCAACCCCAGCGCACGTGAGTGTTGCCCAGCACGGCTGCCAGCCACTCACGACAACAGTGCGAAGCGTTGAGATCTGCCCCCTCCTCAAAACTCATGCAACAGCTCTGCCTCCACGCGAAACAGCTCCACCGGCTGGTCGGCAGGGATCCCGGCCAACCTCTTAGCGGTAGCAAGCTGCCATTCTGTCGTCAAAGCCTCTCCCGGCAGCAACACCGCTCCCCGGGTTCCAGAGCGGACAAATAGGCCCATGCGGGTGGGATCCACCTGCTCCACAGCGGCAAAAGGACTCCGTCCCGCCGACGCAATGGGCACCACCCGCCGCACAATGGCTACCTGAATGGAGGCCGACTCCAGCTCCCCGGGTTGCAGAGGTACGTAGCGCCAATCGCGGGTGACTGCCCCCACCGCCGCCCGGATGGTGGCCCTGACCAGGTCCTCGCCGCTGGGATCCAAGCTGCCCCAGCAGCCACGGGGCCGACCCTCTGTACTCACTGTTACAAAAACCCCCGCAGAGCGCCGCCAGTGGGGCGGGATCTCCTCTGGAGGTGGCAGCACCTGGCCGGTGGCGAAGTAGTAGGCAATGGCCTGACGCGCCAGTGCCGGCAGGGTGTCAGGGAGAGGTTGTCGCCGGCTGGGAGAGGGGATCCCTTCTGAATCGGACTCCGTCCCGCCAGTGCGATCCCGTAAGCGGTGCGAGGCACCCATGGACTCCGGCGGAGGAACAGGGGCAGTTGTCTCAGAAGGCTGCGGCAGGGATCCCGTCCACAAGCCCAGCCCCGCAGCCAGGAGCAGGCCGATCGCGTTAGCGGGACGGAGTCCTTGAAGACCCAGCAATCGAACCGTGAAGTGAACTCGGCAGGTGAACACCCAAGAGAATCCCGTTGGTGGTCACAACAACCGTACTCTAAAAGCTACGTCCCCGCTGCTGCAAATACTTGAAAACGGTGTTCAAATCCTTGTCGCCGCGCCCAGAACAGTTGACCACCACCCGCTGCTGAGGGCCGATCGCGTTAGCGGGACGGAGTCCTTGCTGTGGGGCCAAAGTTTTCAGGTAGGCCAGCGCATGGGCCGTCTCCAGCGCGGGGATGATCCCCTCCAGGCGCGACAGCAGCAGCAGCGCTTCCACCGCTTCGTCGTCAGTAACCGCGTAGTACTCGGCCCGCCCGATTTCTTTTAGGTAGCTGTGCTCTGGCCCCACGCCAGGATAATCCAAGCCGGCGCTGATGGAGTGGGCCTCCTGCACCTGACCTTCTTCATCCTGCAGCAGGTAGCTCATCGCCCCGTGCAAGACCCCGATGCGACCGCGGTTGAGGGTGGCAGCGTGGCGGGGCGTGTGCAGCCCTTCTCCGGCGGCTTCGATGCCGATCAGCCGCACCTGGGGATCCCGGACAAACTCGTTGAACAGCCCCAGCGCGTTGGATCCACCCCCCACACAGGCCAGCAACACATCCGGCAGCCCTCCCCATTTTTCCTGGCACTGCTGCCGCGTCTCCTGGCCAATGACATCGTGAAAGGCCCGCACCAGCTTCGGGTAAGGGTGGGGCCCCGCCACCGTGCCGATGACGTAGTGGGTGGTCTCCACGTTGGTTACCCAGTCGCGGATTGCCTCGGAGAGGGCGTCTTTGAGGGTGCGCGTGCCCGATTCCACTCCCCGCACCTCAGCGCCCAAAAGGCGCATCCGCTGCACATTGGGGGCCTGCCGCTCCATATCCAGCGCCCCCATGTAGATGACGCATTCTAGGCCAAAGCGGGCGCACACGGTTGCCGTGGCCACCCCATGTTGGCCGGCGCCAGTCTCGGCGATCACCCGTCGCTTGCCCATGCGCACCGCCAGCAGCACTTGGCCAAGGGCGTTGTTGATCTTGTGGGCGCCGGTGTGGTTGAGATCTTCCCGTTTGAGGTAGATCTGCGGGCCGCCGTAGTATTCGGTTAGCCGCTGGGCAAAGTAGAGGGGGCTGGGCCGCCCAACAAAATCCCGCAACAGGTTGTGAAACTCGGCGCGAAAGTCGGGATCCCGCCAGTGATGCTCAAAGGCTTCTTCCAGCTCCGTTAGGGCGCTCATCAGGGTTTCCGGCACAAACCTGCCCCCAAACGGCCCAAACCGCCCCTGGGGATCCGGACGCACCTGCGGGTCAAGGGGATCCAAAACACGAGGGGAAAAAGCAAAAGAAGCTGAGGTCATGGCAGAGTCCGTCCGGGCCTTGTAGCCTGCAACTAGAGAGAGGCTTTCCCATTCTACAGAAGGAAGGGGCGATGACCAGTCTCGCCTCTCTTCTTCTGCCGTGGGATCCCGAAAAGTTGTTTTGAACAAGGGTCTTCCCAGGATTTTTAAGATAAGGCCGTCCGATTTTGAGGCGGCCTTATGGACAAGCATCTGCAAGAGTTGCTCCAGCAAGAAGATCAAAAGCGCAGAGATGAAGAGGTGCGGCGCACCTATGCCCTTTCTCAAAAGTCCGAGGGGATGGTGATCCTTCTGTCTATTCTGCTTGCCTTCGGAGCCTACCTCTACACGCGGCGGTGGAAAGCTTTGATGGTTTTTCTGGGCTGGTGTTTCTTCCTTGGCGTGTTGTTTAGCGACGACGAGGGAGAGGTTTCCCTACCCGGACTGTTTCTGGCCTCCACCTGGGCAGCAGTAGACAACTGCGGCGCTATCCAGCGGGCAAGAGAAGAAATTGAACGGCTGCGCTCCGGCCAAAACCCTGATGTTGATCGGCAAACTTAAACTTGGTCGACAAAACAAAATAGTGGCCCAAAAATCGGTATTTTATTTCAAACTCTCGAAAAAGATGCTATACCTACTATTTCAAGTGGCACCCAGATACAAGCGGCGCAACCGACCCATTCTCAACGGCAGTGAAACTTGGATTCCTATTCCCTTTGTCTTTTGGGAAAGAGCTTGGACAAACCAAATTCTGTCCCCCTAGGAGAGGGGCTGGAGGTGAGAGAGCTTAGGATAGCTACAGATTAGAGCAATCAAAACCATGAAGTCTGCTGCTCGCCTAGCTTGTCTGCTTGCCGGACTGATCCTAGGAGCGGGGATCCCCGTCATTGCTCCCGCCCCCGCCCTTCCCGTTGCCCAAGCCGGTTTCCGGCCCTATCTCAATGCCCGTTTCGGCTACCGCATCGACTACCCGGCAGACTTTATCCCGCAAGGGGAATCCGACAATGGCGACGGCCAAGTGTTCCTCGGTCAAGACGGGGCTGAGCTGCGGGTTTGGGGTGGGTACAACATCTTTCAAGAAACCCCTGCCAGCGCCCTGCAGGAAGAACTTCGCCGCAGCCGGGAAAACCAGCGCCAGGTTACTTACCAAACCGTTGGCCGGGATTTCTTCGTGGTCTCCGGCTACGAGGACTTTGGCCAGCGGATTTTCTATCTCAAAACAGTTGTCCGCCCTTCGCTGCAAGCTGGCTTTGAGTTCGTGTACCCGGCCAGCCGGCGCGAGCGCTATGACCGAGATGTGGAAGCTATAGCCCGTTCCCTGCGCCTTGCCGATCCCTGAGCTAGACCCAAGTTGGGGCATGATCGTAGGGATCCCTGGCAAAACCCAATGGCCGAGAGACCGCTGGATAGTTGGCTGCAGGAACGCATGCGGGTTGTTGGCCTGTCTTCTTGGCGGGCTTTACAGGCCCAGGCCGGGATCAGCCGCCGCGCCCTTGATCAGGTGCGCCAGGGGAAGTGGAGATCCCTGCGCCTGGAGCAGCTCCAAAAGCTGGCTGCCACCCTGCAGTGGGACTTGGGATCCCTGCTGCGCCTCAACGGGAATGACAAAATGGGAGCCACCGATTCCTCAGAAGTCCTCTTCTCTCTGCTGCAGCCGTTGCTCACCAGCTACCCCACCGTCCGCCAGATTGCCCAGCGCAAGCCCGATTGGCCGGCCCAAAACGTGACAGCTCTGTTTCGCTCCTTAGACGCTCTGCTGCAGCGCTGGGGGTATGAGCCCATCGGCAACCCCCTGGAGTCCGTCCCCTTTGATCCGCAACTGCATCAACCGGATCAGCTGGATATTCAAAAGGGGGATCCCGTTTACATTCGCTTTGTCGGCTACCGCCGCGGTGACCACATCCTCTGCCCAGCCAAAGTCAGCCGTTCCCTGCCTGGAGGATTGAGCTGATGGCACCTGCCCCCAAAGCGACCCTAGCCATTGATTTTGGCACCAGCAACACGGTGGTGGCAGTTTGGGATCCCGCCCAAGCAGTGCCCCGTCTCCTCACTCTTCCCGGCCTCTCTCGCCCAGACCACTCGGCTATTCCCAGCTTGGTCTACGTGAAGGGAAAAGGCCAGCTCCTGGTGGGGGAAACCGTGCGCGCCGGTCGGTGGGGGGCAGTGGATCCGCAACGGCTGTTTCAGGGGTTTAAGCGGGACTTGGTGGCGGAGTTTGTCCCTCCGCCGCGAGTTCTAGATGGAGAGCGCTACGACGCCGAGAGGGTGGCCCAAGCTTTTTTGCAGACGGTGATGGAAGCTGTCCCGAAAGAACACCTGCAGCCGCAACAGCTGGTGTTCACCGCCCCTGTCGGCTCTTTTGAGCGCTACTTGAATTGGCTGCGGGGAGTGGCCAGTGCCTGTGGCTGGGATCCCGTTCAAATTGTCGATGAAGCCACGGCAGCAGCCCTGGGCTATGCGGTTGGCCAGCCGGGATCCCTAGTGCTGGTGGTGGATTTCGGCGGCGGTACCTTGGATCTCAGCTTGGTGCGCACCCTCGCTCCCCAAGCGGGTAGCCCTGTCCTCAAAGCGGAGGTGATCGCCAAGGCCGATGCCTATGTGGGCGGGGTGGACATCGACATTTGGATTGCCGACTACCTACTGCAGCAACTGGGGCTAAGCCGACAGCAAATTGGAGCTCTGGGCTGGCTCAACCTCCTGGAGCAGGCGGAACAGCTCAAGATCGCCCTTTCCACTCAGATGGAAGCGGTGGGCAGTTGGTTTGACGACGAAGCCCTCACTGCCCATGAGTTGAAGTTAAGCCGGCAGGAGCTGGAAGAGATCCTGGAAGCTCGTCAGCTTTTGGATCAAATCCGCCAATGCTTGGACGACGTTCTCCTCACCGCCCAGGCGAGGGGATTGGGCAAAAACCAAATTGAGCAGGTGCTCTTGGTAGGAGGCAGCTCCCAACTGCCAGCAGTTCAAGAGCTGCTGCGCTCCTACTTCGGCAAAAAGAAAGTGCGCTGCGAACGCCCCTTCGATGCTGTGGCCCTGGGCGCCCTGCAGGTGGGCCGCCAGGTGAAGCTGGAGGATCGCCTGCACCACAGCTATGCCCTCCGCCTCTGGGATCCCTTGCAGAAAAGCTACATCTACTACCCCCTCTTCGAACAGGGCAGCCCCTATCCCTGCCGACGGGCTGAGCCCTTGATCCTGCAAGTGGCCAACGACGGACAAACGGAGATTCGCCTAGAGGTGGGAGAAGTGGCCCAGGTAGTCCAGTCGGAAGTGGTTTACGACGAGCTGGGGCGGATGAGCAGCCGGCAGCTCACCCGGCAAACCGATTTCCGATCCCTAGCTCCTCTTGGATCCCTGCCCATTCGCCTCAGCGAGACGGAGTCCTTACCGGTTTGTCTGGCCCGTTTGCAGCCCCCTGGCCGCGTGGGAGAGGATCGCCTTCGCGTCGAATTTGCCATTGATAGCTCGCGGCGCTTGTTGGTCACCATCACCGACCTGCAAACTCAGGCGCTCTTGGCAGAGGCCCAGCCTGTAGCCACCTTGAGTTAAGAGACGAAAGTAGAGAGAAGAGAGCGTCTTCACTGCAACGGAAGACAAAGAAAGCAATGTAAAGGGCACGACATGGCCACGATTCCCAACTCTCATCTCCCCTTGTGAGAGAGGGGTCGGGGGCTTGAGGAGAGTAGAGAGCGGTTGCGCCGACGGCGTGGGGTCTCAGGGGAAGGATCTCAATCATTGATATTGTTGATATTGATTATTGATTGAGAATGGCTGCATATCCAGTGATCTCTGTAGCGACTTGATGAATAATCTGAGCGATGGGATATGAATCTGATTTGCGTTTAACTACACTTCTTCTCTTGAGCTACCTTGGGAACAAATCTTGCTCTTGTCACCACCGCCCCATTTTGCCCGTCCTCCCCTCGACTTTATTCCGCCCGCCTATAGCGCCTGGGTGCTACGGCTCGTCCACGGGATCCTGCCCCTGCTCTTGCGGGTGAGGGTGCGGCGCTGGCTTCCTTCCGGCATTGCCAAAATCGAGGCCACAGGGGCGGAGATCTTGGCGCGGCTCTACCACCAGTTCCAGGAGGGTCAAATTCGCCTAGTCCTGGCTTTCCGACATGTGGAGGTGGATGACCCGCTGGTGGGCCTGTACGTTCTATCTCGCCTGGTGCCCGAAGCCGCCCGTCGACAAGGGATCCGCCTTCGAGAACCCCTTCACGCCCATTTTCTCTACGACCGGGGCATGCCCCTCTGGGGAGGGGAATGGCTGGGGTGGCTGTTGTCTCGCCTGGGCGGGATCCCTATACGCCGCGGTCGGAGGGTGGATCGGGTGGCGCTAAAGGCGGCCCGGCAACTGCTCCTGGATGGGCAATTTCCCTTTGCAATCGCCCCAGAAGGAGCCACCAACGGCCACAGCGAACGGATCAATCCCCTGGAACCGGGAATGGCTCAGCTGTGCTTTTGGTGCGCCGAGGACCTGGCCAAAGCTGGTCGCTCAGAGACCGTCATTTTGCTGCCCATTGGCATTCGGTACTACTACACGGATCCCTCCTGGACGAAGCTGGAGCGCCTGCTGGCGCGCCTTGAGCACCTGAGTGGGTTGACGCCTCCGAAGCCAGAGCCAAGATCCTCCAGGAGCCCCAACCTTCGCTACACCCAGCGGATCTGCCGCCTAGCCCAGCATCTCCTGGGACAACTGGAAGCCTTCTACGACCTACCTCCTTTTGTCTCCGAAAGAGATGATAAAGAGCCACCGCTAGAGCAGAGGCTAGCCCCTGGCCACTTCAACGCTCGCCTGGGGCGGCTGCTCCACAAAGCTCTGGAAACTGCGGAGACCTACTTCGGCCTATCTCCCCAGGGGGATTGGAACAGCCGTTGCCGCCGCATTGAAGAAGTCGCCTGGATCCAGATTTACCGAGAAGAATTGCGGCATCCTGGATCCCTGTCTCCCCTGCAGCGGGGGTTGCTCGACTGGAAAGCCCACCAGGCAACGCTCTACCTGCAGCACATGCGCTTGGTGGAAAGCTGTGTAGCCGTCCAGGAAGAGTATTTGCTGAGCAAACCCTCTTTTGAGCGGCTGGCAGAAACTGCCCTCATTCTATTTGATGTGCTGGCCCGCCTTCGAGGGGAATCCTACCCAGCCCGCCCTCGCCTAGGCTGGCGGGGGGTTCACGTGACCGTCGGGGATCCCATCTCCGTTAGCGAGCGGTTAGAGCGGTATTGCCGAGGCCGCCAGGAAGCCAAACAGGCGGTGACCGAGCTAACTCAGGATGTTTTTTCTTTCCAATTTCTTTCTTTTTCTTCCAATTTCTAGGGATCCCCCAAAGGGGGAACCAGCTTAGGTGAGAAGCCTGGCACTACTGCCGAGAGACTGCTGAAAGATAAACCACCTTCCCATCATAGAACAGAGCTGAGCCTTGGTCGCCCCGCTGGGACTCTGCTCGGTACTCCCAGCAGCAATAGGAACTCACTGTGGTTTTCCACAACCAGGTGAGGTACTGCTCCGGCCTCGCTCACCTCGGTGATGGTTGCTTCCTGGGTTTGCAGATCTGGAAGGCGATAGGCAACTTCCTGCTCCCCCTGAGAAAAGAGAGGGAAAACCTGGAAACTGCCCTCTTGAATGGGATCCCCAATACGCAGGGTTGGAAAGTTAAGGCTGGCCATCGACTCCTCCTTCTCGTTGAAGTTGCAAGGGTGTTGCGGAAGCTGCCCTTCCCCTTGTTGGCTTGGGATCAGCTCGCCGGATCCTGCTCCAATCTAAAGTCCTTTGGAAATGCTCCCTTCCTAAAAAAAAGAGGTGAGGGGACAGCCTTCGCCTTTCGGGACTCTGGTAGCGCGGATGGAAATCATCCTGACCAAAAGAGAGGGATCCCTTTTTTGGGATCCCTGCCTCAATATCTGGGGTTGATCTCTAGCCTGAAATAATTGAAATTAATCAGCACTAGTGAGTATCAAAGCACTCCGGGACTAGTCCCGCTCAATGTACAAAAAAAGCACTGCCATGCCCACTGCAGGAAGCAGCCAACCAACAATGGGGATAAAAATCCAAGGAAGATAAGCAGCAGCGTAAGAACCGGTCATGATTTTGCTCCTCTCAAGTGACTTGACAAACTTGACAACTAATTCACCAGCCCTCGAAAGATGGCGTCGATCCCGGCAAAGTTCTCCAGCAGGAAGTAGGCAGCGAACACGCCACCCATACCTCCCAAGAAAAATCCTGCCGTCAGATCCCCCCAACCCCGAGCTGTAGCCAGAGGAGCGGCCCCCGGTGTTTCCGGCTTGTTTCCGAAGGTAACGCTGCCATAGGCCGACATGCAGGCGGTTCCCAGCAGCACAATCGCCATCGCCGTAACCAGCCCGCCTAAGTTAGCTGCCTCAGGGTAATCCCGCAGCGGCCCCAGCACAATTTCCGGCCCCACCAAGAAATATCCATGGGCCAGCCCAATTTCCAGCCCCCGCAATAGCGGCGACAGGCCAGGACGGTTGATGGGAAGATTGTTGATAAACAGACGGGTGACAGGAGAATCGCTGATGGGCGTCGAAAGATGCCCCTCGCAGGGATCGTCGTTAAAGGTGCGAATGTAATCCATGTCCGAATGTCCTGCCTGGAATTTTGCGATTCATTCTACGGGGCCTAAGTTACCCTCTCGGCAACCACCACCCGGATCGTTAAAAAAGTTCATGCTCGCTTAACACAGAGATAGCTCTTGTGACATCCTCTCAACACTCACCCTAACAACCAGTTGGCTGTCTTGTAGTGGAAATCCTTGCGCTGATTGGCTACTTTGAGATGGGCCTTCGCCACTCGCCTTAAGGCTTTCTTACGGCGGTTTGACCCTTGCTTCTTGCGGGATAATGACCGCTGTAATCTCCGTAACCGCTTTTGTGCTTGGCGATAATACTGGGGAACTGGAACAGACTCCCCTGCATTGGTCACCAAAAAGGATTTCAACGTGATGGGTAGCCCCGGAAAAAGTGGTAGATACAACAGCATCGAAAAGCCTAACTGAATTCAGCTAGGCCATAAAAACCATGCGGCTTTGTACCCCTACCTATTGCGGGCTACTACCAGACTAACAGACTAAAAACCTCAAACTTACAGGCTCGAGCCCAAGCCCACATAGGAGCCATAGAAGAAAAGCCCAACTACCGTGAGCACACCCAAACCGGCAACCACGGCCACTATCCACAAAGGGATCCTTGCTTGACTGGTCATAGCAACTGGTCTCCAAAAGAACTAAAGACGGAACTAGCAGCAATTACATTTTCGGTAATAAGGGAACAAAAGCTGGCCAAAAGCCAACTGTATCCCTTGCCAGCCCCTTTCAACTCTAAGAAGAGCAGAGTGGGATCCTGGCCTCAGTTGAGAAAGTAGCTGGAGAACAACAGCCCAACCACAAACACCAGCAGCAAACCCAGGTAAAGGGAAGTGCGGTTTAGCTCCACCGGTTGGGAGTTGGGATTCCTTTCGGGTTGATCAGCCATTGGGTTCACCGTTGAATAAACTGCATTGCAGCAATGGCTCCCAAGAAGAAAACCGTTGGGATCGCCAAGGTATGCACCGCCAGCCAACGGACGGTAAAAACAGGGTAAAAAACGGGTTCATCAGATTTACTGGCCATAGATATCACCCTACGCAAAAAGCTCAATCAATTTACAAGTTGCAACAATGCATGAACCACTTGCCCACAGCCACCCTTAACGAGTCAGCCTCTCCAACTCCTCCAGAGCATTGAAGCGATCGCTGACGATCGGCAACTCCTGGCGCTCTGCCGTGAAATACTCATTGGGGCGTGGGGTGCCGAAAATATCATAGGCCAGGCCGGTGCTCACAAAAAGCCAGCCTGCCAAAAACAAAGCGGGAATGGTCAGGGCGTGAATGACCCAGTAGCGGACACTGGTGATGATATCGACAAAAGGTCGCTCTCCGGTGCTGCCAGCCATGAAACTCCTCCCTAGGGTAGGGGCAAAAGTGCTTTCTGAACTTTCTGAGTCTATAACACAATGATAAAGATTTGGATGCACAACTACAAGTTGCAAGACATTCGCTTAGCCCCTTTGCTGC
Source organism: Thermostichus sp. OS-CIW-31 (assembly GCF_054060305.1). Classification (NCBI taxonomy): domain Bacteria; kingdom Bacillati; phylum Cyanobacteriota; class Cyanophyceae; order Thermostichales; family Thermostichaceae; genus Thermostichus; species Thermostichus sp. OS-CIW-31. Next base: position 98,397 of record NZ_JBSSDA010000001.1, on the reverse strand, counting down.
CAAGCCGGATCCCAATCTTGTCTTGGATAAGTAAAATCTCCTATGGGGTTCCTGTGACCAACCTCCTCACCCGAGTTTTCAGAATCTCACTGCCAAAGGGCGCAATCCCAAGGGGCATCGAGGGCTTGAGGATGGGGCGGAAGTTTGAGATAAGCTGGCCCTGAGGGGATGTTGTTGGAACAGGAGTGACAGCTATGCGGTGCTCGTGGCCCCTAGCTCTGAGCTTGTGTTGGACGCTGGGCTGGTCGGGTGTCAGCTTGCCGGCTTGGTCCCAAGGGGTGGAGCAGCAAGCCTCGCTGGCCTGGACCGACCCCTACGTGGCGGCTCTGGAACGTCAGACAGATGTGGTGATCACCCAAGAACCCCTGTCAGCCACCCTGACCCGTCTGGAATTGGCCCAGTGGCTGACGGAGTTTTTCGGCTACATTCCCAATCCCAACCAGGTGCAGGAGATTCGCGATCTGGAGCCCAACACCCCCGACTATTGGACTGCCCAAGCCGTGCTACAGGCGGGGGCCATGCGCCTATACGAGGGCAACGAGTTTCGCCCGCAAGGGGATATCACCCACCTGGAAGCCCTGGCCATTTTGGTGCGGGCTCTGCAATTGCCTGCTCCCACCCAGGCCGACATTGAGCGCTGGATGGCTCTGTACACCGATGCGGCTGATGTACCAGAGGTAGGGCGGGCTTTTGTGGCCATGGCAGGCGAAGCGGGGCTGCTGGTGAATGTGCCGGATCCAGCTCGTCTTCAGCCCAATCGCGTGCTGAGGCGAGCAGAAGGGGCGGTGTTGTTGCATCAGGCCCTGGTGTATCGCGGTCAGCTTCCGCCCTTGCCACCCCCTGTGGCCCAGTTGCGTCCCTCCCCAGCCCGGGTGGCCGAGACTGTCCAACCCGAAATCTTCCAAACGCGGATCACTCCCGAGGGAGGAAGTGTTCCTGCAGGGGGAACCTTGACCATTGAAGCGCAGGCCACTCCCAACGGCAGGGCTACGGTTGATATCGGCGGCGTGGTTCAGGGTCTGCCGATGCAGGAGGTGCAGCCCGGCTACTACCGCGCAGTTTATAGCCTTGGTCCTCAGGATGCCGTCTTTGGCCCCGACATCAGTATTCAGTTGACCCTCAATGGCGTCAGTACCCGCGTTCAACGGCGGCTACCTCAACTGGCCTTGGGCAATGTTGCTCCTCCGCCAGTGGAATCAGTATTTCCGCCCCCAGCTCCTCTGCCGCAGCCAGCCCCTCTGACTGCAGCCAGCAATCGCTATCCGCGCATTGAGGCCATTCGCTTGGATCCCCAGCGCGACTTGGTGGAAGGGGACATTCTCACCATTGCCATTTGGGGGGAATCTGGAGGGATCGCCCAGTTTGATCTGGGGAATCTGGCCCTGAACCAGCCGATGCGGGAGGTACGACCCAACCACTACGAAGGCACCTACGTGGTAGCCCCCACCCACCAGGCCAACAATCCCACCTTGAGGATTGTGCTCACCAAGGACGGCCTCAGCCAGGAACATCGGGAGATTTTTCCTTTTTCCATCGATGGCTCCAGAGGAACCCGCTCCACCATTCAGCCGGTTTCCGCACCCGTCGCCACGGGACTGCCCCAGATTTTCAGTGTCACCACCAACAGCACCAATCTGCGCATGGGAGAAATTCTCAAAGTCACCATGCGAGGGGATCCGGGGGGGCGGGCTGCTTTTCGGATTGTTGGGGTAACGCCGGAAGTCGAAATGCGGGAGGTGGCGCCGGGCCTATACGAAACCCAGCAGCAGTTGCCCTTCAACATGCAGCCGGTCAACAACGGCATCATCGAGGTGATCTTGCAAAGAGGGGGCCAAAAGACCACCCAAACCAGCCCCTCGCCCATTACCATTGCCCCTTAGCTAGGATCCCCGAGAAGGCTAAACTGCTGCCTCAAAGGGATCGGCGCTGCGCTGGATCTGGGTAGAGAGCTTGGGGATTACCTGCAGGTTGAACTGTTGCTCGAAGACTTTTTTCTTCTCGTTTAAGCTCCACAACTCTAGGGCACAGTCGTCCTTGGGATGCCTGGGATCCAAAATCAACTCCATGCGGCGGGGGCCTTCTCCCAGGAGCTGAAAACGGCAGTGCAGGGCTTGAATGGCCTGCAGGCGGCGGCGATCCAAAGCACAGGCTATGCGCAGCAGGGGGCTCAGTTCCAGCACCACTTGGCGATCCCGCTCGTCGCTGAGGCGCTGGAAGTTCTCGTGCTTCTTCTTGGGGGGCGACTTGCGGTGGTAGCGGGCCAAGTTGGCGATCACCTCCACCTCTTCTTCGTTGAAGCCCAAGAGTTCTCCATGGCGGATCAGGTAGTAGGAGTGCTTGTGGTGGGCGGCATGGCTGATGAAGTGGCCGCAGTTGTGCAGCATGGCCGCCGCCCAGAGAAGAGCCCGCTCCCGGGATCCCCAGCCATGCAACAGGCCGCGGGTCTGGTCGAAGAGGCTGAGGGCAAATTCGGCCACCCGCTCGGCATAGGGCAGCTCCACCTGGTATTTTTCCGCCAACTTGAGGACGCTGCGCCGCCGCACCGAGCTGTGGTAGCGCAGCCGATCCTCAATCAGCCCTTGGCCGATCATCCAGTCCACGATCAGCCCTTCCCGCAGAGCCCGTTCGCAAAACTGGATCCGCTCCACCCCCAGCAGGGTCATCACTTCTTCCAAGATGACCGCCCCGGCTAGGATGATCTCCCCCCGCCTTTCCCCCAGGCCGGGCAGCTTTTGCCGTTCGGCCACCGTGAGGGAGCGCAGCTCTTTGATGTAGCCGCGCAGGGCTTCCAGGCTGAACTCATACCCCTGCAGGCGATGGGGGAGAGCGCCCAACCGACGGCGGGCATCCAACTGGGCCAGGCACTCGACGGTGCCAGAGGTGCCCACCAAAGGCAGGGATCCCTGTTGTTGTGAAGAGGCAAGGATCCGCTTCATCTGCTCGATGGGGGATTCCAGCATGCCGCGGATGTGCTGGCGCAGGGCTTGCAGTTCGCCAGAAGTGGGCGGATCGTGGTGCAAAAAAGCCTGGGTCAGACGCACTGCCCCTACCTTGACGCTGCGCAGAAACTCCGGCTCTTGGCCATTGCCCAAAATCAGCTCGGTGGAGCCGCCACCAATATCCACCACCGCGTGCAGCCGGTTGTGGAACTCCATCGCCGAGAGCACCCCCAGGTAGATGCGGCGGGCCTCTTCCTGCCCCGAGATTAACTCCACCCGCAGGCCCAGCTCCCGTTCAATCCGCTTCAAAAACTCCAGCCCATTGGGGGCCTCGCGCACAGCACTGGTAGCCACGGCAACAATATCCTGCACCTGAAAGCTCTCAGCAATGCGGCAAAACCGCTCCAGAGCCGTCCGGGCCCGTTCCATAGCTGCAGGCGTGAGGGCGCCCGTCTGGCTGCAAAACTCCCCCAGCCGGACGGTGGCTTTTTCGCGGGAGATGATGGTGAAGCTAGGGATACGGGGATTGATGCGCACCACCACCATGTGGAGAGAGTTGCTGCCCACATCGATGGCCGCCAGAACGGGGGCCGCCCAAGATTCAGAACGAGAAGCCGGGCTGGTTTCGGAAACTGGGGAAGCAGAGGTGACAGAGCGTTCCGTGAAGTTGGTGGGCGAAGAGATCATGGCTCGGGTAAGGGGGTCAACCCCTTTAGGATACTGTGTACTTTCCCCCCTTGTTCCGGGCCGAGTCGTGAGGTGAGGTTCGCGGTTGACTCGGCAAACAGGGGAATTGATTAGCTGGGGATCCCTGCCGTTCTCGCCCCAGCCTAAGATAGGGACACGGATATCCATTTCTTCACTGTTCTTTCTTTGTTGTCGAAGCAGGTTCCGATGTCTCAGCCAGCCGAATCACCTCAGAAGGCCAACAGCACCCTCAAACTGCTGCGCACTCACGAGTCTCCCAAACTGGAGCGCATCCGCCACACCACTTCCCATGTCCTGGCTATGGCGGTGCAAAAGCTGTTTCCCAAGGCCCAGGTGACCATCGGCCCCACAACCGACTACGGCTTCTACTACGATTTTGACCATCCCGAGCCCTTCACGCCGGAAGATCTGGATCGCATCAAAAAAGAGATGCAGGCGATCATCAAAAAAGGTTTGCCGGTGATCCGCGAGGAGGTGAGCCGTGAAGAGGCCAGGCGCCGCATCGAAGCCCTCGGAGAACCCTACAAGCTGGAGATCTTAGACAGCATTCCCGAAGGGGAGGTCATCAGCATTTACCACTTGGGGAATGAATGGTGGGATCTCTGTGCCGGTCCCCACGTGGAAAACACCCAAGAGCTCAACCCCAAAGCTTTCGATCTGCTCAGCGTGGCCGGCGCCTATTGGCGGGGGGACGAGACCAAGCCGCAGCTCCAACGCATCTACGGTACCGCCTGGGAAACTCCAGAGGAGCTGAAGGAATACAAGCGGCGGCTGGAGGAGGCCAAACGGCGGGATCACCGCAAGCTGGGCAAAGAACTGGGCCTATTTTTGTTTTCGGATGAGGTGGGGCCGGGGCTGCCTCTCTGGACACCCAAGGGCACCATTCTGCGCTCGGTGCTGGAGGATTTTCTCAAGCAGGAGCAGCTCAAGCGGGGCTACCTGCCGGTGGTTACCCCTCATATTGCCCGTGTGGACTTGTTCAAGATCTCCGGCCACTGGCAAAAGTACCGGGAAGATATGTTCCCCATGATGGCGGAGAATGAGCAGGATCGCGCAGCCGAACAGGGCTTTGTCATGAAGCCGATGAACTGTCCTTTTCACATCCAAATCTACAAATCCGAGCTGCGATCCTACCGCGATTTGCCCCTACGATATGCCGAATTCGGCACCGTCTATCGCTATGAGCAATCGGGGGAATTGGGAGGTCTGACGCGAGTGCGTGGCTTTACGGTGGACGATGCCCATTTGTTTGTTCGCCCCGATCAATTGGAGGAGGAGTTTCTCAAGGTTGTCGATCTCATTTTGGTGGTTTTCGATAAGCTCAAGCTCAAGGATTTTCGCGCCCGCCTCAGCTTCCGGGATCCCAAGTCGGACAAATATCTGGGATCCCCTGAGGACTGGGACAGGGCCGAGAATGCCATCCGTCGCGCTGTAGAGAAGCTCTCGATGCCCCATTTTGAAGGGATCGGCGAAGCAGCCTTCTATGGGCCAAAGCTGGATTTTATTTTCCGCGACGCCCTGGATCGGGAGTGGCAACTGGGCACGGTTCAGGTGGACTACCAAAACCCACAGCGCTTTGATCTGCAATATGTAGCTGAGGATGGATCCCGGCAGCGTCCGGTGATGATTCACCGTGCTCCCTTTGGCTCGCTGGAGCGACTCATTGGGATCCTCATCGAAGAATACGCTGGGGATTTTCCCTTCTGGCTGGCCCCGGAACAGGTGCGCATTTTGCCCGTTTCCGATCAGTATCTGGGCTACGCCACCCAGGTGCGGGATCAGCTGCGAGAGCAGGGGATCCGCGTCCACATCGATGCCGACAGCGATCGTTTGCCGAAGAAAATCCGCAATGCCGAGAAGGCCCGGATCCCTTTCATGCTGATCGTGGGGGAACAGGAACAGGCGGCAGGAACGGTGAGCGTGCGCCAGCGCCATGGACAGGAGCTGGGATCCCTGACGGTGGCAGACTTCCTGGATCAGGTGCAGGCGCTCAACTAGCCGGTTGCGGCAATGGAGGGCAGTGGAGTTTTCAGAACTTGAGGATCCCAGATGCCGGGGAGCTCAAGAAAGGGCCTGAATGTCCCTTTCTAAAGAAAAGCCAGCCGACGGCCGTGTTGACGGCCCGCCGCTATTCTGGCGGCAATGCCCAGAAGATCGTTGTGGGGCGGGAGCTTTCCTGTGGATCCAAGGTGCTGGTGGCTGCCCAGCCGACGCGGGGGGTGGATGTGGGGGCCATCGAGGCCATTCATCGGCGCATCCTGCAGGCGCGGGATCAGGGCATGGGGGTGCTGCTGGTGTCGGCGGATTTGAATGAGGTGATCAGCTTGTCGGATCGCATTTTGGTGATCCATGAGGGCCACCTGGTGGGAGAACTCACGCCTGAAGAGGCCACCGAAGAGCAGCTAGGGCTGCTGATGGGCGGGATCCAGCATTAGACGAGGCCGGGGGCAGCTTGAGAAGATCCTGCCGCCCGTTCTTGGGCTAGGGCTGCTCGCCGTTGTTCCAACTCTTGAGGAGAGATGCGCCCGTAGGTGACGCTCATCTCGGCCAGGCGCTGGATCATGTCCTGCCGCAGCATGTCCTCGCGGTAGCGCCAGGCCCAGTTGTTCTCGGTGGTGCCGGGGAAGTTCATGCGCGCCTCTGCCCCCAGCCCCATCACATCCTGCAGGGGAATGATGGCCAGGTCGGCTACGGAAGAAAGGGCCAAGCGGATCAGATCCCAATGGATGCCCCCGGATCCCTGGCAGCCCAAATAGCGCAGCAGGTTTTGTTTTTCCCACTCCGAGCGCTCCGGGTCATGAAACCAGCCCACCACCGTATTGTTGTCGTGGGTGCCGGTGTAAACGACAAAGTTGCGCTCATAGGCATGGGGCAAATAGGGGTTATCGGGCCCAGAGCCGAAGGCAAAGAGCAACACCTTCATGCCGGGCAAGCCAAATTGATCCCGCAGTTGCAACACCTCCGGCGTAATGTCTCCCAGATCTTCGGCAATCACCGGGATTTCCCCCAACTTGTCGGCCAGGGTCTGAAAGAAATCTGCCCCCGGCCCTTTTTGCCACTCCCCTTCCACAGCCGTTTCTGCATCGCCTGGAATGGCCCAGTAGCTCTCGAAGCCGCGAAAGTGGTCGATGCGCACACAGTCCACCTGCTTGAGGATGGCCTGGATGCGCCGGATCCACCAGTCGTAGCCGCGAGCCTTGAGCACCTCCCAGTTGTAGAGGGGGTTGCCCCAGCGCTGCCCGGTGGGGCTGAAATAGTCGGGCGGCACACCGGCTACTTGTAAAGGCCGTCCCTGTTCATCCAGGTGAAACAGCTCCCGGTTGGCCCACACGTCGGCACTGTTGGGGGCAACATAGATGGGCACATCCCCAATGAGCCGCACTTGATGCCGATGAGCATACTCCCTTAGGGATCCCCACTGCTGGGCAAACAGATACTGCCAAAACATCTGCTCGGTAATGGCATCGGCATAGCGATCGCGAGCCTCTTGCAAAGCCGGCGGATCCCGTCGCACCAAGGCCGGATCCCATTGGTTCCACTCTTGCTCGCCGTACACATCCTTGAGGGCCATGAACAGGGCATAGTCCGGCAGCCAGTCGGCCTCGGCAGCGCAATAGGCTTGGAAAGCTTCCCAATCGGGGCCGGAAGCTTTTTCTTTGAAGGTAGCCCAGGCGCGGTGCAACAGGCCCAGCTTGAAGGGGATCACGGTTTCGTAGTCCACCCGCTCGGCGGATCCGGCTTGGATCGTTGGCCATTGGGGCAGGTCCTGCCAACTGTCGGGCTCTAGCCAGCCGGCTTTTACCAACAGCTCCGGGCTGATGAGAAGCGGGTTGCCGGCAATGGAGGAAAAGCTCATGTAGGGGGAGTTGCCCCAGCCGGTCGGCCCAAGAGGAAGAACCTGCCAGAGGCGTTGGCCGCTCTCCACCAGAAAGTCCACAAAGCGATAAGCCGATGGCCCCAGATCGCCGATGCCAAATGGCCCCGGTAGCGAGGTGGGGTGCAGGAGGATCCCACTGAGTCTGCCCATGCGCATGGCCAAACCCTTTTGCTGAAGGTGGCTTCACCGCCTATGCTGTCACTTCTGGAGCCACGATGAACAGCTCCAGACAAGACAAAATTAGAACAAAGTTAAAAAATGAGCAGGATCCAAGGCCAAGACGAGCCATCCTCTCCGGTCAGGGGATCCCGTCAGGCCACCTCGGGGGCAGGGCAGGCTTGGGCGTACCAGTTGTAGAGACCATCGCCGGTGGTGAGCCAAGTCTGAGGGCGAGATTGGATGTGCTGCAAGGCTTTTTTCAGGGATCCCATCCGCAGGGGCTGCCCGACAATGAAAGGATGTAGGCCGATGGCCATGACGCGGGGGGAGCGTTCCCCATCTTGCCAGAGTTGATCAAACTGGTCGATGAGGGCTTGGGCAAAGGCTTCTGCCGGCAGGCGGGCGCTCAGGCAAAGGCTGATGTCGTTGGCCTCCAGGGTGTAGGGGATCCCCAAGAGGGGGCCGGCGGCAGTTGGGAACCAGTAGGGTTGGTCGTCGTTTACCCAGTCGGTGGTGTAGCGGATCCCGGCAGCCTTGAGCAGGTCAAAGGTGTTCTCGCTAACGGAAAACCCCGGCGTCAGCCAGCCCCAAGGGCGGGATCCCGACACCTTCTCCAAAAGGGACAAACTGCGCTCAATGAGCTCCTGTTCGACGTCACGGGCCAGGCCGCTGTGGCCGGTGGAGTTGTTCCAGCCGTGGGCCAGCACCGACCAGCCGTATTGGCGGATCCCTTCGATGATGGGGGGGTAAAGATCCACCATTTCCGCATTCAAGGCCGCCGTCACCGGGATCCCCAGCTCGGCAAACAGCTCAAACAAGCGCCAAATGCCCACCCGATTGCCGTAGTCCCGCCAGCCATAGTTGGCGATCTCAGGGGAGCTGGTGAGATGGGGTTGAATGGCTGTGCCCAGCTTGCCAAAGGTGAAGTGCTCGATGTTCATCACCACGTACACAGCCACCCGCGCCTGATCCGGTAAGCTCGGCAGATTTCGGCTGGGCAGAGCTGAGTAGGCAGGGGGCAGCATGTCCGCTCTCCAAAGCTTTGATGCTCACCAAGGGGGCAGGCTAGTCCTTTGATTTTCCTGAGGTCAAGGCCCGATGGCAAGCCTGCACTTCTGGAAGGGTGAATAGGCGACGAAAGGCGATCCCTGCTTCTCGGCAGCGGTCTTCTGCCCCTTCCAGCCGATCCACCAAAGCCAGGATCCCTTCTGCCCGGTAGCCGGCTGCCCGCACCCGTTCGACAGCCTTCAAAGCAGAACTGCCGGTGGTCACCACATCTTCCAGGATCCACACCCGACTGCCTGCCGGCAACTCCGGCCCCTCGATCCAGGCTTGCGTGCCGTGCCCCTTGGGCTCTTTGCGCACGATTAGGGCGGCTAGGTTGGCAGGCTCAGCCCTCAGGGAGGCCAAACTCACCGCCGTCACCAAGGGATCCGCTCCCAGCGTCATCCCAGCCACTGCTTCGGTTTCGGGAGGCAACAGCCGGTGTAGCAGGGATCCCACCCAATAAGCTCCTTGGGGGTGAAGGGTAACCGGTTTGCAGTTGATGTAGTAGGGGCTCTTCTGTCCAGAAGTGAGGGTAAAGGAGCCTTCTCGGTAAGCCAGTTGGGCCAGGAGATATAGCAGTTTCTCCCGCGCTTCCTCTGGGGAAAGGGTCAGGGGAGAGCAATCGAGAAGCAACACAGCGGGGATCCTCTTGGTTCAATGGCTGGCAAGAAAGATCACTCAGGACATTTCATTATGCGGCAAATCTCCACCGAATCCAATCTCCCGTTTTTCGGCTTCACGGGAGGGATCCCTGTCCCACAAAAGATACGCCTGTGTTGGCTGGGGTCGATGTTGCTAAAAAAAGCTGTAGCCTGCTGGATACCTGAAGATCTGTTCAAACAACCACCTGGGGCATCATTTGCTCAACCAACAGAAGCAACGTGTTGGCAACAGAAGATGGCTCCTGGGCATTCAAAGTGGTGTGCGGAACTGAACCGTCCTGATTCCCCAAAATTAACAAAATGTCTTCTGGATCCCAGGCATTGGGTTGATCGACGTGGGTGATCCCAATCACGCAGGGGGCACTTGTCCTGGCTTTCATAAAAGATTGAATAGCTTGGGCGTTGCGAAATTGGCCCGGCAAGTGCGCAGGCACCAGAAGAACATAGCCGTGGGCGCGCTTAATTAAAATATCCCACATAAAGTTAAAGCGAGACTGGCCGGGAGTGCCGTAGAGATGCAGCCACATCTCTTCTTCCTCCTCTCCAATTCTCAAGCGGCCGAAGTCCATGCTTACCGTCGTGGTTTTCTTCAGCTCTGCCACCTCGTCCGTTGCTTTGCAATCGGTGTCTACTACCTCAATCTCGCTAATCGTGCGAATAAAGGTAGACTTTCCAGCTCCCACCGGCCCTGTTACAACAATTCGCAAGATATTTCCCATAAACTGGCCTCAGACTAAGCTCTAGCGACAAAGCTGAATAAAACTCGGGGGAGTGCACCGATGTGCCGCACGGGAGGTAAAGCTATCTCCAGGTTGCTTCTAAGATAATCTAAAAAAGATACCAACGCCAGCTCTGCTCCAGAGGGATCCCAGAAACTCAAGCACCTCAGCCCAAGAAGGTAGAGAAATTAAGCAAGTAGAGTAAGCAAGAGCCCACTCTAACTCAAACAACTCAAATTAAACTGTTGGCACCATTGGCAATTAACCGTTTGAATAAAGCCTCGCTCATGCCTGTTTCCTGTTGCACTGCATTGTAGGCCACCTCAAGGTAAGCTTGCTCAATAAAAGAGAGGTCAATCATACAGACCTTGCTCAAGCTGGTGCGCAACTGCTCAGGCTTGCCTTCTTTCACCAACCGCCGACTGACCTCCTGCACAACTGTGGCCATAGCAGGCACAACATGTTGAGGGCCGATCCCAACGCGCACATGAACTATGCCAATCTTCCAGCGCCGCTCAGCGTATTGTGGCCCCCAGTTATCCATGCCCGTAAACATTTCCTTGAACCAGTCGGCAAAGGTTTGGCCCAGCCGCTGCCGGTTGTGCTTGGCTATCACTGCCGCCATTTCGGCATCGCGATCCAGATAGCCGTAAAAGGCGTCTGACATTTCCGCCGCGATACTGCCGCCCCAGTCAGCACTTTGCTGCAAAACTTTCTTGTCATCATCTGTGAATTGCGTGCGTGAGATCAGGACTTGGAGCAGCTCAGAAGGTTTAATGGCCATACTTCCCTCAACGTCAGGACAGAATCAAAAACTTAGCCTCCACATTTGATTTTCTTACTTCATTGCCTCTGCAATGCTTGCCGCGACTCGCTTAATTTCCAAAAAGAGCAAGCCTTGCTTGACTTCATGGCTGGCAATTGTCAGCAAGACGGCATCGGGGCCACAACTGGTTAAAACCCCGTATCCTTTTTCCCCCTGTACAAAAACTCTCTCTATGGCTCCGCGCCCTAGCTCTCTCCCAATCCGTTCGCCCAAAGAAAGCATGGCAGCCGACATAGCAGAGGTTCTCTCTTCATCCATACCCACAGGCAGTGTGGAAGCTAAAGGTAGCCCGTCGGGGGTGACCACTGCTGCTCCCTGGACTTCCGGTGTGTTGGCAACATAGCTCTGGAGGATCGCCTGCAAAGAGGACAGATTAGCCATCCTACATCTCCCTGCTGATTCACTATTTCTAATGTTTCTACCCGAAAACCGAAAACATGACTGCAAATATCCCTATGCTTTTACTTTTCGCGCATGCCCTTGAGGAGGGTGGCCAATCGACTGACCAGAGAAGGCTTGACGGGGCCGCCCTCATCCTGGAGACCAGGCACCCTTGCCCCCAGCCTCTCCCTCACCGGCTCGGGATTCACCTCCTCAGCAATCGACTTGGACAGCTCCAAGTGACCAGACCGAGCCAGAACCGTTGGCCCCTCACAGGGGCTGATCAACCCCAGCTTGGCCAGACGGGCACAGGCATAGCGCACCTCCAGCAGGTCTGCCCCCAGTGCTTGAGCCAAAGCCGTCAGCTTGCGAGAAGGCGACACCTGCTCCAGGATCCCCCACTCCAGCGCAGAAAGTTTGAACAGAGGCAGTTCGGTGCTGGTACGCCAAAAGCAGCTATCGGGCTCTGGCAGGTCTTTTTCGGGCTGCTGCTCTAGCTTGAGCTGCTGCAGGGCCTCCAGGACGGCAGCGGTGGCGCTTTTGCTGAGGCCAGTCATTTCTCGGTAGGGCATGGGCACGTTGGGCAGGAAGCTGAACTGGCCGGATTCGAGGGCGAAGAGGCTGTAGAGGCCGGTTTGCAGTTGATGGCGGAAGAGCTTGGCCAGGGCTGCTGGGGTAATCAACCCTTGCCGCTGCAAGCAACGCCCCAGAGGCTCTTCCGAGCCGCAAAAGGAAGCCAGCTTCTCGACCACCCGCTCGCTCACCAAGCCGGAATGGGCCAGCAAGCTCTCCAGGCGGTGTTCTTCCTGAGGTGGTAGGGCAGCAATGACCCGACCTTGGTAAAACCAGATCCTGTAGATACCTCTGGGCGCCCAGATACAGAGCTGTCCTGTTTTGCTGCCTCTCTCGATCAGTTGCAGCAGATCGGGCAAGGAAAATTCTTGGAGGTCTCCAACTATAGCCATAAGAATTTTTTGAACCTCCACTTCGATGGAATGGGCGAAAAATCAATGCTTCAGTGATTTTTTAGACATCCCTATTCTTGTACGTGGACTCTCGGTCAACAACCGTGTATCTACGACCGTGTTTTTTGTAGCTCGATACTCTGCCCGCTAGCAATTACACTGACCGTCCGGGAAAATCTATCATGGAGTACAATCAGAATACGATCAGGCGGTACTCTCAATCCTCTCACAGAAGGCTTCTGGTTCGCTTTGTTTCGGCCTTGGCCTAGATCATGTTGCTTTGTAAAGTAAAACCCCTATTTTTGCTTTCTCTTTGAACAGAAGTTAGATAAAAGTTAGCAGGATCTCCCAACTTCTTTACAAAGCCAGAGGATTGTTCTCCCTCTGTCGGTTTGCCTCACTTTTCGCGCATGCCCTTGAGGAGGGTGGCTAATCGACTGACCAGAGAAGGCTTGACGGGGCCGCCCTCATCCTGGAGACCAGGCACCCTTGCCCCCAGCCTCTCCCTCACCGGCTCGGGATTCACCTCCTCAGCAATCGACTTGGACAGCTCCAAGCGACTGGCCGCTGGCCCCTCACAAGGACTGATCAACCCCAGCTTGGCCAGACGGGCACAGGCATAGCGCACCTCCAGCAGGTCCGCCCCCAGTGCTTGAGCCAAAGCTGTCAGCTTGCGAGAAGGCGACACCTGCTCCAGGATCCCCCACTCCAGCGCAGAAAGTTTGAACAGAGGCAGTTCGGTGCTGGTACGCCAAAAGCAACTATCGGGTTCGGGCAGGTCTTTTTCGGGGCGCTGCTCCAGCTTGAGCTGCTGCAGGGCTTCCAGGACGGCAGCGGTGGCGCTTTTGCTGAGGCCAGTCATTTCTCGGTAGGGCATGGGCACGTTGGGCAGGAAGCTGAACTGGCCGGATTCGAGGGCGAAGAGGCTGTAGAGGCCGGTTTGCAGTTGATGGCGGAAGAGCTTGGCCAGGGCTGCTGGGGTAATCAACCCCTGTCGCTGCAAATAACGCCCCAGAGGCTCGTTTAGGGGGTGAGGGCAAGCTGAGCGAGTTGAGGCGGCAACTTCCTGCTCGCACGCCAATCTGGGGTCAGCCAGCAAATTCTCAAGACTATGCTCTGGTTGGGGCGGTATGGCCGTAACCACTCGACCTTGATAAAACCAGATCCGGTAAATACCATTGGGAGCCCAAATGGACAGTTGGCCTGTTTTCCTGCCCCTTTCTATGAGATGTAACAAATCGCATAGGGAAAACTCCTGAAGGTCACCCACCATGGCCATAGTTCTGTCCTCTCCTGTGCTTTCTTCGACGACCAACTTTCTCAGTAATTGTACGGTTTTCCTTTTGCTAAGGAAGTAACTGAGTGCGAGAGCCTTTGAGTTAAATTGGCTCAATTCTACACTCGGGGTTACAAAAATTCAAGGATAGTTAACATTGTCAGGCAAACTCGATCGAAATGGACGAAGCTCCCCTTAAGATTTGGCAAAGATATGTAGGGGATTCAGTGAAACTTCTGAAATAGCAATGAACTGTGACAGAAGATTTGCAGGTTTTGATGATTCTTAGCGCGAGTTGTAAGGGGATCCACTGAATACAAGAGTTCGCCTCAAAAGGAGTGAATTGAGGATTACACTGAGGGAACTCAAGGCCATGAGACCCCCAGCGATTGCCGGGCTAAGCCCAATGCCAAAGGGGGGTAGGAGCACGCCTGCTGCCACTGGGATCCCTACCAGGTTGTAGCCAAAGGCCCAGAGGAGGTTCTGCTGGATCTTGCGGAAGGTGGCGCGGCTGAGGCGGATAGCTTCCACCACATCCCAGAGGCGGTTGCGCATGAGGATGATATCGGCGGTTTCTAAGGCCGCATCAGTGGCTGAGTGCAGGGCGATGCCCACATCGGCTTGGGCCAAAGCCGGAGCGTCGTTAATGCCATCTCCCACCATGGCAACTCTCTGGCCTTGGGTCTGCAGGTCGCGGATGACTTGAGCTTTGTCGGCTGGGTGAACCTCCGCAATAACGCGGAGACCTGGCACTTGCAGAGCCTCAGCCACCTGGTGGGCCACCTCCGCCCGATCGCCGGTTAGCAAAACCACCTGCAGGCCCATTTTCCGGAGCTGTTGCAGCGTTGCCTGCGCATCGGGCCGCAAGGGATCCTGTGCTGCCAGCAGCCCCACCAAGGATCCCCCTAGAGCCACGCCCACCACTGTTTTGCCGGCTGCCAATAGCGCCTCGGCCTGAGCCTGGGTCTCCTGGGACAGCGGGATCCCCAAAGCAGCCAGCCCATCCAGGGATCCCAACACCACTTCCTGCCCTTCCACTTGGGCAGCAACCCCTATCCCCGGCTGGGTTTGAAACTCGCCGGCGGAGAGCAACGGCAAACCCTGGGTGCGGGCGGCTTGCAAAATGGCTTGCGCCAGCGGATGGCGAGTGCCGCTTTCCACTGTGGCCGCCAGTTGGAGTAGGCGATTGGGATCCAGGGAGGGGTCAAGGCTGAGACAGTCCGTCAGGTGGGGATCCCCTTGGGTGAGGGTGCCGGTTTTGTCGAAGACCACCGTTTGCAAGCGATGGGCTTTCTCCAGAACATCTCCCCCTCGGATGAGCAAGCCCCGCTCGGCTCCCAGCCCGGTACCCACCAGGATGGCCATCGGCGTAGCCAACCCCAAGGCACAGGGGCAGGCCACCACCAAAACGGCAATGGCCATCTTGAGGCTGCTGAGCAGGGGTGTGGGGTGAGGGGGATGGTTGCCCAGATGCAGATGGGAGTGCAGGCTGAACCCCTCCAGGACAAAGTGCTCCGCACCGTCGCTCCCCCAGAGTGGGATCCCAATCCAGTACCAGAACCCAAAGGTGAGAATGGCCAGGGTCACCACCCCATAGGTGAAGTAGCCCGCCACCTGGTCGGCTATCCGTTGGATGGGGGCCTTGCGAGCTTGGGCCTCTTCCACCAGGCGGATGATCTGGGCCAAGGTGGTGTCTTTCCCGGTGCGCGTCGCTCGGCACAGCAACAACCCCGATTGGTTCAGCGTCCCCGCCACCACGGGATCCCCCGCTTGTTTCAGCACCGGCAAGGGTTCCCCTGTCAGCATCCCCTCGTTGACCGTGGCCTGGCCGGCAATGACTTCTCCATCCACCGGGATCTGTTCGCCGGCCCGCACTTGGAGCCAATCCCCCACTCGCACCTGTTCGACAGGGCACCATTCTCCGGTTTGGGATCCCAGATCCAGGTTCCCCTCTGGGCTGGAAGCCAGAGATCCCGCCTTCTCTGCAGGCTGAACCCGCCGAGCCAAACTGGGACACAAGCTCACCAGCGATTGCAGGCTGCTGGCCGCCCGCAGGCGGCTGTGCTGTTCCAAGGCCCGTCCCAACAGGATGAAGCTGAGCATCATGACGGGCTCGTCGAAAAAGCACTCCCAGCCCACCTGAGGGGCCAACAACCCCACCAGACTGGCCAGGTAGGCCGATCCGGATCCCAAGGTAACCAAGGTGTTCATGTTGGGGGCCAGCCGCCGCGCCCCTCTCCAACCATCCAGGACAATGCCGCGAGCTGGGCCGACAAAAGTCAAGGTCGCCAAGCCCCAGTGCAGCCAGACATCATTAAGGAGGGGCAAGCCCAGACGGGCGAAGAGATCCAAGTGTCCGGCGGCAGAAATCAGCAGCAGAAAAGCAGCAGTGAGCGCTTGGCGAATGTGGTGTCGGGTCTGCTGTCGCTGCCGAGAGAGGGGATCCGCAGGCACATCCAAGGCTTCTTCCCACCCACCGGGAGGGGAAGAGGGATCTTGAGAGTGCTCCGCACCGCTGACGCGAACGGAACTCCCGCCGGAGAGGGCCTCACCCTCTGAACTGTAGCGGCTGGGAAACCCTGCCTCTGTCAAAATCTGGGCCAGGTGCTCTGGGTCGGGCCGGAGTCCAGGGGCAAATTCCACAAGGGCCGACTCGGTAACCAGGTTAACGCTGGCCTTAACCACCCCCGGCTGTCTCAGCAGGGCCTGCTCAACGGTGCGAACGCAGCCGGCACAACTCATGCCCCCCACGTGGAGAATCAGGGATCCCGCCTGAGAAGGCGCTGTGGGCCCATTCTGGTCAGCCGGATCCCTTGGCCTGTCTGCTTTGTGGGTCAAAGTGCTCCGCACTGCTGACGCGAATGCATCTGGGATGGCCATCTTTGTTCTCCCGTGGTTAACAGCCCCCTCGCCCTACTGGCCAGTTATGTAGCGGTAGGACAGGGCTCTACATCCCATTTTTTGCCAAACTCAATCGTAGGACTGGGATCCCGGCGACAAAGTGCTCCCCACCGCTAACGCAAACGGCAAGGGAACAGAAAGCAACAACTAGGCAGCGCGGGCAGGCGGGGACATAAAGCTGGGGGGAATGGACTCGGGAACATACCTTTGCAAAATATCCTCGATGGTCTGCATCGCTTCCGCATCCAACGACCAGCCCCAAAGGCCGGATATTGCCTCCAGATGATAGGGCTTGCGTGCCCCCCACAGCGCCACACTCACCCCTGGTTGATCCAGCAGCCAGCGCACCGCCAACTGAGCCAAGGTCTTGCCATAGCGATCCTGAGCAAACCGGCTCAATGCCTCTGCCGCTTTTAGGTACTGGGAGTAGCGCGGTTCAACAAACTTGGGATCGATCCCGGCGCGCATATCCCCTGAAGGGAAGGTGGTTTGTGGCGTCATCCGTCCGCTCAGCAGACCTCGGCAGAGGGGACTGTACACCAAAGTGTGAATGCCGTGCTGATACATTTACGCTGAACACTGCTGAACATCACTGTTCAACTATGCAGCGATAGCATTCTGTTTGTTTCCAACCAGAATGGCGGTATCCCGCAAAGCTTTGAGTAGAATACCCAAAGCGCAGTTTCCGTGTCGTCTTACTACCAATTTTCTGCTTTGCTTTGGCTACCATGTTGGCAGACTCGAAAGTAAACAGAAAGATCAACTGGTAGTAATCCGTACTGAACATATTATACATTATTTTCAGTATAGTTGAGCTTATTATTGACTAGAGTCATGCTCTCGACAGTAGGGCAAGACCTCTGCTTCAATCTGCCGCTCGAACAGGTTGTAGGGGGGCTGGGCGGTGTGCAGAGGAGCCACCCGGCGAAACCGATCCATCTGTTCGGGGGAAAAGTTGCTGACCCCAATGGCGCGGATCTTGCCCTGCTGCAGCAACTGCCCCAGAAACGCCGCCGTTTCTTCGATCGGTTCCAAGGGATCCGGCCAATGAATTTGGTAGAGATCGATCACATCTGTTTGCAAGCGGCGCAGAGAATCCTCCAGTTCTTGGGCCAATCGAGGCAGGCTGGAGTTGCGCACCACTTTGTTGTTTGTCCACTCCAGTCCCGCTTTGGTGGCGAGAACCACCCGATCGCGGCAACCTGAGTCTTTGATCGCTTGCCCCAGCACTTCCTCCGAAACACCCAGTCCGTAGATGGGAGCGGTGTCGAAGGTGGTTATGCCCAAATCAATGGCTTTGCGAATCGTGGTGTAAGATTCCTGGCGGTCGGAAGGGCCCCACCAGCCGCCGCCCATCGCCCAAGTGCCCAGGCCCACCCGGCTCAACCTTAGCCCTGCATCTGCGAGGGTGACGAACTCCATGGCTGCTCCTGCTGAACCCCGATCCTCCCACTGTGGCCAGGGATCCTCTCCAAAAATCTAGCAGACATTGCTGACAGCAGCCGAGGTTGCGTGAACGACCCAAGCCTGTGACCGGGGTTGGAAGGAGAGGAGAGGCTTTTGACTCTGCTGTTGTAAGGAACTGAATCGATAGGATCCCATTCAAGAGCTGCAGCGTCTCTCAACCCAGAACTTTTGCGAGGAATGGCTCCATGAAGCCCACTTTTCTTGTCTCTACTGTCAGCTCCGTCGGTATGGCTCTCCTGTGGGGATCCCTTCTGGCTGGAAGGGCTGCCCAAGCGCAGGTGATCACCCCTCTTTTCCCCTCTGGAACTCCCATCCCCGTCGAACCCTTGCCCCCCAGTCCCGATATTCCCACCCTGCCCATCGTGCCGGATCCCCGGCCTGTGCCGGCAACCCCTGCTCCCCAGCGACCGCTGCCCAGGGGGAGTTTTGAGGAGATCAGCCGCTACTTCCGGGATCTCAACCGCGCCAAAAACCTGGCCCGCCAAGCTGCCGAGATCGCCAATGGGGGCCTGCAGCGCTATCGCGCCGAAGCTTCCATGCACGGGGCAGCCATCGACTCGCCGTTTGAAGAGTTTGAAGATGCTTGGATCTTCACCTTCCGGGGGGGAGAGCCCGGCTTTGTCCAGCCCAGCATTGAAACCCAGGTGCGGGTGGACAGGCGCACCTTTCAAACCACCATCCTCTACAACGGCCCCATCCGCTCTCTGCGCTGAGGGATCCCTGGCATAATCAAAAAAGGGCAAGGGCTCCAAGCTATGACCAAGTTTGTCTTCGTCACGGGCGGAGTGGTCTCCAGCATCGGCAAAGGCATTGTGGCGGCCAGCTTGGGTCGCCTCCTCAAATCCCGCAACTACACGGTGTCGATTTTGAAGCTGGATCCCTATATCAATGTGGATCCCGGCACCATGAGTCCCTACCAGCATGGAGAAGTGTTCGTCACCGACGACGGCGCCGAGACCGACCTGGACTTGGGCCACTACGAGCGCTTCACCGACACCAACATGTCCAAGCTCAACAACGTTACCACCGGCGCCATCTACCAGGCGGTGATCCACAAAGAGCGGCGGGGGGATTATCAGGGCAGCACGGTGCAGGTGATCCCCCATGTTACCCAAGAGATTAAAGAGCGCATCCGGCGGGTGGCCCGCGAGACCAACCCCGACGTGGTGCTGGTGGAGGTGGGGGGCACGGTGGGAGATATCGAGTCTTTGCCCTTTTTGGAGGCCATCCGCCAATTTCGCAAGGATGTGGGCCGCGCCAATGTCGCCTATGTGCATGTCACCCTGGTGCCCCTGATCAAAGCGGCAGGGGAGATGAAAACCAAGCCTACCCAGCACTCGGTCAAGGAGCTGCGCTCTATTGGTATCCAGCCAGATGTGTTGGTGTGCCGCTGCGAACAGCCATTGCCCCGCGGGATCAAGGAGAAGATCTCCGAGTTTTGTGACGTGCCGGTAGAATGCGTCATCCAGGCGCAGGATGCCCCCAGCATCTACGACGTGCCTCTGGTGCTGGAGCAGGAGGGGTTGGCGCAGCGGGTTTTGGAGATCCTCAACCTGGATCCCCAGCAGCCCGACCTGCGGGAGTGGGAGCTCCTGGTGCAGCGGCTGCACCACCCCCAAGAGCGGGTGGAGATTGCCATTGTCGGCAAATACGTGCGCCTTACGGATGCCTATCTTTCGGTGGCCGAGGCCCTGCGCCATGCTGGGTTGGCCCTCAATGCCGGCGTCACGCTGCGCTGGATCTCTTCTGAGGAGATCGAAGAGCGGGGACCAGAGGCATTGCTTTCCGGCGTGGATGGAGTGGTGGTGCCAGGGGGGTTTGGCAATCGCGGCATCGAGGGCAAGGTGGCTACCATCCGCTACGTGCGCGAGCAAGGCATTCCCTTCCTAGGGCTGTGTCTGGGCATGCAGTGCGCGGTGATCGACTGGGGATGTCACATTGCCCACCTGGAGCGGGCCAACAGCTACGAGTTTGACCCCGATACCCCCCACCCGGTGATCAGCCTCTTGCCGGAGCAGAAAGATGTGGAAGATCTGGGAGGAACCCTGCGGCTGGGCCTCTATCCCTGTCGCATCATGCCCAATACCCTAGCGGCCAAGCTCTACGGTGAGGCCATCATCTACGAGCGGCACCGCCATCGCTATGAGTTTAACAATGCCTACCGCAGCCTTTTTCTGGACTCTGGTTATATCATCAGCGGAGTCTCGCCGGATAACCGCTTGGTGGAGATTATCGAGCTGCCCAGCCACCCCTTTTTCATCGCCACCCAGTTCCATCCGGAGTTTCGCTCCCGCCCCAACCGCCCCCACCCCCTCTTTTTGGGGTTGATCGAAGCTGCCCTGCGCAGCCGCCCTCAGCCTCACCCCCTGCAGTTGCAGAAGATGGGCTAGTTGACAGATCCCTTGTCCAAAAGTGGGGGCACGCCTCTGGTCCTGGTTCTGCAGAGCTTTGCTGAACATAAACTGCTGCGGAATCCTGGGTTTCGCCTGTGGAGCAGCCGTGGCCTACTGCCTAAAACGAGGTCATCCAATCTGCCAAAATTTCCTGTCGGCGTGGATGGCGCAGTTTGCGCATGGCTCGTGCTTGAATTTGTCGGACGCGCTCCCGAGAGAGGCCGAAAAGCTGACCAATTTCGGAGAGAGTGTGTAGGTGGCCATCTTTCAGCCCATAGCGGAGCTTGAGAATCTCTTGCTCTCGGGGGCTGAGCTGCTCCAGCATCTCTTCCAGTTGGGCAGACAGCAGGTACAAGTCCATTTGCGATTCGGGAGTGGGGCCGTTGGCGGCCTCGATAAGCTGCATCAGCTCCCTATCCTCCTCTTTGCCAACTGGAGTATGTAGCGAAAGGGTTTGGCGACCGGCTTCCAAGAGGGTTAAGAGAGCGTCCAGCTTGTCGGGGGAAATCTCCAGAGCTTCGGCAATTTCCGCTTGGGTGGGGCGACGGTTTAGGGTCTCGGTCAGCTCCCGCCGGATCCGCTTCACCTGGTTGAGCTTTTCTACCATGTGCACCGGGATCCGCACCAGGCGCCCCTGATTGGCAACGGCGCGGGTGATTCCTTGGCGAATCCACCAGTAGGCGTAGGTGGAAAACTTGTAGCCGCGTTCGTACTCAAATTTTTCTGCGGCTCGGATCAGGCCAATGGTGCCTTCTTGAATCAGATCCAGAAACGGCACACCGCGATTCAAATACTTTTTGGCAATCGAGACCACCAGGCGCAGGTTGGCCCTAACCAATTCCCGTTTCGCCCGTTCCCCGGCGGCTCCCCCCTCTGCAATCAGCCGTCCCAATTTCACTTCCTGCTCGGCATTGAGGAGTGGGTAGCGAGCCATTTCCCGCAAAAATACGCCCACTGAGTCTTCCGAAAGCGAGGCTTGGGTCGCTCGGTTGCCGGGTTTGCTGAGCCGTACCTCAACCCGCTTCAGTGGAGGAGGAGAGTTCTGAACAGCTACATTCGTCCCATTTGGTTGAGATTTCATACAAACTCAAGCTCAAGTTCACAAGCGGGTGTTAAGAACTTTACTCAGTACAGGATGGAGGCGGCTAACCTTTCAGCAAACCCAACTTCCTTCAGGGATCCCTGCAGACACAGGGCAGAGATCTCGCCGGATTTCAAGAGGCTACTCGATTTCTCTAGGTTCAGACTTCAGCTTTTGCTAAGGTGGGGCGCAGACTAAACACTTCCGTGATGGTAACGGTCAGCATCCGGTAGGATTGTTAAACTGACTACAGAGTTGACCTTGTTTTGCAGTGCACCATGCCACGCCAACGGAAGAAATCGGATTTGCCCAGCAAGATTTGTCTCACCTGTCAGCGACCCTTCACCTGGCGCAAAAAGTGGGCCGACTGTTGGTCGGAGGTGAAATACTGTTCTGAGCGGTGTCGCAATCATCGCCCCAAGGGATCCCTGCCTGCTTCCCGGCAAGACGGTTGGGACGGATAATGTTGTCTCAGGATCAGGACATAAGGGTTTGGATCTGTCGGGGTTGGCGATGCGGTTTCTCAAGTGGCTGTTGCACAATCCCCACGAGACAGAAGAGGAGGATCCCTTTTTGCGGGCCATCACCCGCCTGGAAAGCCTGATCTCGAAGCTACTGTCAATTTTGATGATCGGGCTAATCGTAGTAGCAGTGGTGGACTTGGCCCGGTTCTTGGTGGCAGATTTGTTGACCGAGCCAACTGGGTTTTTCTCCACCACTTTAATCGAGATCTTCGGCCTCTTTTTAAATATTCTAATTGCGCTGGAAATTCTGGAGAACATTACCGCCTACTTGCAAAAGCAGGTGGTGCAGGTGGAGCTGGTGATCGTCACCTCTTTGATTGCGGTGGCCCGCAAGATCATCATTTTTGATTTCGAGAAGCTGGGGGGGTTGGAGCTCATTGGCTTGGGGGCAGCGACGTTGGCCCTCTCGGTAAGTTATTGGCTGGTGCGGCGAGCCAAGTCTCCATCCAAGTCCGGGGAAAATTAGGCTAGGACAGAATCCTGGTAGGATAGGGGTGGAGCTTTCCTGCAAGAAACGTGCGTGTGCGATCTGAGTTGGCCAGCCTGGTGAAGTTAGCTGTGCTGATGGTGGTGCTTTGGGTGGGGCTGAGTGCTCTCCCTGTCTTGGCCCGCCCGCATTCTTCTCGCGATTTGCTCCTGGCACAACAATTGGGCAAACCCGTGAAAACCTACAACAGTCCCCCGCCGATGGTGATCGACCCGGCCAAGTCCTACACGGCCACGATGGAGACCACCGCCGGCACAATGGTTCTGGAGCTGTTTCCTCAGGAAGCTCCCCTGGCCGTCAACAATTTCGTCTTTTTGGCCAACGACCACTTCTACGATGGTGTCATCTTTCACCGCGTGATCCGCGGCTTCATGATCCAGGGCGGGGATCCCACGGGTACAGGGCGGGGTGGGCCGGGCTACCGCTTTCCCGATGAGCCGGTGCAACGTCCCTACAGCCGTGGCACTTTGGCTATGGCCAACGCCGGCCCCAACACCAATGGCAGCCAGTTCTTCATCATGCATGCCGACTACCCGCTGCCGCCCAACTACACGATCTTTGGGCAATTGATCGAGGGAGAGGATGTGTTGGATAAAATTGCAACTGCGCCCACCGACCCTCAGGATCGCCCCCTGAAACCGGTGGAGATCAAGTCGGTTCGCATCTTGGAATCCAATTAGGTTGGGCCAATCGGGTGGAACAGTTTGGTTAAATTAACTTGGCCTCTGGCCCCATTTTTGCAACTTGCCCCCAGGGGGACTCAGGTATGGAGTTCGCTAGGCCCCGGCGAATGTCCCCCCGCATTCTGGTTCTGGATTTTGATGGTGTGCTCTGCGATGGGCGGGCGGAGTATTTTGCTTCCTCCTGCCGCGTTTGTGCTCAGGTGTGGGGCTTGGCTCCTGCTCAGCTAGAGCCGCTGCGTCCTGCCTTCGACCGTCTGCGCCCGCTGATTGAGACCGGCTGGGAGATGCCTCTGTTGTTGTGGGGGCTACAGGAAGGGATCCGGGAGGAGGACTTGCGCCAAGACTGGCCCAGCTGGCGTCAGCGGTTGTTGCAGCAGTCAGGGATCCCTGCCCTCTCTCTAATCCAAGCGTTAATCCAAGCGTTGGATCGGGTGCGGGATCGCTGGATTGCAGAGGATCTGCAGGGGTGGCTGGGGCTACACCGCTTTTATCCGGGGGTGGCGGCTTGGCTACGCCAGGTTCAGGCTGCCGGGGAGCCGCGCTTGGCCATCCTCAGCACCAAAGAGGGACGGTTCATCCAGCAGCTCTTGGGCCGAGCAGGGATCCAACTGCCACGCCACCGCATTCTGGGCAAGGAGGTGCGCGCCCCCAAGGCCACCACTTTACAGCGGCTACTGGCTGCCGCCCAACTGCCGGCTGAGGAGCTGTGGTTTGTGGAGGATCGCCTGCAAACGCTGCGCCAGGTGCAGACGGTGCCGGAGCTGGAGCAAGTTCTCCTGTTTTTGGCCGACTGGGGCTACAACCTGCCGGAGGAAAGGGAAGAGGCCGCTCGGGATCCCCGTCTCCATTTGCTCAGCCTGGAACAGCTTTGCCAGCCCTTTGACCGTTGGATTGCCCCTTCTCCCCCGCCGCGCTTTTCTATCAGTCCCGCCAGCTGGGAAGACTTGAGCCAGGCTCGGCCCACCCCTGGCCGGAAACGCCCGGAAGCCGGTTTGGCCTCTCTGGTGCTGACCTTGGTGGAGCTGTTGCGGCAGTTGATGGAGGCGCAGGTGGTGCGGCAAATGGAGGCCGAGCGCCTTTCTGCAGAGCAGATTGAGCGGGCCGGCAGCAGCCTACAAGCCTTGCGGGAGCAAATTCGACAAATCTGCAGCCTGTTGGAGATCGACCCAGCGGATTTGAACCTGGAGCTCGGAGATCTGGGCAGCCTCCTGCCCCGCCAGGGGGACTACTACCCCGGACAACCCCACCGCGAGGGATCCCTGCTGGAACTGTTGGATCGGCTGATCCACACCGGCATCGTCGTCGATGGCGAGATCGACTTGGGGCTGGCGGACTTGGACCTGATCCACGCCCGCCTGAAGCTGGTGCTCACCTCCAGCGCCAAGCTCTACTGAGCCCGTGGATTGAGAGTGCTGATGGAGACGATTGGGAGAAGAGATGCCTGAAGCGGGGAGAGAGACCGGAAATCGCGGTATGCTGGCTGTGGATCCCCTTCATCTGTCTTCATGTCTTCCCCTATGGATGTCTTTGCCCCAACCGGAAACCTGTATGCCGGTGCCATTTGGCCAGAAGTGGTGGTTACCCTCACCCTCTTGCTCGTCTTGGTGGTGGATTTGGTCGGTGGTTCGGCGGCGCGCAAAAGTCTTCCGGCCCTCTCCATCTTTGGCTTGATCGGGGCCTTGGTGACCTTGGTGTTGCAATGGCAGCAGCCCCAGTTGGAGAGCTTCTTGGGCAGCTTTGCAGCGGATCCCGTCAGCATTCTCTTCCGTGGCCTGGTGGTGGGGACGGCGGTACTGACGGTGATGATGGCGGAGCGCTACATCTCTCAGTCCGGAGCGCCCACAGGCGAGTTTTATGTGTTGCTGCTCACGGCCACCTTGGGGGGCATGTTCCTCTCCGGGGCGACGGACTTGATCCTAGTGTTTGTATCTCTGGAAACCCTGGGCATTGCCAGCTACCTGATGGCCGGCTATACCAAGCGGGATCCCCGTTCTTCGGAGGCAGCCCTGAAATATCTCTTGATCGGGGCCAGCAGCACAGCCATTTTTCTCTACGGCATGTCGCTGCTCTACGGCCTTTCGGGTGGGCAAACGAAGCTGGAAGCCATTGCCTCCTCTATGGGGGATGCCGGCTTGGCAGGGATCATCGCTTTGGTGCTCTGCATTGGTGGTATCGGGTTTAAGTTGGCGGCAGTGCCCTTTCACCAGTGGACTCCTGATGTCTACGAGGGATCCCCAACGCCGGTGGTGGCCTTTTTGTCAGTGGGATCCAAAGCAGCAGGCTTTGCCTTGGCGGTGCGCTTTCTGGCCACCGTGTTTCCGGCCATGACGGAAGAGTGGCGGGCGGTGCTCTCGGTGCTGGCCATTTTGACCATGGTGCTGGGCAATGTGGTGGCCATTGCCCAAACCCGCCTCAAACGGCTGCTGGCCTATTCTTCCATTGGACAGGCGGGCTTCGTTTTGATTGGCTTGGTGGCGGGCACTGAGGCCGGCTATGCCAGCTTGATCTTCTACTTGATGGTCTATTTGGTCATGAACTTGGGGGCCTTTTTGTGCATCACCCTGTTCAGCCTGAAGACCGGCACCGACGAAATCAACGAGTACAGCGGCCTCTACCAGAAGGATCCCTTCCTCACCCTGTGCTTGAGCATTTGTCTGCTCTCGTTGGGTGGATTGCCCCCTCTGGCGGGCTTCTTCGGCAAGCTGTATCTGTTCTGGGCCGGTTGGCAGGCGGGGGCCTATACCTTGGTGTTGGTGGGGTTGGTCACCAGCGTCATCTCCATCTACTACTACGTGCGGGTGGTGAAAACCATGGTGGTGAAAGAGCCGCAGGAGATGTCGCTTTCGGTGCGGAATTACCCCGAGACCAACTGGCAGGCAGAAGGTATGCCTGCTCTGCGGGTCGGTATGGTGTTGACTCTGGTGGCCACCATCTTTGCCGGGATTCTCTCCAACCCCTTGTTTACCTTGTCCATCCAGGCGGTGGAGCAAAGCCCGTTCTTAGGGTTCCCGACAGCACAAGCGCCCATTCCAGAGTCGGCGAGTCTTCAGGTGGCAGTCGATGGATCTTTGGGTTCATTGACTCAGCCCAGCCAAGGGTAGTCTGTAGTTTTTCAGGGATCCACCAAGCTGACCACAATGCGTCGGTTTTGCTTGCCTTTGCTTTCGATCTTGCTCACCACCAACTTGCCAATTTCTTCTGTCGCCCGTACATGAGTGCCGCCGCAGGGTTGCAAGTCCACATTCTCAATTTCCAGCAAGCGCACTTGCCCCTGTCCGGTGGGGGGCTTGACCGACATGGTGCGCACCAGGCTGGGATTGGCTTTTAGTTCTTCATCGCTAACCCAGCGGGGGTTCACGGCGTGGTTACCTTGTACCAAAGCATTGAGACGCACCCGTCAGGGTTTCTTTGTCGGGTTTTTCTCCAGGGATGTTAAAGTCCAATCGGCTTTTGCTTTCACCCACCTGACCCCCCGTAACGCCACCTTCTACCACTGCACAGAGCAGGTGTAGAGCCGTATGCATGCGCATGTGCCGATAGCGACGTTCCCAGTCGATGCTGGCGCTGACTGACTCCCCCAGACTGAGGGGTGGGGATCCCTCTGCCGGGATGTGGAGGATGCCCGTTTCCCCCTTTTGGGTATCGACAATCGGGATGACACGACCGTCCGATGTAATCAGGGATCCCGTATCGCCGGGTTGTCCACCGCCGGTGGGATAGAATACCGTCCGATCCAACTGGATCCCGTTATCCACAAGGGCAATTACCCGAGCCTGGCAGGTGGTGAGATAGGCCTCCGCCCGAAACAGTTCTTCCGTCATGAGTCATACAGTTGTGCTGTTGCAAACTGCCCTTCACCGTAGCCTATCCGGATCCCTGGGCTAAGTCAGGGCTTGCCGGGCCTTGGCGGAGATCCACTCGCTGATGAACACAGAAACGAAGATCACAAGCAGGATCATGCTCACCTGATTCCAGCGCAGGGTGTTGATGGAAGCATCTAGCTGTAGGCCAATTCCACCGGCACCGACCAATCCAACCACCGTAGACTCTCGCAAATTGATATCCCAACGGTAAACTGTTACCCCGAGGATGTTGGTGATCACCTGCGGCCAAATGGCATAGCTCAGTACCTGGGCACCGCTAGCCCCCGTGGAACGGATCGCTTCTACTGGTTCTTCGTTAATCTCTTCGATGCCTTCATAGATCAGCTTGCCCATAAATCCGACAGAGCGTAGGGCAATGGCTAAGGTTCCGGCCAAGACCCCTGGCCCAAGAACAATCACCAGGATCAAAGCCCAAATCAGGGAGTTAACCGAACGGGTGCCGACGATGATGAACAGGGCGATGTAGCGCACCAGCAAATTGGGAGTGGTGTTGCGGGCTGCCAAAAAGGCCACCGGCACCGAAATCACAAAGGAAAGGGCCGTACCCAATGTGGCAATGGTGAGGGTATCCCAAAGGGGGCGCCAAAGCTGTGACATGTAGTCCCAACGGGGCGGTACCCCCCGCGAGAGCATTTCTCTTCCCTGGCGCGGTGCATCCAGCACAAAGCCCCAGGTGGTACGGTCTGCAATGAACTTAGCGCAGGCAAACATCAGTAACAGCAGAGCCAACCAGAAGGCATACTCAAGCAAAGTTTGCTTTTGATTGCGCCACTGCCAGGTCTTGATCCCACTGCTTTCCAGAACAGGCATTATTGCACCCTCTTGCGAATCCAACCAGAACTCAATTCCACCACCATCACCAGAGCGATAATCACAAGGATGATGGCAGAGGCCGTGTCATAGTCGTAGCGACGTAAGGAGGTGTTCAGGGTAGAGCCAATCCCACCGGCACCGACAATCCCCAGAATGGCCGCCTCCCGAATGTTGATGTCGAAACGATACAGAGTCAAGCCGATCATGCGGGGCAACACCTGCGGCACCACCGCGTAGCTGACCATTTGGAGCCAAGAAGCCCCCGTGGAGCGAATCGCCTCCACCTGTACTGCATCAATTTCTTCGATGTCTTCTGCCAAAAGCTTGCTGAAAAAACCCAAACTCCCAAAGGTGAGGGTGAGCACTCCAGCAAAAGGCCCAAAGCCAAACATGACCACAAACAAAATGGCGATGATCACCTCTTGGAAGGTGCGCGACAGGGCAATCAGGCCACGACAAACCAGGTAGACCGGCATTGGCACCAAGTTGCGTGCGGCCCCAAACCCCACCGGAACCGCGACAATAAATCCTGCCACGGTGGAAATGGCGGCCATGGTCACACTTTCCAGCATCCCGGTGAAAATCAAGTTGCCGCGGGTGGTGAAATCGGGATGCAAAAAGGCCAACAAGAGACGGCCACTACGCTGCATACCGCGGGCTACCCGGGCTGGATCGAAATTGAGAGTAGAAAGCGCAAAGATCAGGTAAATGACCGCCCCAAGAATCAGTCCCCAGCGAACCCAAGGATTTTTAATCAAAGGTGGTGGCGACCATTGGCGCCCGCTCAGTGTCGTTGCCTGTGCCATGGGTGTGCTCCGCACTACTGACTTCTATTGACTTCTACTGACTTCTGCAAGGGATCCCTTAGTGGGTGGCTACTCCAGCCGAGACGGCTTCGTTTTTCTTCGGAGTCTTGGGCTGGGCCAGAAGCATTCCAATCTTCTTCGCCGTAGATTTCGTTTAAGACGCTGGGGGTGAGGCGATTGGGGGGGCCATCATACACCACTTCCCCAAACCGCAAACCGACGATCCGCTGGGCAAACATTTGCGCTAGAGGCACATCGTGAATGCTGATGATCACCGATAGGCCCCGCTCTGAAGCCAGCTCGTTGATCAGGCGCATAATTTGGCGGGAGGTTTTCGGGTCCAAACTGGCGGTCGGTTCATCCACCAATAGCAGCTCTGGGTTTTGCAGGAGAGCCCGGGCGATTCCCACCCGTTGCCGTTGCCCCCCAGACAAAGCATCTGCCCGCTTATCAGGAAAGTCCGACAATCCCACTCGATCCAGTAAGCGGAAGGCTTCGTCGATGGTGGCTTGGGGAAACTTGCGGAACCAGCTTTGCCAAAAATTGACGTAGCCCAACTGACCCGCAAGAACATTTTCCATCACGGTCAGGCGCTCCACGAGGGCATATTCCTGAAAGATCATGCCGATTTTGCGTCGTGCTTGCCGCAACTCCCGGGTGTTCAAGCGAGTGAGGTCGATTCCATTGAGCCAAATGCTGCCACTGGTCGGCTCCACCAAGCGGTTGATGCAACGGAGCAGCGTACTTTTCCCAGCACCCGAAGGACCAATCAAGGCCATCACCTGCCCATCGGGAACTTCTAAGGTCACCCCTTTCAGGGCCATATCGCCTGTGGGGTAACGTTTGCTGAGGGAGTCGATACGTAGCATCTTGATAACCTACTTGAAGTGGACATTTGCAATTGCGGGCCTTCTAGAACCAGATGTTTGCAATCTTGAGAGAATTTTGAAATCAGAAGGGATCCCCTATGGCTTGCCCTGAACAAGGGATCCCGATTCTGTTCAGCCCACCTATTGGGGAGGGGCATTTTCTTGAATCAGCCGGATCACTTCCCAATCTTCCTTGTAGGTGATGGGAGCAAAGGAAGCTCGGTCAAAGGCTTCTGCCAACTTAGTGCCTGCAAAGTCAAAGGTATAGAAGGCCTCGCGGATTTTCTCCTGCAGCTGTGGATCCAAATTGTGAGCATAGCCAAATGGGCCGCTGGGGAAAGTAGCCGATTTGTAGAGGGTACGAAACTGATCGCACTGCACTTGTCCGGCGATGCACATGCGGTTGAGCACATCGTTGGCAATGGGGGCCGCATCGTAGTCTCCGTTGAACACACCCAAAATGGAGTTTTCGTGCCCCCCAGAGAAAGTGGCTTCGTAGTCCACACCGTCCTTAAAGCCAGTTTCCGCCTCGATCAAAATACGGGCGCTGATGTAGCCGGAATTGGAGGAGGGCTGGGTGAAAGCAATGCGGCGGCCTTTGATGTCTTCTAGTTTTTCCAAGCCACTATCGATGCGAGTGATCACTTCCATTTCGTAGCCAAAGCTACCATCTTCCTTGGCAAAAACGGCGAAAGGCACAAAGCCTGCTTGGTTCACAGCGCGGGGGGTACAGCCGGTGCAGGTGCCCATGATGTGTAAACGTCCGGCCCGCATTGCCTCGGTTTGGGCGGCCTCGGAATCAACTGGCACAAATTGCACATCTTTACCGGTCACTTGCTTGAGGTAGTCGGTAAATTCCTGCCAGGTTTCTGAATAAACGGCGGGATCCTCGGAAGAAGTGTAGGAGATGAGCAAAGTGTCAGGATTGACAATTTGAGCGGGATCCGTCGGAGTATCCGCCACCAGATCCCCATCGGCATCACAATAGCGCTCATCCATGCCTGCCGGACGAGGGCAAGATTGAGCTTGAGCAGATTGATAACCCACTAGCACAGCAACCAAACCAGCCAGGGCAAGGCTTTTGGATAACAGACGAGCCACAGAGCAAAACGCCAACATTGCAAAAACCCCCGAATGCAAGATGAAGCAAACCGTTATCAGCTAAAAAACACAAAAGTGGGCGAGAAGATCCAGCTAATCAAGAGACTTGATGTGAATTCATAAGCTACAGAACCCAAAGAAGATCTGCAAAACTCACGTCGCCTAACGAAACTTAATAATATAGTAGCGCTGTTTGACCCCTGTAGAGTTAAGACAGGTTTAATAGGAAGTTAAGAGTGGGTTATCACATACTTGTCGAGATGGGGTATGGACGGAACCAGCCAGTGCGATTTCTCTAGATTCAGCTCTAGATTCAGAACTATGTAAATCAGGGATCCTCTCTGGGCAGGGGATCCCTGAGGACTGCCTAAAGCGTATATTCCACGCCCTCTTCTTCCTGAATGCGACGGATGATCTCCCAGTTTTCTTGATAAGTAATCGGTGCAAAAGCTACCCGGTCAAAAGCTTGTCGCATGGCTGTGCCCTCAAACTCAAAAGTAAAGAAGGCTTCTCGGATCCTTTCTGCCAGCTCAGGGTGGAGATTGTGGGCATGGCCGAAAGAGCCGCTGGGGAAGGTCTCCGATTTGTAGAGGCTGCGGAACTGGCTACAATCCACCTGCTCGTTGAGGCACATGCGATTAAGCACATCGTTGGCAATGGGGGCGGCATCGTAGTCTTCGTTGAACACACCCAAAATGGAGTTTTGGTGGCTGCCAGAAAACTCGGCGATGTAGTCTCCTGCCTCATCATCCAAGCCTGTCTCTTGTTTGATCAAAATGCGAGCACTGATATAACCGGAGTTGGAGGAAGGATGGGTAAAAGCTACACGACGACCGGCAATATCATCGAGGGCTTGAATATCGCTATTCACATGAGTGATCACTTCCATCTCGTAGCCGATGGATCCATCTTCTTGTTGGAAAATGGCAAAGGGCACAAAGCCGGCAACATTCACGGCTACAGGAGTACAGCCTGTGCAGGTACCCATAATGTGTAGACGTCCAGCGCGCATTGCCTCGTACTGAGCAGCCTGAGAATCGGCAGGGACAAATTGCACCCGTCTACCGGTGACTTCCTCTAAGTGAGCGGTGAATTCAGCCCAGGTATTGGCATAGACAGCTGGCTCTTCTGAGGAGGTGTAAGACACCAACAGCACTTCCGGATCTACCCACTCCGAGGGATCCTCCGGCAAATCGGCAACCAGATCCCCCACCCGATCACAGTAGCGGGCATCCATTTGAGGAGGGCGGGGACAGTCTAGACGAGCCTGAGAAAGGCTGCTGCCCAACCCCAAGGTGACAGCTCCCGCCAATCCAGCTCCCATCACCAGCTTTCCCAACGGGATCCGAGTTCCAAAAGAAGATAGTGTCATCATGAATAAAAGCTCCCAACTATGGCAATCAACAAGAGCATCTGACGAACCCAGAAGAGGTAAAAATTCCTCCTCTAGGCCCTAGAAGTCTTGCCTGAAAAGCAAAAACCATCTCAAATTCATTGAGATGGTTCATTCATTTGTATTTATGTCATATTACAGTTAATAAATTTTTAAGAAGAGTCTAGGATCTCGTTAAGGTTGCTCCATTAGCGCCCGCCAATCACAGCGATGTAGTTGGTCACCCATTCGTAGTAGGGCACACAATCCATCCGGCCATCCCCACAATCGGCCACCGGCGTCTTCCAGAAGGAGATGCGCTCAAAATTGTCGATGCCATTGGTTTGGCAACCTTCCGGCCCCAGCAGCTCACTGGCCTGACAAGCGGCTGGCACCACCGGCACCGACCCAAACCAAGCCGCCAGATCCCCTTGCACCTTCGGGTTCAAGGAATGTTCCATCCACAGGTAGGCACAGTTGGGGTGTTTGGCGGTAGCGCTGAGCATGGTGGTATCAGACCAGCCGGTGGCTCCCTCTTCCGGTACCACGCTGGCGATGGGCTGTTCCTCGTACTGCAACAGGTTCACCTGGAAGGGCCAAGAGCCGGAGGCCACCACTCCTTCGTTGACAAAATCATCCACCTGCACCGCCGCATCGTGCCAGTAGCGTCCAATCAGTTGCCGCTGCTGTCGCAACAGATCTAGGGCGGCATCAAACTGTTCACGGGTTAGCTCATAGGGATCCGTGATGCCCAATTCTGGGCGGTGGGCTTTCAGGTAGAGGGCGGCATCGGCAATGTAGATGGGGCCATCGTAGGCTTGGATGCGGCCTTTGTTGGATTTGCCATCTGCCAAGGTTTTCTCTTCAAACACCACATCCCAACTGGTGGGGGGTTCCGGAAAGACTTGTGTGTTGTACATCAACACATTGGATCCCCATTGGTAGGGCACGCCGTAATGCTTGCCATCCACAGTATGCCAGGGAGCATCCTGCAGGCGCGGGTCGATGGTCTCCCAACTGGGGATCAGGCGGGGGTTAATCTGCTGCACCCGTTCCCCCTTGATCAGTCGCAGGGTGGCATCGCCGGAGGCCGTCACCAGATCAAAGCCGCCCTCATTCATCAGGGCCACCATCTCATCGGAGGTGGCTGCCACCTTAACGCTGACTTGGCAGCCGGTTTCTTTCTCAAAGCCGGTCACCCAGTCATAGGCGGGATCCGTTTCCCCCCGTTCGATGTAGCCTGCCCAAGCCACAATCGAGACCGCCCCTTCTGGACGACCCAAGCGATACAGGGGCCCACGGGCAGCATGAGCGGAATGGGGGGTCAGCAGCAACGTGAGCAAGGCCAAGCCCAATGAGAGCAGAAGAGTTAGCCAGAGGCGAAACAGAATAGACCCCAGCTTCTTGGCCTGTAGGGGAATGAAGGGGTTCAGGTTGGCCATCACAGGCTTCTCCCAGGCAACAACTGCGCTGGCATCAAGGGTAGATCATTCCTCGAAGAGATCCCGCTACATTGAAAACAATCTCGACAACTCTCTATTCGACTCCACAGTTCTGGATCCCCCTCAATGGTTTCACTGTTGCCCAAGGATGGGATTCCGTCTCGCTCAAGCGACCAGCAGGGCGGGGTCAAAGCAATGGCACCGCAGGGAATCAAATGCCCTCTAGGCTGACGTTGAGAAAGCGGGCGATCTCGGCTGCCTGGTTTTCGATCTCCGTCAGGGGAGGTGGCTGGCCTACGCCGGTGAGGGGGATGTCGCCACGTCCTTTCACCCGCAAGTAGATGGCTCGGCGGGGGTTAAGCCCCTCTCTCAGCTCCACCCGTAAGCTTTGCACATCGGCAAAGTCATACTCCAAGCGGACTTCACGGTTTTTGCCCGGAAAGCCCTGGCGCACCAGCGTTATCTTTTGCGTGCGCCGGTCGAACTCGTTGTAGCCGCCTCCCAAGTTCCAATACAAACTCAGCCACTGGTATAGCCCCGCCAGGGATCCGAGCACCCCGTAAAAGAGCATGGCAATGCCTTGGGGAATAAACACCAGGCTGGCGGGATCGGAAAAGGGGAGCAAATTGCGGTGGAGATAGCTGGAAAGGCCGGCCAAGGTAAAGCCCAGCCCTCCCCCCGTCAGCGCCACCGCCCAAAAGTACACGCTGGGCCGCCGCGACCCAATCACGGTGTAGCGCAGCAGATCGGCAGAACGGATTTCAGGAACAATGGCGGACACAGTTGGGATCCCTGCAGGTTTTCCAAGGCTGGCTTCCCCCATTCTATAGGCTATGGGCGGCAAGGGTTTTCCCCAGCAGAGGGGCGCTCAGGGGACTGGCAAGAGCTAGAGCCGCCTGGGGAATGGGGGCGGAAGTCCTCTGCGCTGTACAGCCCCTCTCCCGAAGGGAGTTAGGGATAGTTTTTATTGTTATGGCTCCTTTTGCTCCGTAAGAGCCGTAGCAGGGATCCCTGCTGGAGCTCTGAGGTGTTCCATCTGCTGATAAAACCTGGACAGTATACGCCAATGGGATCCCTCTCACCTCAGGGTTGGGTTTGGCGTGGGGTAACGATCCTGCCCTCCCCTGGGGCAACTTCCGAGGAACGGGGGCGGGCCGGCGCAGAGGGCTCATCAACGGCATTCGAGGGAGAGGCAGGGTTGGGATCCGGCTCGGGAGAAGCCGTCTGCTCCGGTTCTGCGGCAGGGGGAGAAGGCTGAGGCTCAGGGGTTGGGTCTGGCAAGGCTGGCGGCTGGGGTATGGCGTCTTGGGCCGTTCGTTCCCCAAAAGCCGACAGGGCGATGGCGGCTTCCCCGCGGCTGACCGGCTCGAAGGGGTTGAAGGTGCGGATAGGGCCAAAGGTGCGCAGCACGGTGGAGGCATTCTCTAGGCTGCGATCGGCTACCAGAGCAGGAATGGCTTCAGGAGGAATTTGCGCCGCATCGGTGAACCCCCAGCGCTCCTCCAGCTCCGCTCGGGATCCCTTGATCTGGCCGGGAGGTAAGTCCAGAGGCACCTTCATGCGGATCAACTCCGCCCGCGACAGCAGGCTGTTGGGGCGAAACTCTCGATTGGCATCTCCGGCAATTATGCCGGCAGCTCCCAGGGCTTGAATGTAGCGAAAGTTGGGATCCTCTTCCGGCACATCCAAAAAGAGGGGGCGTTCCGAGGGGGATCCCAGGCGGATTTGCCGGCTGGGCTCATCGGCGTGGATGGCGTTGTTGGCCAACACCAGCCAACGGGCAAATTCTCCGCGACGAACGCTGCGCTGCGGCTGAAATTCGCTGCTGGAGATATCGGCAAAAACTCCCAACCGATCTAGGTATCCCACCGAACGGGCCACCAGAGATCCGGGCTCCAAGTCTGTAAAGCGGCTGCTGTCCTGGCTGGGCAGAGGTGAAGAGGGGGCGGGAGCAGTGGGGATCGAGATAGAGGGTGGGATGGATCCCGGCGAAGGTTGAGGCGAGGGAGATGCCGGCAGCTCAGATTGGGCTGTGGGCGGGCCCACTGGGCGTACAGCGCGCTCTAGCTGTTCTCCCCACTCGGTTCCCTGACAGGCCGACAACAGCCAGAGCAGCGGAATAAGGCTGCCGAGCTTGAGCCAGGGGCCAGGCCGCATAGGTTTAGACTGATGATGCACCGCTCCACCTTTCTCTATTGAGCCCATTTGCGGCTAAACTCCTCCAGCACATCCAGCAGGTTAAGCAGGCTTTGCATCGGCAGGAGATCGGCCAGGGGCAATTCTTTGCGCCCACCCCCCACTTTCACCGGGATCCCTTGCAAGATCTCTGTGACGGCGTCCTCATCCACCTTGCCTGCCATCACCTGGGGTGCCAGTCGCTCCGCCAAAAGGGTATGCAGGTGGGCATCGCGCAGGTAAAGATGCCAGCGGGCCACATCGATGTAAACTTCTTTACCAATGGCAGCGGCCAATTGCTCAATTTCTGGGTTGCTGGGCACTTTGGCCATCCCTCAGCTCCGTTGGTGGTTGCGTCTGCCCTTGCTCAATCATAGCCTGAACCCAAGGGATCCTCAGGGAGAGCTGGCAGCCGAGCGGTCGGGTAGAGGTAGGGCGAAGTTCTCTTGCAGCTGCCGCAGCATCAACAGGTGTTCCAGAGCTAGGCGATCCCGTTCTGTCCGCAACTGGCTCAGTTGGGCCTGAATTTGGCGGATATCGGCCTCGTCGGAGTCCCAGGTTTGCAAGAGGCGGTAGAGGCGCTCTTGTTGGTCGGCAATTTGCCGGTTTAGGCGGGCTAGACGGCGGCTGAACTCCACATCCATTTCCTCTGCCAGCTCGGGATCCGGCAGCAGGGCCAAGCGATCCCAATGGATGCCCAGGTCGGCCAAGCTTGGCGGGGGCGGATCCAACTCCTTGAGGAGGGGGAAATCCGGAAAGGGCGATAGCTCCGTCTTGGGAGGGGCCGATTGGTTTTGATCGGGGGCAGGGGTGAGACGGGATCCGGGTGAAGGCAGGTTTGTGGGCTGGGGGGCAGGCTCCTGTCCACTGGGAGAGGAGTGCAACTGCTTCGGACTCCGTCCCGCTGGCGCGGACGGCGTTGCCAGATGGCTACCGCTGGGATCTGCCTGGGCCGACAGGGATCCCAGACTGCATAGCCAAAGGCAGACTCCTAGCCCACAAGCCCAGCGAACTGCTTTTTCCACCCTGCACTCCTCAGTCTTTCTCAAGCCTGCTCAGGTCATTCCCAGCCCACCTCGGCCCTGGTCGCGTTGGCGGGGCGAGATCCACGGTTGGGGATTGTCTCAAACAAAATCGAGTAGGCATCTTGCTTTTGCCCCGGCTCGAAAAGATAGCGTTGGGCAACACGAGCAGAGGCAGGCACGATGGCCACGCGCACCGGCGGATCTTCCAGCGATACCAAAGGCTGGGGATGAGACCAACGCCATCCCACCCAGCCCGCCCCTGCCAAGGCCACTACAGCCGCTGCCACCCGTCCCCAAGGGGTGCCCTTACGTTGCCGCCAGCCCAGGTCGAGCACCGGCCTCCGATCCAGCTCAGCGAACACACGGCTGATCAACAGCTCCGTCTGGGTGGAGTTCAAGGTTGGGGCCTTGAGATTGGCCAAACCGGCCTGCAGAGCTGCCAGTTGGCTGTACAGTTGCCGCGCCTGAGGATCGCTGGCCAGCCAATCTTCCACCTGCCGCGCTTCCTGGGACGACAATTCCCCGTCCAAGTAGGCGCTCAACTGTTCAAAGCGCTCATCCACCACCGGCAGCTCTTGCTGGGGATCCCTGGGGTCGGGGTTGGGGTTGCCGCGAACCATGGTCATTCACCATTAAGGTAGGGTTTTAGGGTGGATTGTAGGCGAGCGCGGGCGCGCGCAATGCGAGACTTAACAGTGCCCAAAGACACCCCTGTGATCTCGGCAATTTCCTCATAAGCCATCCCCTGAATTTCCCGCAGCAGGATTGTCTGGCGAAAGGCCTGCGGCAGGTCGCGGACGGCTTGGTGCAATCGCTCGTAGAACTCGCAGGTGGCGAGGTGCTCATGGGGACTGGGGCTCTCGCTGGGCAGCTCCCATTCCATCTCGCTATCCCGCATCTGAATCGGCGCATCCAGAGAAAGGGGCTGCTGCTGTCGTTTGCGCTTGCGCAGCTCGTCGTAAAACAGGTTGGTGGCGATCCGCCCCAGCCAGCTGCGAAATTTTGCCGGCTCCTGTAGGCGTTTCAGGTGGCGGTAGGCCCGGATCCAAACTTCCTGGGCCAAGTCATGCCGGTCCTGCCAGTCCGGGGCAAGATGATAGAGCACCTTGTCCACATGGGCCTGATGGCGACGCATCAACTCGGCAAAAGCCTCCCGATGGGGCTGGGATCCCTGCTGACAGATCAGCACCAGATCCACATCAGCGAGCTTTTCGGGCCGCACAGGCACGTTCTTCACCAAGACCGACCAGCGCTGGCCACTGATGTCGCTGAGGGCAGCATCCATAGGCATCCATAAGTTCTAACAACAACAGCGGAGGGATCCCCTCCCAGACAGAACCTCTGTTGCCCAGACGAAATGGCAGAGTTTGGGTTCCCCCCACCCTCAACCGCAGGGTAGCTCTAGAGGCTCTGAGGGCCATACCGGCAAGACTCCACAGCAAGACCACCTCCTCACTAGATCTTGGCGCACATGGCGGGGTGGTGGATTGCAGGATAGCTCTTGAGTTGATAACTGGGCTACAGTGGGCTTGCGGTATGGTAAAACCCCGACCCGGCATGACTTCCGATGCTCCTGTTGCCGTCCTCTCCGAGCTCAAGGCGGTGCCCATGTTGGCCGAACTTTCG
Source organism: Thermostichus sp. OS-CIW-31 (assembly GCF_054060305.1). Classification (NCBI taxonomy): domain Bacteria; kingdom Bacillati; phylum Cyanobacteriota; class Cyanophyceae; order Thermostichales; family Thermostichaceae; genus Thermostichus; species Thermostichus sp. OS-CIW-31. The sequence continues at coordinate 60,189 of NZ_JBSSDA010000001.1, read as the reverse complement.
GCGACGTCCTTGCAATGGTTGGGATCCCAGGTCAAGCTGCGGGATATCCCGGCGGGACAGGCCCTCTTCATGCAAGATGCCTGGGGCAGCGTAGTTTATCTGATCCTCGCCGGCTGGGCTAAGGTGCGGCGGGCTTTGCGGGCGCAAGACAGCACCAAAACCCTTGCCTTGCTGGGGCCGGGCGCTTGGGTGGGGGAAATGGCGGTACTGGACGAAGCTCCCCGCTCGCGAGATGTGCTGGCCCTAACCCCGCTGCGGGTGGCCGGGATCCCGGCGGCAACCTTCAAAGCACTGATGCTGCAGGAGCCGCAACTGTGTTACCAGCTGGCCTGCAGCCTCTCCCGTCGCCTGCGCCTGGCCAACTTGCAGGCGGATCTTGACCAGCAGAGCCCCCCGCTGCGAGTGGTGCATACGCTGGTGCAACTGGCGGAAGCTTTTGGCGAGAAGACCCCCCAGGGGATGCGCATTGTCTACCCTCCCCCCCAGGATTTGGCCGATATCAGCCAAGTTAGCCGGGAGACAGCCCTGGCGGTACTGAGCCGTCTGCAGCAGCAGGGGGTTATTCAGCCGCTGCCGGAGCAACAGTCTTTGCTGCTGATCCAGTACGCCAAACTGCTGGAGGCCACCCGTCTGCTTTAGATATTGAAGATATTGACCCATGTCTCCCCAACCGATTTCTCCCCATCCAGGACAAGAATCTGTCTGGGACTATCCGCGCCCACCTCGTCTGGAGCCCACCACAGAACTGGTGGAAGTTCTCTTCAATGGCGAGCTCATTGCCCAAAGCCGCCGTTGCTACCGCGTCCTGGAAACCAGCCACCCGCCCACCTACTACATTCCCCCCACCGACGTTCGACTGCAGTATCTCCGCCCCAGCTCTCGCACCTCTTTCTGTGAGTTCAAAGGGGCTGCCTGCTACTGGACAGTTCAGGTCGGATCCCAAACAGCCGTAGATGCCGCCTGGAGCTATCCGGATCCCAGCCCGGCGTTTTTGCCCATCCGCGACTACCTTGCCTTTTATCCAGGCCGTGTGCAGGAGTGCCGGGTAGGTGGAGAACGAGTCCGGCCTCAACCCGGAGATTTCTACGGCGGTTGGATCACCTCAAAGGTCGTAGGCCCTTTCAAAGGAGAGCCGGGTAGCTGGAACTGGTAGGGGCGGAGCAGCGATTCCCGAGGGGGGATCCCTTTTACCCACGAAAAGGACTACAGTTAAGTCGATGCGGGTAAGTTGTCCAAGGACTCCGTCCCGCTGGCACGAACAGGAGAGCGCGGACAAAAACCATGACGGTGCGGGTGCCCCTCGACTATTATCGGGTTTTGATGCTGTCGGCACGGGCAGATGAGCATCAGATTGAACAGGCATACCGGGAGCGGATCGATCTCAAGCCGGGCGAGCGCTCCTGGCTGTCGGGGTTCTCGCCACAGGCTGTGGAAGCTCGCGCCCAGATGATCCAAGAGGCGGCTTCTGTGCTGCTGAACCCTGAGGCACGACGAAACTACGACGAACACCTCATGCCAACGGATCCCACCTTGACGGTGGAGGAGGCGCACCTACCGGGAGTGCTGTGCTTGTATTGCGAAGCCGGAGAGTACCAGGCTGCGTTGGACTTGGCTCAACACCTGTTGGAGCAGGGCCACCCTGCTCGTTCCGATGCCATTTTGGCGCGGGCCATCGCTCGTCTGGAACTGGGTCGAGAAGCCTGGCAACAGGGATCCTATGAAGAGGCGGCGCGTTCCCTACAGGCGGGCTTGGCGGAGCTGGAGGAGTATCAGGCCTTTCCGCAGATGCAAGCGGAGATCCGTATCGATTTGGGCAAGCTGCGTCCCTATCGCATTTTGCAACTCCTCAGCCAAAGTGCTCCCGCCCAAGCTGGAAGACACACCGCTGATGGGAACGGGGAGCGACAGCAGGGACTGGCTCTCCTCAAAGCCATGCTGGACGAACGGGGCGGCATCGAGGGGATGGGGCAAGATGGCTCTGGCCTCAGCACCGAAGATTTCCTGCGCTTTATCCAACGGGTACGTCGCCACCTCACCCTCAAAGAACAGCAGGAGTTGTTCGAGCGGGAGGCTGAGCGTCCCTCGATGGTGGCCGCCTACTTGGCCGTGCAGGTGTTGCTGGCGGCAGGTTATCTGGAAAACCGCCCGGCTCTGGTGCGGCGTGCTCGCGGCTACCTGGCTCGTCTGGCGCAGCGGCAGGATGTGCATCTGGAGCAGGCCATCTGTAGTCTGTTGCTGGGGCAGACCGAAGACGCGCTCGCCCATCTGCGCTCCACCCAAGAAGTAGAGGCCTTGCAGTTTATCGAAGAACACTCCGCCGGTTCTCCCGACCATCTGCCGGGTCTGTGCCGCTTCACAGAAAAATGGTTTCAGGAGGAGGTGTTCCCGGAGTTCCGCGGTCTGGAAGCCGCCCAAGTGACGTTGCAAGCCTACTTCGACAACCCCCAAGTACAAGCTTACCTGGACGAAATGCCCAGCCGCGAAGACCCGCCGGCAGGGATGCTTTCTCCCAGTGCTCCGCACCGCTGTCGCGAACAAGCCCCCCATCCCCCACCTCATTTGCCTGCCGTGGTGGGTCCTGAGCCAACCCAGGAATTGTATCGCCCACCCGCCCCTTGGCAACAGGGGGTGCGAGAACCCCCGCGCCTCTCGGATTTGCCCTCTTACCGCAGCACCCCCAAGGCGGGCGTCTCTGCTCTTGCGGATGAGAGTTCTAGTGCTCCGCACCGCTGTCGCGAACGCGCCCAAGACCGTTCCCTTCAGCGGGAGGGAGCTGGCGTGAGCGGAATGCAGGAAGTGGAACGTTACCGCCGCAGCCGCTTGGGATCCCGTAAGCGTCCTGCCCTTCCCGCCGTGGGCTTCGCACCGCTGGCGCGAATGGCCGGGGTGGTCGGTGTGGGCATCCTCTCCCTATTGGTCATCTGGCAAATGTTGCGGGGCCTGTTCACGCCGCCGCCGGCACCACCGCTGGAGCAACCCCAGGTGCAAATTGAGCAGCCGCCGGTTGACATATCGCTACGCGACGCTTTCGCGAACAACAATCCCGGCCAGACGGAACTCACTCCCCCGCCTGAGCTAACTGGCCCTCTGGCGGAGTGGCAAGGAGTACAACAGGTGCGGGTGATCTCCAACGATGGCCTCAACATTCGCCAGCAACCCAGCCTGACGGGAGCCATTGTCGGGACAGCCCCACGCCAAGCCCTGCTGCGGGTGGTGGAGGTGCAGGCTGGGGAGGGACAGGTGCCCGTCTGGCTGCGCATTGAGCGAGATGGCGCGCCCGGGGGATGGGTCGCCGCCCAGTCGGGCTCCACCCGTCTGGTGGAACGGCTCTAGCTCTCCCTTGCTGCCAGCTGTTATTGCTCCGCAACGCTGCTGCGACCGCGCTACGGGGACGGAGTTCTCGGTCCCGCCCTTTTAAGGGGTATAGTCTGCTTCCTTCTCAACTGTTGTGGATATTCTGCGCAATGCCCCGCTGGGGATTTATCTGGAAGAGCCTCGCACCTGGCTACATTGCCTGGATCCGCGAGTCAAGCTGGCCTGGCTGCTCAGCTTTCTCCTCAGCCCCATTTTGGCCGGCAATGGTTGGCGCTTGGCCGTGGTGGTGGCTCTTCTGCTGCTAACTGTGGCGGCCCGTCTGCCGCGCCGGGTTTGGTCGGGCCAACTCTCCCTGGTGCTGGCCCTGAGCCTGCTCACCTTTGGGATCACCAGCTTGGCGCCGGATGGATTGGGGGTTTTTCCCCAACCGCAACGGCAGGATATGCAGGTGGTGGGCTATGGGCTGACCGGGATCCCCGCTGTTCCCGTTAGCGGTGCAGGGCACTTCGACTTGGCCGTAGAACAGGGATCCCCAGACCGTGCCTGGCGGGCGCAAACCCGTGCCTGGCAAACTCCTTATCGCTACCGCCTGGTTCAGTTTTCCCTATTGGGACGAACCTTTCAGGTCTCCCGCCGTTCTCTATCGGTGGCGCTGCGGCTGGGCACCCTCATTTTTACGTTGCTCTACGCTACCCATTTGTTTCTGTTGACCACGGCCCCCGAAGAAATTGCCGAAGGGATCGGCCAATGGTTGCAGCCTCTCAAGCGTTGGAGATGGCCGATTGCCGAAGTAATTCTCACCCTCACCTTGGCGCTGCGCTTTCTGCCTTTGGTGATGGAAGAGGTGCAAAACTTGGCGCGGGCGGTGCGAACTCGGGATGTGCGCTGGGGATCCCTGAGTTTCCGGGGCGGGATGCAAACCCTGCTGGCCTTGGTGGAGCGCTTTTTTGAAAACTTGCTCCTGCGTGCCGAACAGACGGCTATGGCAATGCAGGCCCGTGGGCTGACCGGCCCAGACCATCCCCTGCGCTGGCACCGCCTACAACTGCGGCGGCTGGATCGCGGCCTACTGGCTCTACTGCCCCTGTTTTGGCTGCTCAGAACCTTGTCCCCCTAAGGTGACCGGCAACACAGCTTTTTCCTACCCAGGGGGATGGGGCTCGTCGCTGCCCATCGGCAGGAGCAGCCGAGAGACACAACGCCCATCGGAAGAGAGGTAAAAGGAGAGCTGGCCCCCCATCCGCTGCACCACCCGTTGACACAGGCTGAGTTCCAGACCAGGACTTACCGATAGAGGCGACTTGAGCAGAGGATCCGCGTAGATCACCTGGTTCGGATCCAACTGAAGGGCGGCCATCAGGTGAGGGTCGAAGCTGCCCTGATCCACCACCAGCAGCTCTGCATAGCCAAAGGGCTCCGCATCGCTATCGCGAACGCTGGCTTGGCTCCACAGATCCAGCCGCCCCCCTTCCGGGCTGCGCAAAATAGCGGCTGTCAACACCTCCCAGAGCACCATCTCCAGTCGTTCGGGATCCCCCTGGACGGCAATGCTCATGTCCCCATGGGCCCGCGGCCACAGCTTGCGTTTTTGGGTCAGGCCCTCCACCCGGCGCAGGCTTTTGCGCACCAAGGTTGCCAAGGGCACCGACCGCAACTGCGGCTGCACCTGCCAAGTTTCCGACTGCAACAACGGCCTTGTGGAGACGGTCAGATCCCGCAGCCCTCTGCCAATTTCCACTACTTTTTGCCAGCGGGTGGCTTCGTCTCCGGGGATCTCCGGCACCTGACCCAGGCGGTGCAGGCTGTCCAGAAGGGCATTCTGCATATCCAGCAGGCGGCGGTGCTTGTACCAGTTCAACTCCCTGAGCACCTCCTGCCGCTCTTGCAAAGTTTGCATCCAGAGCAAGCGCCGCAGCGTCCAGCCGCAGGTCTGGGCGATCAGCATCACAGCCGCCCGCTCGTCGGGATCCCAAACCTTGCCCGCTTCTGCCCCCAAGATCAAAACTCCCAAAGCTCCCGCCTGCGAGGAGTTTGTCTCCCCCAGCGCCACCAGCAGCCAGGATCCCAGGCCGGCAGCAAAGTGCTCCGCACCGCTGACGCGACTGAGCCAAGTGCGGCTGGCAGGGGGGATCTGCTCCTGGGTGAGCGGCAGAGGTTCTGCCGACTGCAGCGCGTAGGCCAGTAAGGGATCTTGCAGGTCGATCTCGGTGGAGCCGGTCTCCGTCCCGGCAGCGGTAGTAAAAGGCCCCTGGAGCTGAGCCCGGCTTTCCCCCGGCTGCCAACTGACCACCAGCGCCAGAGGGATCCCCAGCAATTGGGCCGTCTGTCGGACGGTGGTGGTGTACAGATCTGACAAGGTGGCCGAGTTTGGCAAGGTTAAACAAGTGGTGATCAGGCCCTTGAGCAACTGCTCTTGTCGTTGCCGGCGTTGTTCTGACCGAATTTGCCGCAGGATCACCCCCACCTGTTGGGCAATCCCCCGCAGCAGTTGCCGCTCTTCCCGGCTCCAGGCCCGTAGCTGGGGATGCAACACCAAGAGCAGCCCTTCCACGGGTGTGTTGGCCCCGGTATGGGTCAGCATCAAGGAACGAACCCCTGCCAGTTCCTGCCGCCAAGAGAGCAGGCGCAGATCTTGGTCGTAGTTTTCTGCCACGACCACCTCGCTGCGCATGAGATCCTGCCAGTCCTGGTCGCTCAGAGGGCTGAGCTGCTGTGGCAAAGTCTGCTTGCCTTCCCTGCGGTACTCGTAGAAGAGGCGGGGGATGGGGCTGTCGGGATCCAACGTCAACACGGCTACTGCACCGACTTTCAGACGCTGGCCCAGGCCGACAATGGCTTGCTGGAGAGCCTGTTGCAGCTCCGCCGGGTTGTAAAGCGAGCGGCCCACCTGTTGCACAAACTCTTGGTCATCGGCCAACTGGCGAATGCGGCGATCCAGATTTTCTAGGGGGGCAGCCAAGGCCAACCCATTGGCGGCAGCAGCTACCAACTGTCGCTCAGCGGCTTGCCAGGTACGGGGCACATCCGATTGCACCCAGATGAACCCCAGCAGATCCTTTTCCAGCAAAATCGGGGCCGCCAAAACGGCCTGGGCCCGCAACTGCTGCATCAGCTTGGGGGGAACCTCAGAGCGAGTCGTCCCTGTGCCGCCCACCACCACCTGGCCATCGGCGAGGGTGTAGTACATGTCCCCCAATTCCCGCAGCGAAAGGCTGACCTCCCCTGTTGGCCCTGCTCCGACTTTAGCCCCTTTGGGAACAGGGGGCTGAGAGGACTCCGTCCCCCCGCTGTTGCCAACAGCTTTGGGGGCGCTTCCATGGGGAACGAACTGACCCTGGCTGCGCTCGTGCCAATACACCTGAATGTGGACAGCGCCCAGAAAAGACTGTAACTCCTGCCTCACCAGGCTGACCCGTTCCTGCAGGGATCCCACCTGGCGCATCGCCGTTCCCAACCTCAGGAGCGGATCCTCAAGGCGCTTTTCGGTCTGCTGTTGCCAAGCGTTTTCCAACTCTTGCAGAGAAGCTGCCAACTGCCCCAGCAAAATCCCCAGGAGAGCCTTTTCGTCCTCACGGGTGGTAACCCCCCACATTTGGGATCCCAGCATCAGAATCCCCAAGCAGCGCCGCCGTCCTACTGCCGTTCGCGACAGCGGGCCGTAGGCCGAGAAGGGATAAATGAAACAGCCCTGGATCCCGCCCAGTCGCCTGGCCTCCCGCTGCCAAATGCCCATGCGCGGCTCCTGAGAGAGGTCAGGCAGGCTGATCGGTCGCTGCTCGATCACCACCTGCTCCAGGATCTCCCCCGGCTGTAGAGGATGCACCGCCCGCAGTAGGGTTTGATCCTCAAGAAGGGTCACTCCCCCCTGACCCACCAACTGGTGATTTGGATAGTCGTAAAAGGCCAGCCAGATCAGCGGCGCCCCAAACACCGCCTTGACATACTCCAGCGTGAGCTGAACGAGGGTGTTGGCATCGCTCTGCTCCCGCATCTGCTGCAAGGTTGCTTGCAGGGCCACCAGGGGAGATATTGGCCCAGCTCTATCGGAATGAGGGGGAACAGACTGAACCATACCTGTGTGGAGCTATTCTGCGGGTTCCTCTGCAAGTCAATGCCCTCTCAGCCAGATCTCCGTCGGATCTGAGCCTTATTTGTTGCTGGGCAACGCTGAGGCAACAGGTGAGAAGAAGAGAGCCCGGACTTGTTGCTGTTTGGAACAACTTTGGCATACTCTCCGCCCCAAGGGGCAGGGATTCTCGACGTCGGGCGTTCGCCCCATCCTCGACGCAGTGAAAGATTTGGTTTTCATCTCTCACCCAGCCCCAGTGTAGTCTGTCTGCAGCCGTCCTTCATGGCTTCCTAACTTCCCTGGGGTTGGTCGCGGAACGCTTGGAGAGTGTCTCAATCTAGTTTGGAATGACTGTAATTTCAGGAAGGCTTCACCACTGGGATCCCTCGCAGCTTGTGAGTGTGGGTCACCAATCTCTGGACAAAGTGTTGAAAGCGCTGTTTTAGCTTCTCGTCTTTGAGATTGCCTTGCTCGTCAAAAGCGCTCCAAGCCCGACCGATGGCGATTTGCTCTGGGATCACCCAGCCATGCACCCAACGCACAATCAAGCGCATCTGGTTCAGGGTATTGCTGTTGCTCTCGCCGCCCAAAACGCTGATCAACCCGAAGACCTTGCCCTCCAGTTGCTCAAAGCTCAACAGATCCAGGGCATTTTTCAGGCTGCCGCTGATGCCGCCGTGGTATTCCGGGCTGGCTAGGATGATCCCATCCGCCCGCTTCATGGTTGCTTGTAAGACCGCCACATCGGGATAATCTGCATAGGATTCCGAGCCATCCACAAAGGGCAACTTCATCTGCCGCAGATCGAGGATGTGCAACGGGATCCCCAACTTCTCAAACTCGCGCCGCGCCACCTCCAGCGCCTGGTACGTCAGGGAATTGGGCCGCAAGCTGCCCCCGATTGCCACGAAACGAGCCGCAGAGGTTTCAGCCATGGTGGTTTGAGGATTGCCAGTGAGGGCTTGTAGAGGAGACATGGGCCGGACTCCCGAGCAGACATCAGTTACGTTGCAAACAATCATAACTCATACCAACTTCGAGTTGTAAAGATTTCCTTAACTTTTCTGCTCCGCAACGCTAACACGTTTGCCGAAGGGTCGCGTAGCGATAGCAGCCGGATTCCTATCCAGAACTGGGGATCTGGATACCCTTTAGCAAAGGGATCCGGGGCCAACGGATCACCTGCAGCAGGTTGGAAAAGTCATCCCGCCAGACGGGATCCCCGGCCTGGGGCAAAAGGGGCTGCCAGGGATCCAGTTCCTGCAGGACTCCAGAGTTTTGGGCCAAAGGGCTCCGCCCTGCTGAGGCGGTCGTCGAAGCGTCGCGCGGCGATAACAGCACCCAGTGGGAAGGGGCCAGCCCCGCCTGGCGTTGCTCAGGGGAGAGATCCCGGTGGTCTTGGTGCCAAGCGTGGAGCTGCAGGGATCCGGCCAGGCCGGCCAACACCGGGGCCAAGTCGAGGTGGCGGTTGGTGATGTTGAAGAGCAGCCAGCCGTGGGGCTTGAGCTTGCTGAGGTAGAGGGCCAAAGCCTCTTGCGTGAGCAAATGCACCGGCACTGCGTCAGAGCTGAAGGCGTCCATCACCATCAGGTCATAGCTGCCCTCTGGGATCCCCTTGAGGCTGAGCCGGGCATCGCCGAGGATGACCTGCACCTGCGCCCGTGCCTGAGCCCACCGGAGATAGGAAAAATAGCGGCTCGCCCAATCGACCACGGTGGGATCCAACTCGAAAAACGTCCACTCATCCCCTGGCTCGGCATAGGCGGCCAACGTGCCGATCCCCAGCCCCAACACCGCAATGGCGGGCGTGGGATCCACAGTCTGGGCTCTGAACGCCGCAAACACCTGCCCAACCGGCCCAGACCGAGAAAAATAGGTCAGCGGCTCCAGCGCTTTTTCCGGATCCAAGTTTTGGCTGCCGTGTAGAGTGGTGCCGTGCAGAAGGCCACGAAAGGATCCCTGCTCAGTCCGGTACTCCACGATCCGGTTGAGGCCGAAGGCGCTGCGCTCGCTGTGGATCACCTGCAGTCCCGGCTGCAGCCAGGGTTGCCCCAGCAGCACAACCAACCCCGCCATTGCTCCCACCCAACCGACCTTGGCCTGCCAGCCAGGGGCTCCGCTCTGCTGCTGTGAACGGCTCTCCCCTGACACCAACAGCGCCAGCACCGCCCAGCCCAACGCCAAACCCACCCCAGCGCCCACCTGCAGCAACGCCTGCGGTCGAAAGTGCAACAGCAGCAAAGGCAGGAGCAGCCCCAGCCCCAGCCACAGGCCCACCCGCCCCCCCTGCGCCCCCAGCACGGCCAGCGACATCCCCAGCAACAGGGGATATTCCAGCACCGTCTCGAACACCTGCGGTGCCAAGAGGGCAGAGAACATTCCCCCCAAACTCCCCCCCAAAGCCAGCCACAGGTAAAACTGCGTCAACTGCTCCACCGGCGGGCGACGGCAAGCCAACCGGCTGTGGCAGCCCCAGCTCACCAGCCCAAAGGTGGTCAGATGCAGCGGCAAAAGCAAAAAACCCGGCCTCACCCAGCCCAAGACCTGTGTCCCCACCGCCCCGCAGGCCAGAAGAGCTGTCGTTCCCAAAACCCCCTTATTGGGGTGGATCCCCCCGAAAGCCAGCATGAATGTCAGCAGATAGATCCCCAGGGGGATGGCCCACAACAGGGGCACCGCCGCCACGTCGGTGGTCAACAGAGTGGTGACCGCCACCAACAGGCCCGCCGGCAAAAAAGCCAGCCCCGCCCAGCGCCAACGCTCTCGCCAGGAAACAGCCCAATTCCCCAGAGCAGCGCCGGATCCCTGGGAATCTGCCCCGCGTTCTTGTTGCTCCGCAACGCTGTTGCGACTGAGCAGCAGACCCACCCCGCTTAGCAGCACCAGGGCTGCCACCAGCGCGTAGGATCCCGTCCACAGGTGAGTTTGCCAAGCCAAAGACAGGCGGGGCTCCAACAACAGCGGGTACCCCAGCAGCCCGCCCAAGCTGCCGGCATTGCTGGCCACATAGAGAAAATAGGGATCCAAAGCCTCCCGTTGCCCCGCGACCCCTCTTGCCGCCAACCCCCGTTGCAGCAACGGCGTCGTCGCCGACAGGAGAAACAGCGGCACCCCAGCTCCCAAAGTCAAGTTTGCCAACAGAGCGAGAGGGGGCCACCATCCTTCCGGTTGGCCGGGGATCCCCAGCTGAAAGGGCAGAAGCCTCAGCCCGACCAGCAGCAAGATCCCGTGGATCAGCACCCCCATCCTGGGATTGAGGCCGCGCCCCAGCCGATCTGCCCACAGGTAGCCCAAAAGCAGGGTGGCCTGAAAAAAGGCCAGGCAGGTATTCCACACCAGGGGGGATCCCCCCCACAGCGGCAGCAGCAACTTGCCCACCAACAACTGTCCCCAGAAGAGGCAAAAAGCGCTACCAAACAAGCTGAGGCCAACTAGCCAAACCAAAGCCGACCCACCGCAAAACCCTCAACTGCCAGTATTCCCCACTTTCTCCCGGAAGCTTGAGATGGGATGTTGTAGCCGCTTGGTGGTGCCCCTTGGGATCACCCAACTCAGAGGAAGGCCGATCCTTGTTCCTCGATTCAAGTGCGCCAACGGGTGGAAGGGGGCCACCCTCCGCCAGTACTCTCAGCTAGAAATCGCAGGAGCCCCGCACTGTACCCGTAGGGTCAGTGCCGGGAGGAATGCGAGGTTACAATAGAACCATGACCCAAGTCCTGACCGTCTCCTGCAAGCTCAAGGTAGCCCAGTCGCAAGCCGCCAAATTGGACGCGACGATGGATGCCTTTGTACAGGCATTGAACTGGGTCAACCAGAACACACCAGAAAAAGTAGTCAACGCAGTCAAACTCCAATCCCTTTGCTACTACGAGATTCGAGCCCGGTTTGGCTTGTCCAGTAACTTGGCTCAACAGGTGTGCAGACGGGTAGCGGGTTCCCGCAAAGTGGCTAAGCAGAAAAAGCGTCCCGTCAAGGAGTTTAAGAGCGGCTTTGTTACCTACGACGCCCGTATCTTTTCGTTCCGTCAAAAAGACTGGACGGTGTCGCTCACCACGGTGGAAGGGAGAGAACGCTTTGAACTGGCCATTGGCAACTACCAGCGTGGGATGCTGGCTGGTTCCAACCCAAAAGCTGCCACCCTGGTCAAGCGCAAAGATGGCTCCTACTACATCCAGATTTGCGTAGAGGAAAAAACACCCAAGCAACAAGATACCGACAAGGTGATCGGGGTGGACTTGGGGAGGACAGATATTGCCCATACGTCAGAGGGGGACAACTGGAATGGACAGCAGTTGAGCAGAGTCCGAGAGCGCTACTCCCGGTTGAGGGCGGTACTCCAACGCAAAGCCAGTAAGGGCACACGCAGTTCGCGGCGCAGATGCCGTCAACTGCTGCAACGGCTGTCTGGCAAGGAGAGACGCTTTCAAACGTGGGTCAATCATCGCATCTCTAAAGCTATTGTCTCTAGGGCAAAAGCTACCAACAGCGCTATCGCCCTGGAAGACCTGACAGGGATCCGGGAGAGAGTCAATCAACAGCCGCGCAACAAGGCCGAACGGCGCAGAACCAACAGTTGGGCGTTCTACCAACTACGTCAGTTTCTGGAGTACAAGGCGAGGGTTGCAGGGGTTTCTCTGATTCTTGTTCCGCCTGCCTACACGTCGCAGACCTGCCACAAGTGTTTGCATATCCATCCCGATCCTGCGCAATCCTACCGCAGTGGCAAGTCGTTCAAGTGTGGGCACTGTGGATGGGAAGGGGATGCGGATTTGAATGGTGCGAATGTGATTGCGCTCTTGGGGGCTGCTGTAAACCAGCCTAGAGGTCCGGGCTTGTTTTGTTCTCTGGTAGAGCAGAACAGGCTCAGGGCTACTGAAAGCCCGCTCCGTACCGCTTAGCGGTCGGAGCCGGGTAGTTTACGAAATCTTGCGGATTTGCCGGCGGCGCTCCTCATATTCAGCGCGGGTGATCAAGCCCTGTTTCAACTGGCTTTCCAACTGCTGTTCGGGATCCCGGGCTTCTCGCCCTTCCACACTGGTCCACTCCAGCTCGATCAACCCTCGATTGAATCGAAAATCGAAATCGGCATTGCTCATGGTCAGGATCCACAGCCCTTCCAGCAAACAAAGGGCGCGTACCCCGTAGCTGAGGATCTGCAGCGGGATGGAAGGAACGAACACCATCAGCCCCGCCACCAAGTAGCCCCAGCCCCAGCGTTGGTGCCCCATATAGAAGCGCTGCAACCCTGGAATGAACACCCCCAGCATCGCCAGCCAGCCGGCCACCTCGCGGACCAACCGCCGACGTTCCTGTGGGGGCATATCAGGGCCCCTGCTCTCGGCCATAGACTGCACCAGCTAGATGTGCCATTAAGCTAGCTCAGTTTTGGCCGCACAGGGCTCAGGAACTTGGATCCAACCTCAGAAGATTTTTGAGCAGAATCCTGCCGCCTATACTTGATGGGGGCAGTTCGGGGAAGGAACATGGCAGAGCGGGAGCTATCGGTAGCGATCTTGGCAGCGGGCAAAGGTACCCGGATGCGGTCGCAGTTGCCCAAGGTGCTGCACAAGCTGGGATCCCTGTCTTTGATCGAGCGGCTGCTGCGCACGGTGCTAACCTTGAAACCCCACCGCTGTCTGGTGATTGTGGGTTATGAACAGGAGCAGGTGCGCCAAGCCCTGCGGGAGTACCCGGTTGAATTTGTGGAGCAGGCCCAGCAATTGGGCACCGGACACGCCGTTCAGCAACTGTTGCCCGTCCTGGGCGGTTTTCAGGGGGATCTGCTGGTGATCAACGGGGATGTGCCCCTGCTGCGGGCGGAAACCCTGCAAGCTCTGGTGGAGCGCCACCGCCAGATGAACCCAGAGGTAACCTTGCTCTCGGCTCAGGTGGCGGATCCCTATGGCTATGGGCGGGTATTTTGCGATGCCCAACAGCGGGTGCTGGAACTGGTGGAAGAGCGAGACTGCACCCCGGCCCAACGGCAAAATCGCCGCATCAACAGTGGGGTGTATTGTTTCCACTGGCCGGCTCTGGCCCAGGTTTTGCCCCATCTCAACAGCAACAACGCACAGCAGGAGTACTACCTAACAGATGCCGTCAAGCGGGTGGGCAAAGCCATCGCTCTGGATGTTGCCGATCCGCAAGAAATTGTGGGCGTCAACGACCGCCGCCAACTGGCCCAGGCGTACCAGATTTTGCAGGATCGCCTCAAGGAAGCCTGGATGGAAGCCGGGGTCACCTTTGTGGATCCCGACAGCAGCAGCCTCGAGGAAACGGTGGAATTGGCCCCCGATGTGGTGATCGAGCCCCAAACCCATCTGCGAGGGGTGTGCCGCATTGGCTCGGGAACCCGCCTGGGGCCGGGCAGTTGGATCGAGTCCAGCGAGATTGGATCTGGGTGTCACATTCTCTACTCGGTGGTCAGCCACAGCCGCATCGGCAACCACGTCTGGATAGGCCCCTACGCCCACGTGCGCCCCCACAGCCAGATTGGGGATCACTGCCGCATCGGCAACTTTGTGGAAACCAAAAATGCCCAGATCGGATCCCACAGCAATGCCGCCCACTTGGCCTACCTGGGCGATGCCAAGCTGGGATCCCAGGTCAACATCGGGGCGGGCACCATCATCGCCAACTACGACGGCCAGCAAAAGCACTTTACCGAAATTGGGGATCGCAGCAAAACAGGCGCCAACTCGGTTCTGGTGGCTCCTTTGCAGGTGGGATCCGATGTCACCATTGCCGCCGGCTCCACCATCCCTGCCCGCTACCCTCTGCCGGATGACTGCTTGGTGATCGCTCGCTCCCGCCCGGTGGTTAAGCCCGGCTGGCGACCCGGGATCCGCTCCTCCCGCCGCCAAGAGCTCCAGCCCATGCCGCCGGGATCCCTCAAGATTTATCCCTTGCGCCTTTTCCCCGGCCAAGATCTCAAGCAGGAACTGGAGCGAGTGGCCCGGCAGCAGCCCTTGCAAGCGGGGTTTGTCCTCAGCGCCGTCGGCAGCCTCAGCCAAGCCACCCTGCGCCTGGCCGACCAAATGGGGGATCACCTGCTGTCGGAACGCCTGGAGATCCTGGCCCTGAGTGGATCCCTGTGCCCTGACGGAGTCCATCTCCATCTCACCGTTGCCGATGCCCGAGGCCAAACCTGGGGGGGACACCTGCGCCCCGGCTGCCTCATCTACACCACCGCCGAAATTGTCCTCGCCGATAGCCCGGAGTACCGCTTCTCCCGTCAACCGGATCCGGCCACCGGCTACCTGGAGTTGCACATCCAACCCGTGGCAGGGGATCCCTGCTGGCCGTCCCCACCCCCCCAACCCCAGCAAAACCAGCAGACAAAACCAGAGGCTGACAACAGCAGGCCGAAAAGCTTACAGTAGTCAACATGAGTTACCTAAAGCTAAAGGGGGCTTGTGAGCGCCAAGCCGAAAGCTTCACGGAACTCATGGACGCTTTGCGGTGTGGCGGGCATGTTACTGGGTTTTCGGACGCAACTCATTCTTAACCGCAAGCAAACAACTCTAGCCGCCCAACACGCTGGGGTAGCCCGCCACGCCTATAACTGGGGCTTAGAAGTCTGTCGGCAAGCCCTGGAGAACCAGCAAAAACTTCCCACCGCCATTGACCTGCACAAGCGCCTAGTGGCCGAGGTGAAGAAAGAACATCGCTGGTACTACCAGGTCTCCAAATGCGCCCCTCAGCAGGCATTACGCAACTTGGAGCAAGCCCTTAAGCGCTGGCGGGGTGGGTTGGGGAAGTTTCCCCGCTTCAAGCGCAAGGGGGTGCAGGACAGCTTTTACCTGGAAGGGAGTATTCGCACTTCTGGCAACCGCATCAAGGTACCTATCTTCGGTTGGCTGCGCTGTGCAGAGCTGCTCCCGGTGACCACACCCAAGAACGTGGTTGTTAGCTTGAGAGCATGACTCTAGTCAATAATAAGCTCAACTATACTGAAAATAATATAATATGTTCAGTACGGATTACTACCAGTTGATCTTTCTGTTTACTTTCGAGTCTGCCAACATGGTAGCCAAAGCAAAGCAGAAAATTGGTAGTAAGACGACACGGAAACTGCGCTTTGGGTATTCTACTCAAAGCTTTGCGGGATACCGCCATTCTGTTTGGACTCCGTCCCGCTAACGCGAATGGAAACAAACAGAATGCTATCGCTGCATAGTTGAACAGTGATGTTCAGCAGTGTTCAGCGTAAATGTATCAGACGCGACAGGCACTGAACACTCTGGAAGTGTTTGTTAGCGTTTCGTAGGTCTTTCGGAGCGGTCATCAGTACCCCGTTGAGCAGCCAGAAATTGTTAAGCTTAACGCACGGATGGCAGTATCCGGCCATGCCCCGAGTGACAACTGCTGACGAGCTGCTGACAGAATATGCCTCTGGCGAGCGCAACTTTCAAGAATCCAACCTGGTGGGGGTGGACTTGGTGCGCTCCAACTTGCAAGGGGTGAATCTGAGAGGGGCCAACCTCTCCTTTGGCAAGCTGAGTGGCATTAACCTGCAGGAAGCCGATTTGCGCGGCGCCGATCTCAGCTCGGCCAACTTGATGGGGGCCAACCTCCGCGGGGCCAATCTTTGGGAAGCCAACTTGATCGGCGCGGATCTCAGCTTTGCCGACTTGCGGGAAGCCAACTTGCACGGTGCCTACCTTTGGGAAGCCAAGCTAACCCGTGCACAACTGCAGGGATCCGATCTAAGCGGGGCAAAAATCGGCGGAGCAGTGCTGACCGGCGCTGACCTCAGCGGAGCCACCCTACCCGACGGGAGTGTGCGGGCTTGAGCCACCCCCCCAGCAGACAAGGCAGAATGGAACTGTTGCGACGGGATCCCTGATGTTGCTGCTGTTCAACTTGGTCTTGACACTGCTGCTGGCTTTGGGAGTGGCAGTCCTGGCCGGACAAAACCCCACCACCCTGACCGTACATTTCTTAATGTGGCGCTCGGTGGAGCTGCCTTTGGGATTTCTCATCGCCGTGGCTGTCGGCCTGGGCCTGTTGACGGTGGGGCTGGGCTCTCTCCTCTGGCCTGGGCGCAGCTTTTCTGCCACCGCCCGCCAATTACAGGAACGGGTGCGCCAACTGGAAATGCAGGATCAACCGCCCCAATAACGGCCAATTCCCAAAGGGATCCCTCTGCTTTCTGGCTTTGGCTCAACAGCTTCGATCCCCTGCAATTCTACCTGCAATTCTATAGTTGACTTGACAATCTTGTCGCTGGCCCTAGGGAAAGCATGCTGGAATGGCCCACCGATGCGAGACTGGGCGTAAGCTGAGAAAGGATCCCTTCGCCGTCTGCTTGAGCAGTGCGTATCTCCAACCGTAACCATGGCTTATTTCCAACCTACTTCCCCGGATAGCTCTCCCCAAGACCCACGGGCCCTGCGCAAAGCCCTGCGCGGATCCAGCACCTACTTTGCCAAGGGGTTTGAAGAACACAAGGATCAAGCTCAACTGGAGCTGCAAACCACCTACAAAAGCCCCCTTGTGGAGCAAATCCGCGCCCAGGCTTACCGCTATCAGCGGGGTGACATCACCATTCACCTGGCCAAAGCCTTTGGCTTTTGCTGGGGTGTGGAACGGGCGGTGGAATATGCCTATGAAGCGCGGCGACGCTTTCCGGATCGGCAACTGTGGATCACCAACGAGATCATCCACAACCCTTTGGTAAACCAGCACCTGAAGGAGATGGGGATCCGCTTTGTGGAGAAAGGCCCGGACGGCAAGAAGGACTTTTCTCAGATCCGGCCCCAAGATGTGGTGATCTGGCCTGCTTTTGGGGCGAGTGCCTCGGAAATGGCGTTTTTCCGGTCGCAGGGCAATGAGATCGTCGATACCACCTGCCCCTGGGTTTCCCGCGTGTGGAACCAAGTGGACAAGCACCGCGCGGCCCAATTTACCTCTGTCATCCACGGCAAGTACAACCACGAGGAAACCGTAGCCACCAGCTCCTTTGCCGAAAAATATCTGGTGGTGCTGAACCTGGAAGAAGCGGAATGGGTCGCCCGCTACATTTTGCAGGGCGGAGATGCGGCAGAATTTCGGCGGCGCTTCGGCAAGGCCACTTCCCCCGGTTTTGATCCGGATCGCGATCTGGAGCGGATCGGCATTGCCAACCAAACCACCATGCTAGAGGGGGAGACCCGCGCCATTGCCAAGCTGTTTGAGACCACCATGCTGCGCAAATATGGCCCCCAGGAGTTAGACAACCACTTCATGAGCTTTAACACCATCTGCAATGCCACCCAAGAGCGGCAGGACGCCATGTTCGAGCTGCTGGAGCAACCTTTGGATGTGGTGGTGGTGATCGGGGGGTTTAATTCCTCGAATACCACCCACTTGCAGGAAATTGCCCTGGCCAAGGGCTTGCCTTCCTTCCACATCGATGGCCCCGACTGCATCCAACCCAACAACCGCATCCGTCACAAGCCCCTTCACCAAGACCCGACAGTTACCGAAGGGTGGCTACCCGATGGGCCGGTGCAAATCGGCATTACCTCCGGTGCCTCTACCCCAGACCGCGTTGTCGAGGAGGTGATTCAACGCATCTTCGCCCTGCGTGAAGAACCCCGGCGGATCCCTGCCTAGGGATCCCTTCCCTCTCCCTCTTGAGCGTGCTCAACACCCTTTTTCAGGTTTATCCTCCCTTGCTGGGCTGGACGCTGCTGGGGTTTGCACTCCAGAAGGGGCTGCCCGGCGGCTGGAATCGTTGGCTGGATCCCCACGCCTTGGGGCGATTCATGTTTTGGGTGGGAGTGCCCCTCAGCATTGTTGGGTTTATGCAGGGAGTGGATCTGTCGGGTCAAATCTGGGTTGCTCCCCTGATCTGCTGGCTGTCGGTGGGGCTGGGGTTTGCCTTGACCAGCGCTTGGCTGTGGTGGCAGCGCCACAACTGTTGGAGCAGTGCCCAGCAGGGCAGCTTTCACCTAACCGCCACCCTGGGGAACACCGGGTATTTGGGCTATCCCATCTGTCTGGCTGTGGCCGGAAGGGCTTACTTTGGCTGGGCCCTGTTCTATGATCTGCTGGGCACCCTGTTCATGGCCTACGGGTTTGGCGTGTGGGTGGCCAGCCGCCACGGCAGTTCCCATGCCCAACCTTGGCAGGTGGGCCTCCACATTTTGCGCACCCCTGCTCTTTGGTCTTTTGCTATGGGCCTACTGCTGACCCGCGAACCCCTGCCGGGTTGGCTCTCTCAAGGGTTGGCGGCTTTTGCCTGGAGCATGATCCCGCTCAGCTTGATGATCCTGGGGATGCGGCTGGCCCAGGTGAAGCGCTGGGGATCCTTTCTTGCCGCCGGAGTGGCCCTCTTGATCAAAATTGTGATTGTGCCGCTCTTGGTGGGAATCGGCCTTGCCTTCACCCCCTACCCGCCTCTGGCCAAGCTGGTGCTGGTCCTGCAGAGCGGTATGCCCCCCGCCATCGCCACCCTGGTGCTCACGGAAGAATACGACTTGGATCGGGAAATTACCGTAACTGCCTTGGCCGTGGGGTACTTGGCCGCCTTGCTGACCTTGCCCCTCTGGCTGGGACTCTGGGGATCCTAATAGGCCAGGTGAGACAAGGTTTGCTCGAGGTAGCTATGCACCAGTTGATCCAGCTCTGCTTCCTGAGTGGGCAACTCCCGGCCCTGGAGCCATCCCCGAAAACCCGAGCTTTCCACAATGGCCTGCCGCAATGGCTTCCAAACTGCTTGCGTGCGCAGTGCTGTGAGGGCCTCTGGCTCGCTGGAGTGCTCCGCACCGCTGTTGCGAGCGTGAACGGAGCTGAGAGCAGGATTGGTCATGAGAGGAAGGTGAGTAGGAGTGATTCACCCTCAGAATAGCTTGGATCCCAGTTGGCTTTGGCTCTCTGGGATACAAATCTCCCCCTCTGTTCTAAACAAGCCTTCTCTCAATCGCTCAGGCAAAACCAATCCATCACCATCAACCAACTGGCGCAAGAGGCCCAGGGATCCCTAAACAAACAGTTGGCTGCGCTGCTCGACCCGCAAAGTTGGCCCCAAGGCATTGAGAAGAGAGACGCCGTAGCTGCGGGCAATGATGCGGCTATCCAAAATGGCCACCCATCGGGTGGATGAGCTGGAATCTTCTCCCGAATCAGAGCTTTGCCGCAGAGGCGCAACAGCCCGTTGCAACTGGGCAGCGGCCACCGGCAAAAGGTACTGACGGAACCAGTCCTGCTGGGTGCGTTGCAGATATTGCACCCGTCCGGCCACCCTCGGGTCTTCCACAGAAGGGAAGGGCAAAGTGGCGATCACCATCAGCTCAGGGCGCGGCAAGCCGGCCTTGTGGTGCAGCCAGTAGGGCCAGTCGCAGACCAAAATGCCCTTTTCGCCGGGGAACGGGCTGTTTACCCGCACCCGCGAGCCGAATTCGGCAGCCAAAGCCGCCCCCACTTGTGCCTGCAGAGGTTGATCCGACACCAACACCACCACGAAGCCCTGCGCCTGAGGGATCAGCTTTTTCAGCTCTTGCAGCAGGTGATCCCGAAATAGAGGGCTGTTGGGCAAGGGCAGGCGCGGCAAGTAGAGGGACAGCTCCGCCCCGCCAGAACGTGGCCAACCCTCGCCTGAGGCAAACCGCAGCGGCGTTAGATCCGGCAAGCCCAACCGTCGCCGGTAGGTTTCCGCCTGGCGATCCAGATCCAGCGCTTCCCCGATAATCACCACCGGCTGTGTGGCCCAAATGGGGGCCAGCCAATCGTGCAGAGCCGCCGGGCTGTGGTGAAGGGTGAGGCGACCGGTTTCTCGGTCGGTTTCGGCCCACCAAATCCATTTGGAGACGGGATCCCCCTCAGAGCTGAGCCGCCGGCGGATTTGATCCCAGGGATCCGGCAGCCAGCCGGGGTAGCCTGTCACCAAAGACAGCACAGCATCCAGGTGAACCTGTTCATCCGCATGAAGCAGACAGCGGGAAAGAGGCCGCCGCAAAAGCTGAAGGGACAAATTGACCTGAACCTGGGAGAGCTGCTCCGCCTCGGCAGGGAAGATTTGCCGGAGCTGTTGCCAATGGCTGGCTTCCAGGGTCACCGTTAGCGCCTGGTAGGCCCAATCTTCCAGGTCTTCGGCTCCATCCAGGATCAAAGGGATCCCTGTCGGCACTTGCGAGGATCCCTTTCTCAAGCGAGCTTGCAGCCAATCCAGGGGATCCACCAACAGCAACCCCTGGAAATCGGGATCCGGCCAACGGTCTTTTTGCAGGACGGGCTTATGCAACTGCAGGGTGTGCTGTAGCCAGGGGATCTCTTCCCCCAAAATTTGCGCCTGCACAGGAGCTGTGGCACAGAGCAAGGTGGGGTTGGGCCACATCAGGGCTGGCAGCAGGTAACTGAGGCGGTGCTGACCCCCAGCGGGCACCTGGATCAAGGTGCTGCGACCCAGCCGCAACCCCCGCGCCACCATGCGAGCCATCGTCAACTGGTGGGGCCACAGGGCTTCGGGAGACTGCCGCAAAAGCTGCCGCAACTGTTGGTGGACTTCAACCTCAATCACAGTTCAGTACGCCGGGGATCTGCCACAGACGGTGGAGTGAACTAGCCTATTCTAGGGTAGAGAAGAAAACCAAATCCCATCTCTGGGGTGAGCGATGTCTCTTCTAGCTGCTGTTTCCACAGAGGGCCAACCCGTTGCACAGACGGGATCCCTGCTTCTGGATCGCTCCGGGTGGGGCCGTTTGCGCATGAAGGGATCCCCAGGCTTGGACTATCTGCACAACCGAAGCACCCAAAATCTGAAGGCCCTCAAGCCAGGGCAGGGGGCCGACACGGTTTTCGTGACCCCCACCGCCGGCATCCTGGATTTGGCAACGGTGTACGTGGGAGAAGAAGACTGCTGGATCTGGACTTCACCCCAGCGGCGCAGCCTGCTGATGCAGAGTTTGGGGCGTATGCTGCCTTTGGTGCGGGGAGCAGAGTTGAAAGATGAGACGGACCAGACCTTTGGTTTTGGATTGCTCGGATCCCAGAGTCAAGCTCTCCTGGAGCAAGTGGTGAGCTCAGAAGAGATCCCGACCGGGCCTCATGAGCACTGCGCCGTGGAGATCCAGGGGATCCCTGTCCATCTGGCTTGTGGCACGGGTCTTGCCCAGCCGGGGTTTACCCTCTGGGGCACCATTGACCAGAAAGTCGCTCTTGAAGAATGCTTGCTCCAAGCCGGAGCCAAGCTGGCCCCACCTGAGCTGTGGGAAGTCCTCCGCCTAGAAGCGGGTCGCCCCGCCGCCGACCGAGAGCTGACCTCAGACTACAACCCCCTAGAAGCCGGCCTGTGGCGAGCTGTTTCCCTTGACAAAGGTTGCTACGTTGGCCAGGAAGTCTTGGCCAAGCAGGTAACCTACCGGCGCATTCGGCAAACTTTGTGGGGGATCCGCCTCCAAGGAGAAGCTCATCCTGGCACAGAGATTTTGCGGCAGGGGGAAAAGATTGGGCTGCTGACCAGTGCAGGCCTAACTTCGCAAGAGTACCTGGGATTGGGATACGTGCGCACCAAATTCGATCCTGCCGAGGGGCTGGAAGTAGAAGTCGGCTCGGTGCCGGGAGTCCTGACTCGAATGCCGTTTTTGAGCTTTCCGCCTATTGTCTGAGGTTGTTTTTGCAGACCTCTCTCCTCTCTTTTCTAGAGGGAGAAGCGTAGGCGAAACACCGCAACTCACCAGTCAAAGTGGCGGCGAAAGCGGGGATCCCGTCGATCCTTTTTGCGTCGGTTGCAGGTTTTGCACAACGTTTGCAGATTGCTGATATCGTTACTGCCCCCTTGGGCAATGGGGATGATGTGATCGATCTGAAGCTGAACCTCTGGGGGCGACTTTCCGCAACCGCGACAACGGAAGCCGTCTCTTTGGAAAACATACTCCCGCACGGCTGCTGGAATTAGAATCCTTTCGCCGGATTTTCTTTCTTTCATCGTTATTCATCCATACTGCGAAGATCGTCCAGTGGAGACTTTTCATCTAGAGGTTCTAATATCTCTTGGTCGGGTTCTTTTATCAGAAATTCAGGATTGTCAGGATAAAAGTCAATCGTAACTTCTACTCTTACTTTTACTCTACCGGTCTGCCAACCGTTAGTTTTAGGAGAAAGAATCGAGCATGGAACTCCTTTATGGAAAAAATGAACCTGATCTTCATAGGGAATACCTGTTTGTATCTCAGACGAACTCAAGTGACTGTTTAGTCCGCTTCCCATTTGGTCAAACCTCAGGAAATAAGAATTGATAGAATCGCAAAGCTTGGAAATCATGTAGACTTTCTGCTTATTGTTCTTGTTGATAAAAGTGATAACTCCGTCTCCCAGTTGGCTAAGATTAATGGATGTTTTTGTCATCTTATCGACCTCAAGACATAGAGACAACTTGAACAGCCCGTAAATCATCCAGTATAGAATCCTCTAGTTTTCTGGGAGCGCTATCTCCAGAATCTCTATATGGGTCATCAGGAACAAACTCGAGATAAACTTTGACTGATATCTTGCCAGAGATCCACGACTTTCTGGGCTGTAAGACTCTAGATTCTATTCCATCCACGAGCATTCTAATGTCCGCATAAACCTTTCTTGATTTAAGGTAACCGTTTGTCCGTAAAGTATCTGAAAGAAGGTAATTAATAATTGCACTATGCAATCTACTTGGAAGGTAGACTTGATCACCAATTCCAACGACAGTTTCCCTATCATCTGACCTAAAAACTATCGGATCGACCACGGCATTGTCTCCTATTGCTAACAGACTTTACTGACTGACATCTCCCCGAATGTCATCCAAAGGCGATCTACTGCTCCCTGATCCCGTTTCTTCTGGCTCAAACTCAACCACTAGTCTCATCCTAACTCTACCAGCAATCCACGGTGAGCCAGGACGTAAGGGTTTAGCAGGAATTCCTTTCACGTTAGTTATTCCGTTCAAGTTGCTCCATAGAATCGAGACTCCCTTTTCGCTAAGTTTGCTGGATAAGTAGGATCTGATACTCTCATAAACAATCTCTGAGTACACCTGAGCAAACTCTTGCGAGTAGATTAGGCGTCCTCCTATATCAATGACAGTATTTTGGAAAATATCTAGCTCAACAAAGCACTCCTGAGATTGATCATTACTTGACACTTGCCCAACCCCCTCTATGTCTCTCTGGCTTAGGCTAGCTCTCACTTTCGCGAAGGTCATCCAGAGGGGATCCGCTGCTGCTCTCTGAGCCTGTATCCTCTGGCTCAAACTCTACAATGATCCGCAATCTGACTCTGCCTTTTTCCCAATCTTTCTTGCCCGGCACCAAGAGTTGACAAGCAAGTCCCTGCCCAAACCACTTCGCTTCTTGCAACAATTTTTCTTCTGGCTTGGGAGCAAGAAGGCTACTGGCAATGTTGAGCAAGTCTTCCGGCGGCAGGATCCCTGAGGATCTCAAGGCCGCAATGAACAAGCGATGCAGCTCTTCTTTCTTGGTCAAGTCCTCTTGGGCTGCTTTGACCAAGTTGGCAACCTTGAAAGTTTTCTCCCTTACAGAGAGGATCCCTTCTGGGTGCTGCTGTAGAGGTATCGATTTGGATCCCATGACTTTATCTGGATCAAGTGAAAGGCCAAAAACAAAGACAAGCCGCTCTATCTCAAATCATCGAGAATGCTATCCAACTCTGGAAAACTCTCGTCTATGGGTGTAGAACGACCAAGAGCGACTGCTTCGCTTGCATTGCTGTCACCTACTTGCTGTTCAGGAAGACTTGCCAAAATTTGAACTGACTCACCAACAGAGGAAGGTTCAGGACGAGTAATCAAGGGCAGCATCTCACGATTGAGGCCCAAAGCTTGCAGGCAGAGGTTGATCCTAGAAACAGCTTGGTTGTACTTGTCTATGCTTGCCTCCAGTTCTTTCAGCCGCTGTTGGTTAAGCGCAATTTTCTCTTCAGCCTCTTTTCTGAGAGTTGCTTCCATGAACTGCTTTGCTTCTGGGTACTTTTGCAAAATCTCATCGGCTACTTGCTTGGCAACCGGCAATAGCTGAGTTTTTAGAGTATTGTTGGTCTCTTGTCGGAAGCTAGAACGCACTGTCTGGCTAATTTTCGGCTCAAAGTCAAGCTTGAGTAATTGTCGGATTCCAGGCTCTGCGTCGCGAATAGCAGAGATGTCATAAGATTGGCTGGTTTGCTTTAGGACTTCTCGAAACTGGTAGATCGAGAATGTTCCTTCGTCGTAGAAGCGGGGACTTTCTCTGAGGTAGCGGTCGCACTCTTTTCGGGCACCATTGACAAGAGAACTCAAAGTTACCTCCTTAACCAAATGAAGCTTTTTCTCCAAGTCCCCATCGGATCCCAGTAGGCGAAACAACTGCCTGTAGTAGCTCGAGCTGCGAACTTCATCAACAAGGCGACGAAAGAAGTTCTCTACAAGCGTGCTGGCTGATTCTACCAGGATGTCCTCTAGATGGTTGGACAAATAATAAAAGGCTTCGACCAATACAGCTAAGAATGGAGCTGTGGAGTTGCGGGGACGAATGCGAACGGCTTGACTGTAAACATTGTCCAACGAAAAAGTATCCAAAAGCTCATCTAGCCTCCGTACCATCCTAGTCTTCAATTTATGGAAATCGTTCTCAAATTCTTTGTTTTCTCCGTTAATAACTTTATTGACTACTGTCTGGATATGCTCGTCAAACTCTCGGCCAATACTGGCTAGCTGCTGATTGATCAGCGTCAGCTCATAGGAAATCATGCTGTCAATCTCTTTGGGCTGGCTATCAATGTCTCGGTAGAGATCTAGATAGGACTTCCTCATCTCGATGCAGAGAGGTTGCAAATCATCGGCCAGCGCGGAAAATAGCTGTGGCCGCTTTTCTTCCGTTAAATAACGAGTGATCCCAGCCCGAAAGTCTTCAATACCGCTATCTTTAATCATATACTCAATCAAAGGTTTTCCCCACTCCCTCAGAATCCGAACGTAGTTATTTATGGGTGTGTCGTACCCATGTACAGAAGGGCGGAACGGGGATCCAACCAACCTACCTGACGTGCAGTACTTGTTAAACTCGCTGACAAACTGGGGTGTTTCTTCCCCACCACCCAATTCTTTGATGCTTTCTGAAAAAATCGTATCCAGTCCAAATCGATCCTCAGGGGTAGTTGTCTTGATCTGGGAACCATAGAAGCCAAGAAGGCCGCTCGTCTTGAATATGCGGAGCTGACGAAATTGCTGGTCGATAATGTTTTCCAGTCTCTGCTTTAGTTGTGCGTTGTACCAAGTCTCGTCAATCCGGTTAAATACATAGAAGACCCGATCCCTGATGCTATCATTACTTTGAATATGCTCAATAAGCTCTGTCTCTTCCTTGGTCAGCTCACCCGTTGCAGCACACTTGAGAACGCAAACAACTGCGGACGTATCCGGATCGGCAATTTTTCGATAAGTACGCTCTGCATCCGCTTTGACTGGAGCATCGATCCCAGGAGTATCGACAATAACGTTTCCATCTTCCAGCAAGGGGTGGTGGCAATAGTATTCCACCTTTCGCAAAACTGCGCTATTGGCGCCGCGCCGGGCAAAACCCGCAGCTTCTCTTAGGTTGCCGAAGTTGAGCTGCTCCATTGAGAAAACTTTGTTCTCGGTAGGGTGAATTTTGTCCCGGTTCTGCTGGAAACCTGTAATCAACAAGCGAAGTGCATCCGCCTGCTTCGCCCGCTCTGACTTGCTTTTGCCTCCGTCCTGCTGAATAATAGCCTCAGCACGCTCCTTCAGGGGATTCAGTGCAGTGTCTTCCAGCCTGCTGAGTGACGGAGCCAAGTTTAGGAAAGCGCAGAAGGCGGTCATCTGTTCTTGCACTTCCTGCTCGCTAAGAAAAGTGAGCACCACTCTCTCAGCATTTGGCTCTGCGTAGGCAATGTAGCACTCTGTCCCTGTGGCGTGCCCCTCGGCGCTGTAGAGAAGCTCTCTTTCTAAGAGGGCATTGATTAGCATAGACTTGCCAGCACTGAAAGCACCGGCAAAGACAATCTCGAAGGTTGGAGAAATAGCTTTGCTGAGGGAAGCTTGAATCCGAGTGGTATCTTGCTTGCCTGAAAAAGTGGAATCCTGATGCCAGAGTTGCAGGATAGCTTCAACCTGCTCTTTCAAGTTCTCACACTGAGGCAGGAGCTTTACAGACATAAGAGAGCAATCTCCACAGAGGCTGCCGGGATTATAACTTGCCTATGCTTGAGGTGAGGATTCCTACAACAATTTTCTTCAGTCCCGGAGCTGTGTGGCTATATGTGCATACACGTGAAGAGAGAAGAGCAGAACTCCCCAGACCGACATAGCAAAAAGGCTTAGGTCGTTGACCCAAGCCCGCCTCAGCATACTCATACCAGATGCCAGGAACCAGACTTGAACTGGTGACACGAGGATTTTCAGTCCTCTGCTCTACCAACTGAGCTATCCCGGCTCTGGACCTACTATCTTACGATGTCGAGGGGGGTTTTGACAACTGGTGGCGCCCCCAATTTAGCCAATCAATTTCTCCAAAGCCTCCATCTGGGGGATGCAGAGAACATCTCGGTTGCGATCCCGGCGGATCAGCTCCTCTTGCTCCAGCTTGGACAGGACGCGAGTGACCGTTTCCCGGGCTAGGCCACTGAGGCTGCTCAGCTCCCGATGGGGCAAGTTGGGGATCTCTACGCCACTTCGGCTAACCCGGCCACGGGATTCGGCCAAGAACAGCAGGATATCGGCAACACGGGCCGTACTACTGGCCTCGCGCAACTGCAGACGACGGTTGATCTGCCGTAAGCGGCGCGACATGAGCTGAGCAAGGCGGATGCCGGCCTGAGGATCAGAAGCCAAAAAAGCCAGGAAGTGTTGGGCCGACAGACAACTGACTTTGGTGGCTGTTAGGGCTACAACGTCGGTAGAACGAGGCGCTTCGTCCAAAGCAGCCATTTCCCCGAAGATTTCCCCTGGACCAAGAATGGTGAGGGTGATCTCCCGGCCTTCGAGATCATGGGTGCGAATCTTGACCCACCCTTCCAGGATGAAATAAACGGCGTTACCCCAGTCATTTTGTAACAAGATGGCCTGATTGACCGGGTGGGAGCGCAACGACATTTGCCCGGCCAGCGGCTCTAGCCTCTCAGGAGGAAAGCCCTCGAACAGGAGCATCAGGCGAAGGTCATCTGGAGTTACATCGCTCACTGTTGGATCCTCCTGCACGGGGTTGGTTCTGGTTGAGTGGGATGGGAAAAGGGTGGGCCTGCACAGACACGTCAACATGCCCCTCAGCCTACCGTCTCTCTCAGGTCTATGGCCCGCCGAGGCGAACTGCGTACCAATAGGACAGAGCTTTAGACCCAATTTTGACCTCTACTTTGGAAAGGGATCCCTGCACAACAAAAGCTGCTGCCATCCTCTAGCCCAGAAACGGCAAAATCCATCTTGCTGATAGCAATTTTCTCGAGTTTGTGCAGTTTGAGTCGAGATCTAGACCTGCTGAAGTTGAGATGGCCAATCTTGGCTGGTATCCAAAACCTTTAAAAAAGGCCGTTCCGAATCGGAAAAATCCTGCCAGTGGGCCTGCTGTTGGGAGAGCATCTCGGCGGTGGCATCGGCAATGTCGGCAGAGGGCTGCTGATCTCCATCGCTGGAACCAGCTGGGGCCAAGAGGGGTTGAGGAGCTGGGCTGCGGCGTTGCAGGCGCTCCCGCAAAACAGGTTCAGGGGCGTAGCAGTGGAGGATGCGCAGTGGGATCCCTTGGCGTTGGGCCTGATCAATGGCCATCCCCCGCAGGGCTTGCCGGTCAAACTTGGCGTCCAGAATCACGGTGTAGCCTTCCTGGGCCAGCTCTACTCCCAACTGCACCAAGCGGCGGTAGGTTTTATCGGTCATCTCCGGGGTATAAACCTCCGGCCCCCCCCGTTGCCGCAGAGGGATCCCGGCCAAATGCTTGCGCACCGCATCGGAGCGAATGTGAATGGCTCCCCGCTGACGGGCCAAGTGGCGGGCTACCGTGCTTTTGCCGGATCCCGACAATCCCGACATCAGGAACAACTGCCCCCGCTTGGGGAGGGTGTATTCCCAGGCAAGACGGTAATAGCGGGCGGCGGTGCTAAAGGCTGTGGCCTTGGCTTCCTCTGCTGCAGTGGGATCCTCCAGCAAAAAAGAGGTGACCTTGGCCCGCACGTAGGCCTGCCGATTGAGATAAATAGGCAAGATCTTCAGCCCTTCCCAATCTCCGGTTTCTTCCAGGTAAGTGTTCAAATAGACGTTTCCCAGATCGGGGCGATGGCGGGCATCCAGATCCATCACCCCATAGGATACGTCGTACATGACATCCACAAAGCGGAAGGCTTCGTTGAACTCGATGCAATCAAAAAGCAGGATCTTCCCTTCCCAAAAACAGATGTTGCCTAGGTGCAGGTCTCCGTGGCATTCACGAATGCGGTTTTGTTCTATTCTTTGTTGAAACAGCTCCTGCCGCTCAGCAAAAAAGCGATCGGTGTAGGCTTGGGTTTCTCGATATTGCTGAGCCGTTTGCGGGCCGCCGATGTAGCGCTGGGTTTGGGCGTAATTCTCGTCAAAGGCTTCTCGCACCCGTTCTGGCCGGCCAAAGCTGCGGATGTAGTCGTTGGTCTCGGTTTGGGCATGAAACGTCGCCACCACCCGCCCCAGCTCCTCCATCAAGGACGGCGTTAGCTCTCCCCGCTCAAACAGGTTGCTGAACAGTTGCTCTTGGGGAAATTGCCGCATTTGCAGAGCGTATTCTATGGGCTCGCCGCTGCTGTTGAACTGAAATCGGCCATCGGTCTGGACAATGGGCAACACTTGCAGATAAAGGCCGGGAGCACCGCGCTGGTTCATGCGCAGCTCTTCTTGGCAAAAGTGGCGCCGCCTCTCCAGGGTGGTGAAGTTCAAAAAGCCAAAGTCCAAAGGCTTTTTCACTTTATAGGCATAGTCCCCTGTCAGCAGAATATAGGAAATGTGGGTTTGAACAAGCTGCACGGGATCCTGTACCGGATGAGGGTAGAAGGCGGGATCCAGCATCGCTTGGATCAAGGGGGGCAGGTGGGTATCGACCATGAAAGGCAACAGAGATGGAAAAAATGTTTGGACGGGGATCCCTACCTTCTGCCAACAGAGCAGACTCTCCTATTCCCCAAAGGGCAAGGCGGCTTCTTGGGGGGAAAGACGGATGAGGCTGATCCCCTGCTGAATTAGCGTATCTTGAGCAGCACCGGAAAGAGCGTAGGGCCAGACCAGATATTTGGTGTTGATGTAGTCTTGTCCGCGCTTGGCCAGGTTCACCTGTTCCGAGAGCATGCGCACGTCTGGCCCGCGGCTGATAGTGGCTTCGGCCCGGCGAATGCGCTGCATCAGTTGGCTGAACAGCTCTTGGGGCTGCTGCACGAACACCACAATGGCCAAGTCGCAGGGGTTGTAGTAGTTGCCGATGCCGCAGAGGAGCAGGGCTTCGCTGGAGAGAACAAGGGTTTCTTGATCCCCCAGAGCCACCACCGGATACAGAAAGGTGCGCACATCCTCCAGTTGCCAGTGGTTAAAAGAGTGGCTATCTACCTCCCCCCGCACCCAAGAGGAGATGGCAGGAAAAACTGCTTCGCTCAACAGTCGATAGGCCGTCTGGGGTCGCCCTAGCCAGCAGAGGGCATTTTCGTAGAAGCTCTCGTTCTCCAGCAGGTGGGGGGTGAGAGGAGCAACCATGGGCAGATCCTCAACGGGCTTTCTCTAGCATGCCTACTCGGGGATGGTTAAGGCAATTTTGCCCAGAACGGATCCCTGCTCCAGCAACCGGTGGGCGGCAGCCGCTTCGGCCAGAGGAAAGGTGTGGCTGAGCTGGATCCGCAGTTGGCCTTGGTCGATGAGGCGGGCACATTGCCTGAGGATTTCCGCCTGATTTTGTTGGGCGTTGGTCAGGCTTTTCAGCATCGGGGTGAGCATCAGCTCAAATCCCACCCGCAAGTTGCGGTCGCGAGCCACCCGCCAGTCGATCTCTGGGGCCGGGGCCAGCAGGGTGACGATATCTCCGTACACGCGCACTGCGGGGAAGGTCTGCTCCAATAGCTTGCCGCCCAAGGTATCTAGGGCAAGATCCACCCCCTCTCCCCCTGTCCAGTCCAAAACGGCGCGCACAAAGTCTGTCTGCCGGTAGAAGATGGGCAAGCCGGCGCCTAGGGAACGGACAAACTCCGCCTTTTCCGGGGTGCTCACGGTGGTGGCCACTTTGGATCCCCGTAGACGGGCCAGTTGAATGGCCACATGGCCAACTCCACCCGCTCCCCCGTGGATGAGCACACTTTGGCCGGCCTGGAGACGTCCCCGGTCGTAAAGCGCTTCCCAGGCGGTGATCAGCACCAGCGGGGCAGCAGCAGCCTCCGCAAAGCTCAGAGTTCTGGGCTTGGGAGCCACAAAACGCTCGTCCACCACGATCAGCTCGGCGTAATTCCCCGCCTGCCTGCCCAGACCCCCGTGGCAGAAGTACACCTCGTCTCCCACTGTAAAGTGCCTAACTCCGGATCCCACGGCTTCCACAACGCCGGCACCGTCACACCCCAAAATGGCGGGCATCTCCTCTGGATAGAAGGTGCCCCGTTGCCGCAGTTTGGTGTCGATGGGGTTGACGCCGGCTGCCCTCAGACGGATGCGCAGCTCCCGCTCGCCACGAATTTGGGGCTCAGGTACTTCTCGGAGCTGCAGAACCTCTGGCCCGCCGGGCACACTCATGACTACGGCTTTCATGCGCTCAAGTTGTCAGCTTCAGTTGGGTTGGCCCGCTCAAAGGATGCAGGGTAGAGTTTGTTCTGGTGATGAGAAGATGGGCATCTCCCCATTGGGGTGTTGCTTTGCAACCCTGCGGAGTCTTGCAGCTGCTCTCTAGCCTATTTTAGCTAAACCGCCGAGAAGCCCCGCGCTGTACGCGCAGGGTCAACATACCCACGCAAAACCGAAGCCGTCACCCCACTCCATGAAGCAATAAAAAGGCTAGTGACTAGTGACTAGTCACTACGCACTACTCTACAGGGCGGTGGGGCATCCCGTCCTTTTCGCGTCAGCGGGACGTAGTCCTTAAGCTCAGGAAATGTCTGAAGCGATAGCAGGGGTCACTGAGAAGCCCGCGCTGTGTGCGTAGCAACCCTGCGGGAAGCTAGCTACAGCGTCGGGAGTATGTCACGCAGCCTGCGACTTCATGGGCTCCGAGTAGGCCAAAATGAACTGAATGAACTGGTCGATCTCCAGCAGAATGTGTTCCGCCTCGGCCAGAGAGGTCGGTACGGTTGCCAGCACCTGGGCATCTACTTCTGCAGCCTGCCCCGCTTCTCGCAAGAGGTTCATCGAGTTATGGCTGAGCAGGAGCTCCAGCTCGTTCAGGGTTACCATAGCCAGTTGCTGTTCGGCTTGATGGAGCTTATTTCGTAAAGTCTGAACTTGTTCGGTTTGCGCCTTCAGCCCGACTTCCGCCTGCTCAGCGCGAGATACAGCCAGTTGTGCAGCTTGCTGGGCCTCATCCCGCTGAGCTTTCAGGAAGGCCATCTCTTGCTCCAATTGTGCCAATCGCTCTTGCAGGCTGTAAATGTGCTGATCCCGGTCTCCCAAAGCTCGCTCCAGCTCGCGATTTCGAGCCTCCATCTGCTGACAAGCTTCGTTCGCTTGGGCCAGCTGTTCCGCCAAGTTTGCCATTTCCTCTTCCATGTTGGTGAGCCGACTCAAGCGTTCCAAAACCTGAGCATTTTCGGCTTCCAGTTTCTCAATCAGCGCTTGAGCGCTCAACAGTTCTGCTTTGGTGGAGTCCAGCTCGCCGCAGACTTGATCGTAGTTGGCGATTAGCTCGCCAAGCCGGGCCTCTTTGGCTTGCAGTTCTTCTCGTAAGGAGTTCATCCAGCGGTCGCTCTGCTTAAGCTGCTCTTGCAAAATCGGCTTGAGCGGAAAGAGTCGTTTGATGTAGCGCTGTAGGCGGCTGTGGGACTGATCCAATTTGTCGAAGGCTTCGTTGAGAGAGAGATAGGCCTCGCACAGTTTCATGTAGCGCCGAGCCACAGAATCAGGATGATCCATAGGAATATGAGTCCAGGTGGGGGTGCCGTGTCTATTTTATGCTGTTCATTCTATTGGCCAAGCCTGGAGAAGGAGGCATTTGATACAACAACTGGGGGCTTAATTTTACTTTAATATCCGGTGCCCCAATCTCTCTTGCGAGCCAAGGCCAAAGAGTCTGCCCAAATCCAGCTTCAGACATTGCCCACGGGCCATACAGAGACTAGAGCTTCTCCCCCAAGGCAATCATTCTCTTGACCGCAAAATGTTTATCTACACATTTAGTGTCTACAAGAGGATGCCCGCGAGTCCTAACGCTAGATACGCTGCAAAAGCAGGGCTCTTCATGGCTCAGACCGGCTGGGCATTGGGGATCCCTAGCTTCTCCAAATAGGCGGCTGCCCGCAGCAACTTGGCTTCTTGGTAGGGGGCGGCCACCAGTTGTACGCCAAAGGGCAGGGATCCGCTCTCGCGCAACGGCACTGAAAGCACCGGCAGGCCGATAAACGAGAGGGGCTGAGTGTAGAGGCCGAGGTTGGGCCGAGTGAGAACCTCTACCCCATCGATCACCATCTTCTCTTGGCCGAGCAAGGGGGCAAAGCAGGGGGTGGTGGGGGCGATGAACAGATCGATCTCCTGAAAAATGGCCTGCACCTGCTGGCGATACCAGCGGCGAAAGCGCTGCGCCTGCAAGATCCAACTGGCAGGCAACAGGGCTCCGGCCAAAAAGCGATCCCGGGTGGCCGGGTCAAAGTCGTGGGGGCGAGTTCGCAGGTTGGGCAAGTGCAGGTTGGCTCCCTCAGCAGCCGTGATCAGGAAGGCGGCGGCACGGGCGCGCTGGGCTTCCGGGATCCGCACAGTCTGGCCGACCCCCAAGGCTTGGGCCACCTTTTCTACCCCGGCCAAGATGGGGGGCTCTGCCCCTCGGGCAAAGTAATCATCCGCCACCGCGATGCGCAAGCCCTCGATCCCCTGCCCCAATTGCCCAAAGGTGGGATCCACAGGACGCCGGGTACAGACGGGATCTTGGGGATCCGGCCCTTGCATGACATCGAAGCTGAGGGCAATATCGGCCACCGAACGGGCCAAGGGGCCCACGTGGTCGAAGCTGGCGGCAAACAGAGCCGCTCCTGCCCGCGACAGACGGCCATAGGTGGGCTTGAGGCCGTAGACGCCACACAAAGAGGCCGGTACCCGAATCGAGCCGTTGGTGTCGCTGCCCAGGGCAAGGGGCACCAAACCTCCTGCCACCGCTGCTGCCGAGCCGCCGGAGGATCCCCCCGCACTGCGGCTGAGATCGTGGGGGTTGTGGGTGGGGCCGTAGTGGCTGTTTTCGGTGACGAAGCCGTAGGCGTACTCGTCCATGTTGAGGGTGCCCACCAAGATTGCCCCTGCCTGCTTGAGACGAGCCACCACCGTTGCATCTTGGATGGCCGGGGGATTCTCGCGGTTGATCGCCGAGCCAGCCAGGGTGGTGAGGCCGGCCACGTCAAATAAGTTCTTGACGGCAAAGGGCACCCCTGCCAACGGGCCTACAGGGATCCCTTGAGCCACCTGTCGATCCACCTGCTCCGCCGCTTGTAAGGCCGATTCCTCCAAGACAGCTGTAAAGGCATTGAGCTGGGGATCCCGCCGGCGAATCCGCTCCAGACAGGCGGCCACCACCGCTTGGGCGCTCACGGATCCCTGGCGGACAGCCCTGGCAATAGAGACCGCGTCAGCGCTGCCGAGAAGGTGGGGATCCCCGGTCATGGCTGAGGGTCAAAGGTGGGATCTGGCTCAACTATCGGCGGCAACGGGAACTCCAGCACCTGTTGAGCAATGGGCAGAAAGCGGGCAAAATTTTCGATCACCCCTGCTCGGTGTTCAGGATGCAGGGGCAGTTGCAGCAGTTGGGCCATTTGATCGACGTAGGTTTCGGGATCCCAGGGCTGCATGGTTTTGGGGTCAGGGAGCCGATTGCAGCAAAAATACCACCACTAGCCTCCAACAACAAGACCGTCGTCGACTAGGGAGCGGACATTTGCACAGTGTTGCCCTGCAGCGACCAGAGACGCTCGTTGGGCAAGACAGGGCGGGTTATCGCCTGCCGTTCCAGCTCATTCAAAGCAACGCGACGGCTATGTGCAGAGCGATTGGAAGCAGCGCTGGCTTGCAGGCGTTTGCGGAACAGACGCAACTGCTGCTGCTCTGCTTCGGGAGAAACATGCTGGGCAAAGAGGGGATGCAAGATTTTCTCCTCCTGATCAAACTGAGCCCGCAATTGCCGATAGAAGTGAAGGGCAGCAGAGGGATCCACCTGCTGCGGGGTGCGCTCTGATTGGTGCAAAAAGCGCGTCAGCTCTGGAATCTGATCCCGCAGATGTTGCTCCAGCCGCTCAGTTTGGGCGCTGAGGTGGGGATCCCCCTGGAGAGCCGACCTAAGCAGAGGGTAGAGAACATGGCGCTCCAGTTGAATGTGGCGGGAGAGGCGCTGCCGCAACCTTTGTACACAGAGGCGTCGCTGCTCCAGATCCAACTCCGGCGCTCGAGACAGGCGAGTCAAAAACTGCAGGATGACGCGGTGCTGCTCAGCACAGAGGGCGATCAGCGTACCGGCAGAGGTTGCTCGCGTCAGCGGGAGGGACTCCTCAGAAGACATGGCAGTTGACAGCAGAAAAGTTTCATCCTAGCTTAACTTTGTCAAGAAATGGTGGCTTGCGTAAGGGTACGGGAATAGCGCAGGTGTCTTGGATACACTCGGGCAGCAATCCTGGGAAAAGTTGTCCAGATCTGAACTCCGGCAACGCCACTCTCTAGGCTTGCACAGGCCAGCGGCGTTTCCAAGCAGAAGTGGGCTCCAAAGGGGATCCCTGCTGTTCCCGTTGGCGTTGCAGACGGATTTGCGCTCTATCTCCTTTCAAGGTGGGATCCCGGTAGGGCACGGCAGCGCGAGTTTTCAGGTGCTCCCACTCCATGGGGGAAAGAGGCGGCAGGTGGTCAGGTTGGGGCGAGGCCACTGTCCCCGGCCAAGGACGACCTACCGGGGGGGTAGAGCCGATGAAAAGCCCTGCTTCCAACAGAGCCGCTCGCACCGCCGCTGCACAGGAATAGGTGGCCAAAATGCCGGTTGGTCGCATCCGTTCAGCCACGGCCCGCAGGAAATCCACCGTCCACAGCTCTGGGCAAACCGAAGGGGAGAAGGGATCCAAAAACACCGCATCTGCCCACCCCAGCGGCACCTGCAACACCGTTTGCCGGGCATCGCCCCACAGCAAGGTTCCGCGCCAGCGCTGCGATTGCCAGGATCCCTGCTCGATGAGGCGTTGCCACTCCTGCCCAAAGCTCCAGGTGGATCCCACCCCCGCCTGCCAAGCCTGGCGAGGCACTTCCGGGGATCGCTCTAGGCCGATTACTTCTACAGAACAGTGGGGCCGGATTTGCCAAATGGTTTCTAGGGCAAGGCCGGAGTTGTAGCCCAAGCCAAAGCAAATATCCAAAAGGCAAATGGGCTGGGCGGGATCCCGCTCCAAAGGCAGCCGATCCAGCCGGCAAGGGCGGACAAACTTCTCCAAAGCCTCCTGGGCGGCACCACTGACGTTGTGAAAAGCCTGTCCAAACTCTTCCGAGAAAAAGGTCAGGGATCCATCCCCTGTGGTCAGCACCTGCCACCGAGTCTCCATCGCTTGCTGTTGTCTCTATTTTCAGTCGGGCGATTCTTTGATAGCTTGAGAACGTTGAGATGTGTTTCGCAGCTCACCGGCAGGGCTCTCGACATCCCTGAGTAGGGAGGATATTTCAACAGCTATGTCTCTACTGGATTGGTTTGCGGAACGGCGCAGACAAACCTCTCTGAACCTGACAGGTAGCAGCCCCTTCGACAAAGAGCGTCAGGTGAGAGAAATTGCCGATGGCCTCTGGCAAAAGTGTCCTGCCTGTGACACCCTGACCTACACCAAGGATCTGCAGCAAAACTGGCAAGTTTGCCCCAGCTGTGGGCATCACCACCGCATTACAGCCCCAGAGCGTCTGGAACAGCTTTTGGATCCCGGATCCTGGCAGCCCCTGGACGAACACCTGGCTCCCACGGATCCCCTGCACTTTTTCGACCAAAAGCCCTACTCCGAGCGCTTGGCCACCTACCAGGAGCGCACCCAGCTCAAGGATGCCGTCCTGACAGGGTTGGGAAGCCTGGAAGGGATCCCGGTGGCGATTGGGGTGATGGACTTTCGCTTTATGGGCGGCAGCATGGGCTCGGTGGTAGGCGAGAA
Source organism: Thermostichus sp. OS-CIW-31 (assembly GCF_054060305.1). Classification (NCBI taxonomy): domain Bacteria; kingdom Bacillati; phylum Cyanobacteriota; class Cyanophyceae; order Thermostichales; family Thermostichaceae; genus Thermostichus; species Thermostichus sp. OS-CIW-31. The sequence goes on along the minus strand of NZ_JBSSDA010000001.1, from coordinate 23,555 downwards.
GATCGCCCGCCTCACGGAACGGGCCACCTGCGATCACCTGCCTTTGATCCTGTTTTCGGCTTCGGGGGGAGCCCGCATGCAGGAAGGGATCCTCAGCCTCATGCAGATGGCCAAAACCTCAGCCGCCCTACAAAGGCACCGCGACGCCAGACAATTGTTCATCTCCGTGCTCACCCATCCCACCTATGGCGGGGTAACTGCCAGCTTTGCCATGCTGGGAGATTTGATCCTGGCCGAGCCGGGCGCGCAGGTGGGGTTTGCCGGGCCCAACGTAATCGAGCAAACCATCGGCAAGGGCAAGCTGCCAGAAGGCTTCCAAACCGCCGAGTACCTGCTGGCCCAAGGGCTCATCGACGCGATTGTGCCCCGTACTGAGCTGCGCAAGCGGCTGGCCCAGTTGCTCTCTATGCACCGTCCCCGTTTGCACATGTCCCTTCCCTCCATAGACTCGGAGGCTTTAACCCTGCAACCTATGCTGTAGGTAGATCTGGCTGGAACCTGAGATGGGTGGCCGAGGCCGGATCCCTTCCCTGCGGGGGATGGAGTTCCTGCTAAGCTCTGGGGCGGCTCTTACTTCATGGGTTTACACGGCTTCCCTCTGGCTTGTTGGGAGAGGAGCTGGGGGCGAGAGGGCAGATGTTTTTGGAGGGAGCCGCGCTGTCCCTGGGGATCTTCACAAGATTTCCTGGTGGGCGGTAGCGGATGGTGTTAAGGTGGGGCATGAGGTCTTCACTGGAAACGATGGATTTCAAGCTGCGCATCCGTACTGCTGAAACTCCGCAAGGGCAAAAACTGGCAATTGTGCCCCTGGAAGGTCGTTTTGACGCCAAGGCCGCCTCAGAAGTTCGGCAATTGCTCCAGCAGGTTTTAGATTTCGGTTATCCCAATATGTTGATCGACATGTCATCGGTCACTTTTATGGACAGCTCTGGGCTGGGGGTGTTGATCTCGGCTTTGCGCAAGTGCCGTGCTGCCGGGGGCAACATTAGCCTTTGTTGCGTGCCGGAAAGTGTGGCCCTCGTCCTCAACCTCACCTCCATGGAAAAGGTACTGACCTGCTTTAGCGACCTGGAGACCGGCATTGCCAACTTTTCCAGCGCTCCCACTGCTCGTTAGGCCGACATTAGGCCTTACTTTTGGGGATCCCCCGATGCTCTTTTCAGCCCATCAGCGAATTCTGGTGATCCCTCTAGCAATTTTCTCAACAATCTTCAGCCATGCCCCAGACCGGCCTCGATACCTTTCAGCTTCTCTACCAGCACCACCGTGGCCCCAGCTTCTGCGAGCGCATGGTGGCAACAGCGCCGGGGCGTTTTAATGAGGCTTTTTGGCAGTTCTGGCAGATGCACATCGAGCCCTGTCTGCCTCCTGCACCGCGCTTGTTGGATCTGGGAACCGGGCCGGGGTTTGCTCTGGGTCAGTGGGCGCAACGCTATCCCGGAGGACACTTCATCGGGGTGGATGTGATGCCCTACATGTTGGAGCGAGCGGCGGCAGATTTGAAAGGGATCCCTGGAATCCAGCTGCTGCAGGCCGACCTGCACGACCCTCACTTGCCGCTTTCGGCCAACAGCATCGATGCAGCTCAGGCAGTGGTGGTGTTGCACGAGATGGTGCAGCCCTTGCGCTTGTTGCAGGAGGTGTTGCGTCTACTCAAGCCGGGGGGGCGATTTTTGCTGGTGGATTGGGTGCGCGCCCCGCTCAGCCTCTACTTCGATGCCGATACAGAGGCCCAACTCTTCCAGTCGGACACGCCTTTGGAAACGCTGCTGGATCAGTTTACCCACTTCTACGAGCACAATCGCTTCAGCGCCGAAGACCTGGTGTGGTTGCTGGAGAAGGTGGGTTTCGCAGTGGTGGCTCAGCAGCTCTACAACCAAAATCGCTTTGTGCGACTTGCAGCCGAAAAGCCTATCTCCTGAATGTCCAACTGCCTATAACGAGATGTTTTGGACTACGGAGTGCAGAATAGACCAATAAACAGAACAGTGTCCAAATCAATTCAGATTACTCTCGCTATTTTCGTTCATGGCTGCAGGGATCCAATGGGCAGGCTGCGCCTGGGCAAACACCTGCACTTCAGTGCTCATTTTGCGCAGTTGGCGGGCTAACTTGATTGCCTTGTCACGGGGAAGGGGTGGGCTCACCACCGCCGGCAGACAGCCCAATAGGGGTTTCAGGGCCGTCTTGGGCAGGCGTGCGTAGAACGATAAAGCCGAGAGGATATCCTCTTCAAAATAGGGGTTGCGATACTCTAGGAGGCGCACTTGATACAACTCTGGGGGCAGAGGGCGTCCTTGGGTCAGGCGAATCAGGGATCCCACCGTTCCCATCACATAGAGTTGATCGCCTTCTTTCAACAGGGTCTTGCCCTCTTTTTGCCAGATCTTGGGAAAAACACAGGGTTTCCCCGGTCGGGAGCGATGCAGCAAGATCACCAGGTCATAGTCCTGGGCCAGTTGGCGCAAGGATAGCCCCAGGTAGTGGCAATCGGCCGAGACCTCCAGCAGCGTCACCAGCAGAGTTTCCCCCTGCCAAGCCAGAGTGCCGTAGACGGATCCCACCAGTGCTGCGGTGGCAAAAGCCCGTGCCCCCAACCCGGTAGCGCTGTAGCTGATCCCCAGGGTCTGCATGTGGCGCTGCATGCGAGCCGCCAATTCGGGATCGGTAACCCGCAAAATGGTGCGGATCCCCGGCTGCAGGCTGTGGGCCGTCAGGGCCGTCTCCAGGTTGGTGAGATCGTCAGGGGTGGTGCAGATCAGGCAGCGGCTGCCTTGAATGCGAGCCTGTTGCAGCGTGCTTGCCAGGGCGTAATCCCCACGAATCACCACTGCCCCCTCCCGTTCCGCCGCCTCCAGCAGAGGGTTCTCGCTATTGGGATCCACCACCACCACCTCGTAGCCCATCTGCCGCAACAACTGCAGCACCAAATAGCTCAGCCGCCCCAACCCTGCGATCACCACATGATCCTCTTTGGGCATACGGGCAGCCCGACCCAAGCCAAAGCGACTGCTCACCAATTTGTCGGTCACCAAGCCGTAAATCAACCCCACCAGGGCAGCCCCCACCAAGGTCATCATCACCGCCAGCACCTTCACCCCCAGCGGTGTTTCCGGCTGTTGAAAAGCCTCAATATCCCCGTAGCCCCCTGTCAGCACCACGATCGTCAGCAAAAGCCCATCGATGAGGGGTTTGCCGATCATCCTGAAGTTGATCACCCCCAGCACCAGCATGGCCCCCAAGGTGAAGGTGAGGGTGCGCACGATGGGCTTGACCTGTAGGAGTCCCTGCACTCCTCTGCGCAGCCAAGACCCAAGGGATCCCCGCCCCAACGACCTGCCTTGCCGTTGTTGTCGCTTGTCCTGCATCTGGCCGCTGGCCCAGCGCTGTGCCCGTGAGGAGCCCCGTCGCCCGTTGCGTTCCAACAGTTGCAGGTAGGCTCTGGGATCGCAAATGACCAAAACGCGATCCCCCTCCAGCAGCTCTGCCTCGTGGTCAAAGTCGTCGAAAACTCGCTGTTTGGAAAAGTCAGAAAGCCCATCCACCGGGTAATGAAACAGCACCCGCGCCCCAAAAGTTTCCTCCAGCTCCGAGAGGGGCATATGCAGCAGGCGGGAGTTGTATCCGATGGTCAGCTCTACCACGTTCCAGAGGGTGGTCTCTCGGTCTGAGACAAAGTAAGCCGGATCTGCCAGCTCTGGCGGAAGCGTGGCCGGCTGGGCTTCCAGCTGGGGCAGCTCAAAGTAGCCAACAAATTCGTCGGAAACAGCCTTAAGGGCAAAAGCCGGGGCAGCCAAAGCCGCCACCGATAGGGAAAAATGCTGCGGCAAAGCCGAGTCGAGATAGCGGGCAAGGCTGTGGTTGAACAGACGGGAGACGACACGCACCTGTGGGTTGAGATCTCGAATCAGCAAAGCCAGCTCAAAGTTGGCTTGGTCGCTGTCCTCCAGGAGCAGCGCCACCTTGACCCGCTCGATCCCAGCCCGCTGCAACACCCCCGGCTGGCGGGGATCCGCCTGTAGGTATTGCCACTGCTCTTCCAAATGAGGGGGCAGATCGGGAGCAACTACTACAGCGCGATGTCCAAAAGCTTCTAGGGCTTGGAGAGTGAGCTCCACCAAATCGTTGTAGCCGCAGACCAGGATAGAGACACCTGGATCCCTGCTATTCTCTTGCACCTGTGCATGAGGCGATCTCGAAAGGGAGCTCACCATAGCTCTGTCATCTACCCTGCTCCCTTTATACCCGAAGCCTCTTCAGCTTTCGTGAGTGCTGTCAATACCGCTGACCGCAAAGCCCTGGGTAGAGACCCGTTGCTCAACAAGACCGGCTGCGTTGCTGGCCATCTCAGGCGCTGTCGAGGACAAGGGGAAGCCACCCAGTTTCATCCCAAAGGGTGAGAAGTGAGAACAACTCCCAAGAGCTTGACCTGGTACTTGAGATCTCCTATCATTGCCTCAAGGCAAAGTTCTTGAATAAAAGTCTCAATAAGGTTGGCCCAAGATAAGAGCCAACGCGTTGAGGCTTGCGGGGACTGTCTTTGTCCTTTGGGCTTGGCTTTCCGGTGCTTTCTCAGAGAGAGCCTGGCCAGTGGAGCTGTGTCTCTTGAGATGTTTTTGAACTTAGGAGTTGGGTATGCGCTTATCGCGACGGCAATTTGTCAGTGGAGCCACGCTAGGTTCTGCGGCTCTGGCAGCAGGGTCTCTTCTGCGTCCGGCCCATGGCGCCAATCGGGAAGTGAACCTCTACACCTCGCGGCACTACAGCACAGACGAGAAATTGTACGAACTTTTCAAGCAGAAAACGGGCATTACCGTGAATTGGGTGCAGGGCAAAGCCGATGAGATCATCGAGCGCATCCGCAGCGAGGGATCCAACAGCCCCGCCGACATCTTCATGACGGTGGATGCTGCCCGGTTGTGGCGCGCTCAGAACGAGGGCTGGTTTCAACCCATCCAGTCGGAGACGCTCTCCAAAAATATTCCCGAGTCTCTGCGGGATCCAGAGGGGTACTGGTTTGGCCTCACCAAGCGGGCGCGGGTGATCATGTACAACAAAGACAAGGTGGATCCCAAGGAGTTGTCCACCTATGAGGACTTGGCAAACCCCAAATGGCGGGGCAAGGTGCTCACCCGCTCCTCCAGCAACGTCTACAGCCAATCCTTGACGGCTTCGATCATCTTGGCCCACGGGATCCCGGAAACGGAGCAATGGGCCCGGGGCTTGGTGGCCAACTTTGCCCGTCCGCCGGAAGGGGGAGACATAGATCAGATCAAGGCCGTGGCCGCCGGGGTGGGAGACGTGGCTTTGGCCAACACCTACTATTTGCCGCGTTTGATCAAATCCGACAATCCAGAAGAGCGCGCCGTAGCCGAGAAAATCGGCGTCTTCTTCCCCAACCAGCAGGATCGTGGCACCCACGTCAACATCAGCGGGGCCGGCATTCTGAAAACAGCTCCCAACAAAGAAGCGGCCATCCAATTTTTGGAGTTTCTCTCCGGGCCAGAGGCGCAGGCCATTTTTGCCCAGAGCAACAATGAGTACCCGGTACTGCCCGGGGCTGAGATCGACTCGTTGGTGGCCAGCTTTGGCACCTTTAAGGAAGATACGATCAACGCCGCCAGCATTGGCCGCGTCACCCCTGATGCCCTAAAGGTAATGGATCGGGCCGGTTGGAAGTAGATCAGGCCTCCAGGACAGGCCCTGAGTGCAGCCTTTCATTGCTTGACGCCGTGAACGTTAAGCAGCTTGACGGTTCTTGGCCAAGCGTCGATACTCTAGGACGGCGTTGCTTCCGTTCGAGGCCGCTCAGGCGTCCTGTCTTTCTTTTTCAAAAGCTTCTGGAGGTTTGCCAAATGAAACAACTGCGAACAGCAGGCTTGTTCTTGCTCCTGCTTTCTTTAACTTCTTTCTACACCAATAGCCCGGCAAAGGCAATTGAAAACCTTCCCGAAAAGGCTCCTGTTCCAAAGCGGGATCTGCTTTTGAACACAGAAAACAAAGAAGAAGTATTTGACATTATGTCGATCCCCAATTATCCCCACTACAAGCCCGAGGGGTTGGCCATTCTCAACTCAACTACCCTAGCGATAGTTAACGACGACAACTTTGGCATCGTCTCGGAAAAGGGCGCGGTTCAAGAAAAAACTATGCCTTACCTTGGTAACAAGCAAGACGAGAACATCGTTTATTTCGTTAAGCTGCCCAAGAGCTTGTGTTGAGAGAAAACTTGGTTGGGGATCCCTGGAGGATCCCCTTTTCTTCCCCAGGAGTTGCTCAAGAGGTAGCTCCCGCCTGTTGAGATGGACAAAGAGATGAGGTTGAAGTTGTTGAGCAAATCTCTGCCGGGAAGTGGCTTCTTTCCTCTGAACGGCTGGGCGCTTCTGACTCTGACCCTCAGCGGTCTCATTCTCGTTCCTGTCCTTACGGTGTTGCTCAGCCTTTTTGCGGACGAGCGGCAGGTTTGGGAGCACCTGGCCGATACGGTCTTGGGGCTTTATGTGCGCAATAGCCTGGTGATGATGGCAGGGGTGGCGGCGGGGGTCATCCTGGTGGGCAGTGGCACTGCCTGGCTGGTGACCATGTGTCAGTTTTGGGGGCGGGCCTGGCTGGAGTGGATGTTGGTGCTGCCCCTGGCGGCCCCCACCTATGTGTTGGCCTACGCCTACACCGATTTTTTGCAGGTAACCGGCGGTTTCCAGATCTGGCTGCGGCGGGTAACAGGTTGGGGGATCGGCGACTACTGGTTCCCTAACATTCGCTCGTTGTGGGGGGCGATCCTGCTGCTGATCCTCACCCTCTATCCCTATGTTTACCTCTCGGCCCGGCTGGCCTTTCAGGAGCAATCGGTGGCCTGCTTAGAGGTAAGCCGCTCCTTGGGCTACGGGCCTTGGGCCAGCTTTTTCAAGGTGGCTTTGCCGCTGGCCCGACCGGGGATCGTGGCCGGCTGTCTGCTGGCCTTGATGGAAACCCTCAACGATTTCGGCACCGTCAGCTATTTCGGGGTAGATACCTTTACAACCGGCATCTACCGCACCTGGACGGCCCTGGGCAATCTGGTGGCGGCGGCTCAGCTTTCGGCGCTGCTGTTGCTGCTGGTGTTGCTGCTGATAACGATGGAGCAGGTCTCCCGCCGGCGGGCGCGCTACTATCGCCAAGGGTTCAAACCCACCCCAACCCGTTACCGCCTACAAGGGATCCGGGCGGTGGGGGCTTGGCTAGCCTGTGGGATCCCAATTGGGCTGGGCTTCGTCGTTCCGGCCTTGATTCTGCTCAATATGACCCTGCGGCAGGGGGAGCTGGGTCGCCGCTTTTGGAGCTACGCCCAGAACAGCTTTTGGCTATCCACCATCACGGCTGTCATTGCCGTTTCCGTGTCGGTGGTGGTGCTGTACGGGCTGCGCATGCAGGGGCTAGGACGGGCGGGATCCCCGTGGGGTCTGCGGCTGGCAGTGCAGTTGTCTTCTCTGGGCTATGCGCTGCCTGGGGTGGTGATTGCAGTGGGGGTTCTGATTCCCCTAGGGTGGTTGGATCAACTGCTGAGCTACCTGCGGCAGGTGGTGCTGCAACAGCCACCTGGCCTGGTGATCAGTGGCACCCTCACGGCTTTGGTGTTCGGCTATCTGGTGCGGTTTTTGGCCGTTTCTTTGGCCACCGTTGAGGCCACGCTGCTGCGCATTCCCCCCAGTTTGGATGAGGCAGCCCGCAGCCTGGGGCAGGGATCCCTGGGCACCCTGTGGCAGGTGCATTTGCCCTTGATGAGGGGTGGCCTCTTGGGGGCTATGCTGCTGGTATTTGTGGATGTGATGAAGGAGCTGCCGGCCACGATGGTGCTGCGGCCCTTCAACTTCGACACCTTGGCGGTGCAAACCTACCGCTTGGCAGCCGATGAGCGTCTCGCGGAGGCAGGGGCACCGGCTTTGGCCATTGTCTTAGTGGGGATTTTGCCGGTGGTTCTGCTCAACTCCCAGATGGCGCGGCAACGCAACCTCGGCTCCTCAGGGGATCTCCTTTGAGAACCCTACAAGGCCTCCGCTCCGGCCACCACCTCCAGGATCTCCTGGGTAATAGCCGCCTGGCGAGCTTTGTTGTAGGCAAGACCCAGCGTGCGAATGAGCTCGCTGGCATTGTCGCTGGCGTTGTTCATGGCCGTCATGCGAGCTGCCAATTCGCTGGCCGCCGCCTCCTGCAAGGCCCGTAGCAACTGGTTGTTCAGGTACAGCGGCAGCAGTGCATCCAAAATCTGCACGGGATCCTGCTCAAAGATCATGTCCTGAGGTGGGGCCGAGACCGCTGCGATGACTTTGCTGCGCTCGACAGTAAACTCTCCGCCCCGCACCAAAAGACGAAAAATTTCATCGTCTTGAGTGGCCAACCGCGACGGATCGAGGGGCAACAGGGATTGCACCACCGGACGGGAGCTGATCAAAGAGACAAAACGGGTGTAGAGCAGCTCTACCTTGTCCACCTTCTCCGACAAGAAGGCCGAGAGGAGCTGATCCCCAATCTGGGCAGCCTCAGCCGCCGTGGGGATCTGCGACAAATTCACGTAGGTCTTGGCGATGGGAGCGGAGCGCCGCTGGAAATACTGCACCGCCTTGCGGCCCACCAGGTAAAGCTGCACCTGCTGCCCTGTCTCCTGCAGCTCGCGAACCCGCTCCTCGGTGCGCTTAATCACGTTGGCGTTGTAGGCTCCGCACAAGCCCCGATCCCCGGCCACCACCAACAGCCCCACCGTCTGGATGGGGCGCTGCTTCAGCAGAGGCAAGTTGACATCTTCCAGCCGCAGCCGAGTTTGCAGCCGATAGAAAACCTGGGCCAGTCGGTCGGCAAAGGGACGGGTGGCCATCACTTGCTCTTGGGCGCGCCGCACCCGAGCTGCTGCCACCAGCCGCATGGCCTCGGTAATTTTGCGGGTGTTTTTCACCGCCTTGATGCGATCGCGGATGCGCTTGAGGTTTGCCATAACCTACTCCCTCTATTTTGGTGGTCGACAGGGATCCGGGCCAGGAGAGATCCGCGTCACCCTAGGCCGCCTTGGCCACGAAGCTCTGCTTGAACTCTGTGATCGCCGTTTTCAAGATTTCTTCTGCCTCGTCGGTGAGTTGCTTGGTGGAGAGGACGATCTCGCCATACTTGGGATGGGTGGTGCCCAGGTAAGCCAAAAGGCCCTGTTTGAAGCTGGAGACCTTCTCCACCGGAATGTCATCCAAATAGCCTCGCGTCCCCGCATAGATAATGGCCACCTGCTGATCCAGAGACAGGGGAGAGTACTGTGGCTGCTTCAGCAACTCCTGCAGCCGTTGGCCGCGGGCCAGTTGCTTTTGGGTAGCCTCATCCAGGTCAGAGGCAAATTGGGCAAAGGCCTCCAGATCCCGAAATTGGGCCAGTTCCACCTTGATGGAGCCAGCCACCTTTTTCATCGCCTTGGTCTGAGCTGCCGAGCCGACGCGGCTGACGGAAATCCCGACGTTGATGGCCGGGCGGATGCCAGCGTTGAACAGATCCGATTCCAAGAAGATCTGCCCATCGGTGATGGAGATAACATTGGTGGGAATGTAGGCCGACACGTCATTGGCCTGGGTTTCCACGATCGGCAGCGCCGTCATGGATCCCTCTCCCAGTTGGCTGCTCAGCTTGGCGGCTCGCTCCAATAGCCGCGAGTGCAGGTAGAACACATCCCCAGGATAAGCTTCCCGACCGGGTGGACGGCGCAGCAGCAGCGACATTTGCCGATAAGCCACCGCCTGCTTGGAGAGGTCGTCATAGACCACCAGGGTGTGTTTGCCCTGGTACATGAAGTATTCAGCAATGGTGGCGCCACAGTAGGGGGCCAGCCACTGCAACGGAGCTGGACTATCGGCGCCGGCAGCCACCACAATGCTGTAGTCCATAGCCCCTCGCTCGGTCAGGATGCCCACCACCTGGGCGATGGTGCTCTGCTTCTGACCAATGGCCACGTAAATGCAGATCACATCCTGCCCTTTTTGGTTCAGGATTGTGTCCACAGCAACGGTGGTCTTGCCGGTTTGGCGGTCGCCGATGATCAGTTCCCGCTGCCCCCGCCCGATGGGGATCAGGGCATCGATGGCGGTAATGCCGGTTTGCAGAGGCTCGTACACGGAGCGGCGATCGACAATGCCAGGTGCCGGAGATTCGATCAGGCGAGACTCCGTACACTGGATCGGGCCTTTGCCGTCGAGGGGGTTGCACAGGGGATCCACCACGCGGCCCAAGAGGGCTTCCCCCACGGGGATGCTGGCAATCTTGCCCGTGGATTTGACGGTGGATCCCTCTTGGATATTCCGCCCGGAGCCGATCAGCACGGCACCGATGTTGTCTTCTTCCAGGTTGAGGGCAATACCGGTGGTGCCATCCTCAAATTCCAGCAGCTCGCTGGCCATCACCTTATCCAAACCGTAGATGCGGGCAATGCCATCCCCCACCTGCAGAACTGTCCCCACATTGGAGACCTGCATCTCCTGGTTGTACTGCTCAATCTGCTGTTTGATGATGGTGCTAATCTCGTCTGGGCGAATGGTAGGCATAGCAGTCCTCTCAAGGTAACGGGAAGGGATCCTCAAAAAACAACTTAGGCCAACTGCAAGGCCAGCCGGCGCAACTGTCCACGCAAGCTGAGGTCGATCACCTGGGATCCAATCTTGATGACCACCCCTCCCAGCAGCTCCGGATCCTGAGTGGCTTGCAACTCCACACCGCTGGCCTGGGTGAAGTCCATCACCCGCTCGCGAATCGATTGCTGCTGAGCTTCCGTCAAGGGTATCGCCGTCGTCACTTCGGCCAGGACAATGTTCTGGAGCTTCCGTTGCAGATCCAAAAAGCGCCGGCAGACGGCCCCGAGAAACATGATACGGCGGCGGTCGGTCAACAACTTCAGCGCATTCAGCAGCAGAGGGTGGATCTGATCGGCAAATACTTGCTGCAGCAGGTTCTTTTTGGCCTCGGCCTTGATCACCGGGTTGGCGAGAAACTGGCCCAGCTCCGGCGTAGCCCGCAAAACCTCGGCAATAAAGCGCATATCGGCGGCAAAAGTGTCCAGCAATCCCTGGCCTGACCCAAGAGCAATGAGAGCCTCGGCATAGGGATCCACCACCTTCTCGGCCATTGTGCTGCTGATCATACCTTTCTCCTCCTTGAGAGCTAGCGGGCAATCATTTGGATCCCTTTCTCGATCAGGCTGCGGTGAACCTCTTCGTTGAGGTGCTGCGGCAGCTCCTGCTCCACCTTGCTCAAGGCTTGGCGAACGATCTGCCGACGCAACTCTTGAAGAATCCGCTCCTGCTCGCTGGACAACTCTTTCTCGGCATTGGCCCGCAGCCGCTCCACTTCCCGCTCCGCCTGCTCCAACAACTCTTGCCGACGGGCTTCGGCGTTGGCTTCCGCCTGCTTGCGGATACGTTCAGCCTCCTGCTGAGCCTGGGCCAGCTTTTGCTGCTCCTCCGCCAGCTTCTCGATGGCTTCCTGTTTGCGCTGCTCCGCCTGCCGCAGTTCTTCTAGGATCCCCTCCCGCCGCTTGGCCAGGGCTTCTCCCACCACTTTGCGACCCAAGATAAACAGCAAGGTGAGAATGATCGCGATGTTGATCAGGTTGCTCTCGAGAATCTTGGCCAAGAGATCCCCCTCTCCTGCCTTGGCTTCTGGGAGTAGCTCCGTGGTCTCGGCCACAGCCAAGATCCAACCGGCCACCCAACTCCACACAGGCATCGCAAGCTCCTCCAAAAGTACTTCCAACCAGCGATCTAACGAGCACTGCCCAACAGTTTCTGGGTAATCTGGGCGGCAATGGCATCCACCTGCTGCTGCAGCTGTTCGAGGGCTGCCTGCTTCTCTTGCTCGACCTGTAGCCGCGCCGCCTCCAGCTTCTGCTGGATCTCTGACTGCACAGCAGCCAGTTTCTCGGAACGAATGCGAGCAGCTGCAGCCTCTGCCTCAGCGATCACCTGCTGGGCTTGCAAGCGGGCCTGGCTGATCTCAGACTCATACTGTCGGGTCAACGACACCGCCTTGTCCAACCGCTCTTGGGCTTCCGCTTGAGTGGTGCGGATGTAGTCGCTGCGGCTGTCGATAGCCCGCGTAACCGGCTCATAGAAGAGGGAGTTGAGCACTGCCACCAACAGCAAAAACTGAATGGCAATCAGGGGCAGGGTGGCATCCAGATCGAAAAGACCACCTTTTTCAGCCGCTTCAACAGCCAATAGAGTTTGGAAGAGCATGGGTGTTATGACCCCAACAGAAACTTAGGTCTACCGTCAGGCCGGGTTGGGGGGCGGATATGGCTCACCTCGGCCATCGCTGCGGCCCGCCCCCGTAGGACACTAGGCGAAGGGGTTGGCAAACAAGAGCACCAAAGCCACCACCAAGCCGTAGATGGTCAGAGCTTCCATGAAGGCCAGGCTAACCAGCAGGTTGCCGCGGATCTTGTCTTCCGCCTCAGGTTGGCGGGCCACCCCTTCCATCGCAGCAGCAGCGGCGTTCCCCTGTCCGATCCCAGGACCCAGGGATCCCAGGCCAATGGCCAGAGCAGCAGCCAGAACAGAAGCAGCAGAGGTTAACGGATCCATAGTGAGATGCTCCTTGGTGATTGACACAACAACAACGTCTCTTGAGCTTCAGAGGTGATCGGGTCTGATACACTACAGCCTCAAATCACTCCCTTGTCGGCGGCTTTCAGAACCAATCTGTCAGCCCCAACAAACCTTACCAAAAGAAGGGATCCCTTGCGCTGACCCATTTGAGATGATCCTCCCGAAAAGGTTCAAGATGGATCGACCGACCAGCGGGATCAATCGTGGTGATCCCCTCCTCCATGACCTTCCAGCGCCTCTCCAATGTAAGCTGCCGAGAGGGTTGAGAAGATCAAAGCCTGAATTGCCCCCGTAAACAGAAACAAAATCATCACCGGCACTGGGATAAACAGAGGCACCAGCAACACCAACACCGCTATCACCAGCTCTTCGGCCAGGATGTTGCCGAATAGACGGAAACTCAGGGAAAGGGGCTTGGTGAAATCTTCTAAAACGTTGATGGGCAGCAGAATCGGGGTAGGCTCGATGTACTTTTTGAAGTAAGACAGCCCCCGCTTGCTGATGCCGGCTACGAAATACATGATGCTGGTGAGCAGCGCCAACCCGGCAGTGGTGTTGATGTCGTTGGTGGGGGAGGCCAACTCCCCTTCCGGCAGGGGAATTAACTTCCAGGGGAAGAGGTTGCCCATCCAGTTGGAGACGAAGATGAACAGGAACAAGGTGCCGACATAGGGTACCCAGGGCCGGAAGTTTTTCTCGCCAATCTGGGCACGGGCAATGCTCTGCACAAATTCCAGGGCATACTCGACAAAGTTTTGCAGACCAGCCGGCTCCCGCTGCAGTTGACGGGTGCCCAAGATAACCACCGTCAAGATCAGGGCAATGGCGATCCAGCTGGCGATCAAAACCTGCCCGTGAACCGTGAATTTGCCCAGGTGCCAGTAAAGGTGATGGCCGACCTCGAGTTCTGCCAAAAGAGGAGGAGAGGAGAAGGACAGGTTCATGGGCATCACACAGAAGAAGATGAACGGGTCAAGGTCTGGACAAGATGAATGAGCAGGGTGACCTTGTAGGTCATGAACCCCAGGAAAATGGGCAATATCTGTAAAGACTTCACCTGAGTGGCTAAAACGATCAGCCCGACAAACAGAGCCAAACGCGTCACCCCCAAACGGTTGCGGCTTTTGCCCAGCTCCGCTACGCCGCGGCCCAGCATGCGCAGATAAACCACGCCAACAACTGCCCCCAGCAAGTAGTTGGCAGCTACCCCCAGAGAGTAAACCAGGGCCACTCCCACGGCAATGGCCAGACTTACCCCCAAGGTAACCAGCACCAGCCACAGCTGCAGCGCTTCATAGCTCCCGCTGCCAGCAACTGCTGCCCCCCTAGCTCCACCCTTCACCTTCCTCGCCAAATCGGGCTTCCCCAGGGCAAGGGGTGGCTCTGACGCAACTGGATCCCCTGTCTCTTCCTCCCGCTTCGGAGAAGGAGGTGCATTCTCCAAGGGAGGCAGTGGTCTGGGCTTCCACTGGGTCGCCTTCCAACGGGTAGAACTGTGAGAGAGGAGTCTAGAAGAACGGGCCATGGTTTCGAGGTCATGCCTCTCAAGGTTTGACCTTAACCCAAGATAACACGATTAAGTAACAATACTTAATGAGATTAAGTTGGGCCAAGGTCCGAAGGAGACTCCGCTGGTCGCTCAGACAGGCAGCTGGCCTTCCGAACGACAGGGATACTCCTCTGAGGAGCTAGCTAAGAATCTACCACTTTCGGGGATCGGTAGCGGCAAAATGGAAAACTTTCTGAAAGCTGTCTGGTGTAAAGTTTTGCTGGGGATGGTCAGCAGGCGTTAACATTCCGTAACTCTCTGTGTCCCGTCCTGGATCCCCCAGGTTTCATATACTAAGGGGCAGGAGTGGCAGAGGGTGAGGATGACTCCCCAGAGTTGGCTGGTGGATGCAATCTGGCTGGACTACCGCTTGGCAGTGGCGCTGACGGTGGTGATGCCATTGCTGCTGCTGATTTGGGCTTTTGCGGTGGGGTTGCGGCCCTTGATTCAGCTATTGATCGTTTATTGGCGGGTATCGAGCCTCTTGGCGGTGACGGTGTACCTGATGATTGGGGGCCTGCCCGTCAGCTTTCTCAGTGGAGCAATGGCGCGGCTGTTGATCTTGGTTTGTCTTTGGTTTTGGCGGGACTGGAGTGCTGCTCTCGAGCAGTCGAGAACCTGGGCGGCGCGAGCCTTTTTGCTCTGGCGGTGGGGCCTGACTGGTTATATGGGGGCCGGGATCCTCTTTTCGGGGGCCTTTGTGCCCTGTGCTTTCCGCACTTCTCTGCCAGAGGAGTGCCGGGCTTGGTTTGGGCCACCGCTGGGGTTTCGGGAGATCTTCCATCCCAATGTATCGCCGGAGCTGCTGGGGAGCGTGGGGGCCTGGGGGCTGGTGGCCTACCTGCTCTACAGCCTCTACTTTGTCTGGCGGCTGCGACCTGGAACTGATAAGGGGGAACTGGAAGCATGAGGGCCCTGCCTTGGCCCTTGGCCTTGGAGCGCTATAGCCAAGACCACCCGCAAGAGGTGCTACGGGTGGAGGTGGAAAGCGAGGGAGAGTCTGATCTGGTGCTGATCTACCGCGGCTACAGCAGCTCCTTGCGCCGACCCACTCCCCCCGATCCCGAAGCGGCGGTGATCCCTCCCCAGGCCCGCTTTTTGCAGTTGGAGCGCTTGGCTGCCCCCTATCACCCCGATCGCTCACGGGTTCTGGCTGTCTATCGCAACTGGGGAGAGCTAACAGCATGGCTGGCCCAAGAAGGGATCCCAGTGACGGAGTAAGGGATCCCTGGCACCTACCGCCCCACAGGACTGGGTTGCCGCTGGAGGATGGTGTATTCTGCCGGCTGCAAAAGCGAACGTCCTGTCATTTCGGGGGGCTGAGGCAGGCCCAAGATCTCCAGCAGGGTGGGGGCCACATCAGCCAAAGTGCCGTTGGAGCGCAACTTGACATCGCCGCCACAGCCGGGGATTTTGCGCCTTTCCCCCTCCACCAGAATGCAGGGAACGGGGTTGGTGGTGTGGGCCGTCCAGGGGTTGCCGTTCTCATCCCACATCAGCTCTGCATTGCCATGATCCGCCAGGATCAAAGTAGTGCCTCCCGCATCTACCACTGCCGCCAGCAGCCGGCCCAAACAGCGATCCACCGTTTCCAGGGCGCGGATGGTGGCTTCGTAGTTGCCAGTGTGACCTACCATGTCGGGGTTGGCATAGTTGAGCACCACCAGGCTGTATTCGCGGCGGGCGATGGCCTCTATCGCCTTGTCGGTCACTTCCACTGCCGACATCTCCGGCGCCTGGTCGTAGGTGGTCACCAGCGGGCTTTGCACCAGGATGCGATCTTCGCCGGGGAAGGGCTGCTCGATGCCGCCGTTGAAGAAGTAGGTGACATGGGCGTATTTTTCCGTCTCGGCAATGCGCAATTGCTTGAGGCCGGCCTCGCTCACCACTTGGCCCAGCAGGTGATTCAGGTTCTGGGGCTTGAACAGCACCTGCACCGGCAGATCCGCCTCGTACTGAGTCATGGTGATGAAGGTGAGAGCCGGCAGCAAGGGGCGTTGAAAACCCGAAAAGTCTGGGCAGACAAAGGCTTGGGTAAGTTGGCGGGCGCGATCTGGGCGGAAGTTGAAGAAAAGCACCGCATCTCCCGGCTGCACAGCCCCCGGAGCCAGGCGGGTGGGCGGGATGAACTCGTCTGTGAGATCCTGGGCATAGAAAGCTTCCATCACCTCCGCGGCGCTTTGTCCACGGCCAGGGCCGTCTTGGGTCATGATCTCGTAGGCCTTTTGGGTGCGCTCCCAACGGCGATCCCGATCCATGGCGTAGTAGCGTCCGCTCAGGGTGGCGATGACGCCATTGCCCAGCCATTGCAGCTCTTTTTCCAGGGCGGCCAGAACCCTGGCACCATCGCGGGGCAAGGTGTCGCGGCCATCGGTGATGGCGTGGACATAGGCCGGAATCTCAGCCTGGGCCGCCAGCTTGAGCAACCCATAGAGATGGTCGATGTGGGAGTGAACCCCCCCCTCGGAGCAAAGGCCAACGAAGTGAAAACGGCCCCCTCGCTCTCTGAGCTGGCGACAAACTTGCATCAACAAGGGATCCTGGAAGAGGGATCCTGTCTCTATCGCGTCGCTGATGCGCACCAATTCCTGCGGCACCACCCGCCCTGCCCCCAAGGTCAGGTGCCCGACTTCAGAGTTGCCCATCTGTCCTGCTGGCAGGCCCACGGCCCGACCCGAAGCTTGCAGCAGGGTGTGGGGATAGGCAGCCCAAAGGCTATCCAGGACAGGGGTTTCCGCAGCCAGCACCGCGTTGCCATCGAGAGCATCCCGATAACCCCAGCCATCCAGGATCACCAAAACCACAGGTGCTACCGATTGCGAATCCATGAAATGGCCTCTCGTTTTATTTAAGACATAATACCAGCCCAGGCAACACGATACCGGATCTTACATTTGCGCTCAAGATTTCAGTATTATCAATCTTCTTTTGAGAGGATAAGGAAGTGCCTGCACAGGCAGGATGGAGTCTTTAGAGCCAACTCCTATGGACAACTGTGCTGCGGTCAAGAGTATTTCTGCGGATGAAATTGCAGATGGGATCCTCAGGGGCTGGGCTGCAACCGTTTGCGCAGAGACTCCGAGCGCCGCTTAGCAATGGCATTTCGGGGATCCAACTTCAGGGCAGTTTCGTAAGCTTCCAAGCTTGGGCCATAGAGATTTTTCTTCTCATAGGCATGGGCCAGATTGTTCCAAGCAGTTACATAACCGGGATCCGCAGCCACGGCATCCTTGTAGTAACGGATGGCCAAGTCGTACTGCCCCTGGCTGAAGTAGGCAAAACCGAGGGCGTTGCAGACGGGGGGAATGTTCTCCCCGGCCACTTCTAGGGCTTTTTTAAGCTGGGCAACCGCCTGGTCGTAGAGGCCTTTTTGCAAATAGACGCTGCCCAACTCGTAGTGCTCCTGCGGGGATCCCTTGCCTTTGCTCAGGCGGGGCTGCAGCTCACGGATGACCTTTTCCTGGGCCCGTACCCGCAGCACCTCCCGCAGGACAAAGAAGCCCGCCACGCCGAGGATACCGGCCAGAGCCACCAAATACAGGAGGGGAACGTTAACGCCCATTTTGCTTGATCCACTTGCCTGTGACTGGCCTCGCTGGCGTCACGCCTGCAGGTGAGCCTCGATAAACCAAAGATCTTTGTCAATCTGGCGCGAGATCTCGGTGAACAGGTCTGCTGTGTCGGCATCCCCCAGTTCGGTGGTGCGGTCAATGTTGCGGCGGACGGAAGCTGCATATTGAGCGTAACGGGCTGCCAAAGCCTGCAGGTGATCCCGACCCTCTTCAGCGGCCAGATCGTACTCCGGCAAGGTGGAGGTTTGGGCAACGATGCGAGCCGTGCCGCGGGCGATGCCCCCCAGCGCCGTAACCCGTTCCGCCAGCATGTCCACGTAGTTTTCCAGGGTGCTGGCAAAAGTGTCGAACATCTCGTGCAAGGCGATGAAGTGCATGCCTTTAACGTTCCAGTGGGCCTGTTTCACCTGCGTCTTCAGATCCAACGTGTCTGCCAAGGACTGGTTGAGCAGCTCCACCAGTTGCGCGCGAGCCTCTGCCGGCAAGTCGATCCGGGTGGGGTAGAGACGGGTTTTCTCGGCGGTAACCATGCCTAATCTCCTAATTGTGTTTCCATTATCGGGGATCCGCTTCGGCTTCCCAACTGAGCCCATAGTAACACAAACTCAAAATGAGTATGAGTTAGGAGAGCTACTTACCGATGCAGAAGCGGCTGAAAATCTGATCCAGCACTGATTCCGAGATCTCCTCGCCGGTGATCTGGCCAAGGGCATGTAGGGCGCCCCGTAGGTCGATGCTCCAAAAGTCCAGGGGGAGCTGAGCTTGGATGGCCTGCCCCACCTGTTCCAGGCTGGCTTGGGCTTGTTGGAGGGCAGCGGCCTGCCGCTGGTTCAGGCTTATCTCCAGATTGGGCTGGGGACGTCCCTGGGTGACGAGCTGCTCCAGGGCTCTTTCCAGCTCCGGGATCCCTTTCCCTTGGGCGGCAACGGCGGGGACGCGGTGGGCAATCTCGGGGGGGAGAGGGATCCCCTCTGGCGGGGCGAGGTCGGTTTTGTTGATCACCAGGATGAGGGGGCGATGGCGGATCGACTCGTAGATGGCGGCGTCGGCAGCCGTCCAGCCCGCTTGGGCGTCGATGACCAGCACCAGCACATCGGCAGCCTGGGCTAGGCGTTGGGAGCGCTCCACCCCCAGCCGTTCCACCGGATCTTCGGTGGCGCGGATGCCGGCAGTGTCCAGCAGTTGAACGGGGATCCCTTTCACCACCAGGTGGGATTCCACCACGTCGCGGGTGGTGCCGGGCAGATCGGTGACGATGGCCCGATCCTGTCCTGACCAAGCATTGAGCAGGCTGGACTTGCCCACATTGGGCCTCCCGACAATGGCCACCTTCACCCCGGTGCGCAGCAGTTGTCCCCGTTCTGCCGTGGCCAGCAGGGCTTGCATCTGGGCTTGAATAGCTTGGAGCCGGGCCTGCCAAGCAGCAACGTCCAAGGGGGGCAGATCCTCTTCAAAGTCGAGGCGAGCCTCAATTTCTGCCAATAAACCCAGCAGCTCCTGGCGCAGGGCGCGAATGGATCCCCCTAACTTACCCTGCAAGCCTGCTAGGGCCATCCGGGCCGCCTGAGGAGAGCGGGCCGCCACCAGATCGGCCACACTCTCGGCCTGGGTGAGGTCAATGCGGCCATTCAGAAAAGCGCGCAGGCTAAACTCCCCCGGCTGGGCCAACCGCGCCCCCTGCCGCAGGCATTGTTGCAACGTGGCCTGAACCACCATGATGCCACCGTGGCAATGCAGCTCTGCCACATCTTCGCGGGTGTAGGAGCGGGGGGCCTGCATCCAAACGGCCAGCGCTTCGTCTAGGATTTGGCCTTTCTCGTCGCGGATCCAGCCGTAGAGGAGCCGATGGCTCTCCCAGACTGCGTTGCGGCGGGCAGGGGTAAAGATGGCTTGGACAATGGGAAGGGCTCGTGACCCGGAAAGGCGCACAATCCCCACGCTGCCCTGTTCAGGCACCACCGCAGTGGCAATGGCAGCGATCGTATCGGCCAGGGGCGCAGTCGGATCCATCCCAAATAGAGCCCTGAGGGAGTTCGAGCAGCCGTTGGATTACAGCTCGGCATCCACTGGATTACAAATCGACATTCAAGTTAAAAAGCCACGCCCTCAGGCTGAGGGCAAGGTAGCCTGACAGTGGAAACAACGCTCCTCCCAGTCTTTATGAAGCCGCTACGCACGTTTAAGGTCACTCCCTACCTGCCTACTCCGCTGGAAAGTCTGCGCTTGTTGGCTTACAACCTGCATTTTAGTTGGAACGTAGAAACCCGCAGCCTATTCCGGCGCATGGATCCCGATCTGTGGGATGCCTGTGCCCACAACCCGGTGGCTCTTCTGGGCCGGATCCGGCAGGAACGGCTGGATGAATTGGCGGAGGATCCCGGCTTTTTGGCCCAGTTGGAACGGGCCAGCCAACAACTGCAGAGCTATCTGCAGGAAGACACTTGGTACCGCAAGTATCGTTCGGCCCAAGCGGTGGAAGGGGAGTGCTACGCTTATTTTTCGGCCGAGTTTGGTTTGGCCGATTGTCTGCCCCTCTACTCAGGCGGCTTGGGGGTTTTGGCCGGGGATCACCTCAAGGCGGCCAGCGACCTGGGCTTGCCCCTGGTGGGTGTGGGCTTGCTCTACCAAAAGGGCTATTTTCGCCAGTACCTCAACCCCGACGGCTGGCAGCAGGAACGCTACCCAGTTAACGATTTCTTTAACATGCCCCTGGAGCTGCAAAAGGATGCGGAGGGTCAAGAAATTCGGATTGAGGTGGATTATCCCAACCGCAAGGTGTTCGCCCGCATTTGGAAGGTGACGGTGGGGAGGGTGCCCCTCTATCTTCTGGACACCAACATCGAGCCCAACAGCCAGTACGACCAAGACATCACCGATGAGCTGTACGGTGGCGACCAAGATCTGCGCATCCACCAGGAGATCATGCTGGGGATCGGCGGTGTGCGGGCTTTGCGCGCCCTTGGCATCCATCCCACCGTCTACCACATGAACGAGGGGCACTCCGCCTTTTTGGCAGTAGAGCGGATTCGCCTGTTGATGGTGGAGCAGGGGCTGAGCTTTGAAGAGGCCTGGCAGGTGGCCAAGTCCAGCCAGATGTTTACCACCCACACGCCGGTGCCCGCCGGGATCGACCTATTCCCGCCCGACAAGATCGATTACTACCTCGGCTTCTACTACAGCCAGATGGGCCTGAGCCGGGAGCGCTTTTTGGCTTTGGGACGGGAAAATACTGGCGACTTCCAATCTCCCTTCAGCATGGCAGTGCTGGCCATCAACATGGCCTCTTTTGTGAACGGTGTGAGCAAGCTGCATGGGGCGGTTTCCCGCAAGATGTTCAGCCGGCTGTGGCCTGGGATCCCGCTGGAAGAAGTGCCGATTACTTCCATCACCAACGGGGTACATGTCCGCACCTGGGTGGGGGAGGAGAACCAAGCCCTCTACGACCGCTACCTGGGGCCGGATTGGGCAGAGGCTCCTCCTTCGGATCCCCTCTGGAAAAAGGTGGATCGGATTCCGGATGGGGAATTGTGGCGGGCCCACGAGCGCAGCCGCTCCCGCCTGATTAACTTTACCCGCGAGCGCTTGATGGAACAGCTCCAGAAACGGGCTGCCTCAGCGGCTGAGATCCAACGGGCCTCTGAGGCCCTCAACCCGGAGGTGCTTACCATTGGGTTTGCCCGCCGCTTTGCCACCTACAAGCGGGCCACCCTTTTGTTCCACAACCTGGAACGGCTCAAGGCTTTGCTCAACCATCCTCAGTACCCGATGCAGTTTATCTTTGCCGGCAAGGCCCACCCCCGCGACATACCCGGCAAAGAGCTGATCCGCCAAATTGTGCAGGTGTCGCGGCAGCCGGAGTTTCGCCAGCGCTTGGTTTTCATTGAGGACTACGACATGTATGTCACCAGCTTGATGGTGGCCGGGGTGGATGTGTGGCTGAACAACCCCTTGCGCCCCCGTGAAGCCAGCGGCACCAGTGGCATGAAGGCGGCAGCCAACGGTGGACAGAACCTCAGTATTTTGGACGGCTGGTGGGACGAGGCTGACTATTACCAGACCGGCTGGCCCATTGGCCGCGGTGAGGAGTATGAGGATCGCGCCTATCAAGATGAGGTGGAGTCGAATGCCCTCTACGACCTGCTGGAACAAGAGGTTGCCCCTCTCTTTTATCAGCGCGGCAGCGATGGCCTACCCCACCAGTGGATCCAGCGCATGAAGCAGGCGATTCGCCTCAATTGCCCCCAGTTCAGCACGCAGCGCATGGTGTTGGAGTACGTCCAGCGAGCCTACATTCCTCTCAGCAACTACTTCGACCGCATGCGCCGTGACCACTTCGAGTCGGCCCGCCAGTTCGTTCGTTGGCAAAACCACCTGCAGGAGCATTGGTACAACATCCAGGTTCTCAACGTCCAGATCGAAACCCCGAAGAAAGCTGCCGCTGCCGGCCTTGCCTTGGCACAGGATGACCAAGTGGTGATGGCCAGGGATCCCCTCACCGTGACGGTGGAAGTGCGGCTGGGATCCCTGCAACCTCAGGATGTGATTGTGCAAGCTTATCAGGGGCCGGTCAAGGATGATGGCCAGATTCAGAAAGGACAGGCAATCTCCCTGCGCTATGTGGAGACGCTGGAGGATCGGGCCATCTTTTCCGGCCAGATTTGCTATGAGGCCAGCGGCTTGCAAGGGTTAGCCATCCGCTTGCTGCCCTTTCACCCCGATATGCACGATCCCTACGAGCTGCGGTTGATGCTCTGGGCCTAAGGGGGAGCCGGGATCCAGAGCACTCTCGCGTTAGCAGGCCAGGAGGGAGGGCAACTGCTCACACCTAAAGGGTTGGGAGGAGCACGGGGATCCCCTTTCTACTCTTGATCCAAGTGAGCTACGGGAGCTTTTTGGGCTTGAGCTGTTCGGCGTTTTTCGCTGCCAAATCGGGCAGAATCAGAGAGAAGCTCGCGAGCAGAGTGACATCCTCCCGACGCTGACCCTACGGCACAGCGCGGGCCTCCTAACCTCACGGTTAGGCATTCCTGCCCCACGCCACTTATCTAGGTCATAGACCCCCGACAGAACGACTTGGCAGGCTGTTTCCGTTCCCCAGAGTCCCTGGGCTACTACATTCTCTAGTCCACGATGCAAAACCATTTCTGCTGCTGCATGGTCACGATGAGTTCGATACCCACACTCAGGACAATGATGCTCTCTAATCTTCAACCCCTTACTGACAGTGGCAAAACACCTTGGGCAGGTTTGGCTAGTCCCGTTGGAGTTGACTTTAGCGAAGTACACTCCACGTTTCCAGCACACCCATTCCAACAGAGACAGAAATTGTCCAAAAGCGACATCGACACAATCTTTTCGCAGCATTCCCCCTGTCAAGCCTGTGACATTGAGGTCTTCTGCAAAGATGGTTTGCGCTTGGTCACAAAGCTTATGAGCCATCTTTAGGTGGAAATCTTTACGACGGTTCGCAATCCGATGGTGCATTCTGGCAACTTTGATTTGTGCCTTCTCCCAGTTTCGTGACCCCTTCTGTTTTCGTGCCGCTCTGCGTTGCAGCAATTTCAGCTTGCGTTGCATCGACCTAAAAAACTTGGGTCGCTCCTGGAAGCTACCATCTGAAACCGTCAAAAACCGTTCCAATCCCAGATCAATCCCAATCGCACGACCGTGAACCGGAGCATCGGGAACCGATATGTCCGATTCGATGGTAACGACGACATACCATTGCGTCCCTCTTACCTTGGACAGTACCCTCACCTGCTTGACCTTGAACCCATCTGGGATAGGACGATGCAAGTTGATAGGCACTTTTCCTATCTTTGGTAGCTT